>JAKSRF010000025.1 GCA_024403755.1 Clostridia bacterium
GAATTCAACTTATAATCGAGGTCACGAACTCTTCTCTGAACATCTTCAAGAAGCTTTCTGTTTGCTGCGATGACATCGGCAAGGAGGCCTACTACCCAAATGAGTGCAGCAATCATTATCAACAACGAACACAAAATAAGCGACTGAACATTACCGGAACCCTGACCCTGAGCCAGCAAAACCAAAAATCTGATTCCGAGACCCAAACCTGCAGCAAGCGGTATAAGTGACATCATCGTAAAGAACTTAAACGGCTTATACATAAGGTAAGCTCTTACAATTGTAACCATTGAACGCTTTACATAGCCCATCATACTGTGGAAAAGTCGTGAAGGACGTAATTCTCCGTTTGTTCTTATCGGAACAGAGGTAATGGCAATTTTGGATCTTCCTGCCTGTACTATCTGTTCAAGAGTATATGTATATTCATTTACTACATTCAATCTGAGTCCTGCCTCACGGCTGTATGCTCTGAATCCGCTCGGAGCATCAGGAATATCTGTTTTTGAAGCCTTTCTTACAACCCAGCTTCCGAAATGCTGTAACTTTTTCTTTACGAAAGAGAAATGTGCTGTCTTGTCAATCGGACGTTCACCGATAACAATATCTGCCTCTCCCTTCAGGATAGGTTCAACTATCTTAGCTATATCCTCACCGCAATACTGATTATCTGCATCTGTGTTAACAATTATATCGGCACCGCATCTAAGTGCTGCATCAAGACCTGCCATAAAGCCCTTAGCAAGTCCCTTGTTCTGCTTGAAGTTCACAACATAATCAACACCCCAGTTTTTGGCAACCTCAACAGTTTTATCTTTACTTCCGTCATTAATAATTAAATATTCAATCTCGTCTATTCCGTCAATGTGCTTAGGCAAATCATTTAATGCTATCTCCAAGGTCTCTGCCTCGTTATAGCAAGGAATCTGTATAATTAACTTCATTTTCATATCTCCTGCAGAATTAATCAATTTATTATACACAACTTCATTACTTTATAGTATTGTCTTTTTGCCGAAAAGATTACCCATAAATACCACTATTATGATACAATTAAGTTCACTGTATACAGTTTATGAGAGGATTTAGAGAAATGAATATAGCAATTGCAGGTACAGGTTATGTAGGTTTAAGTAATGCTGTTCTTCTTTCACAGCATAACAAAGTTTACGCAGTAGACATAATTCCGGAAAAAATCGAATTGATAAACAATAAGAAATCGCCTATTGTTGACGCAGAAATTGAAGAGTATCTGGCAACAAAAGAATTGGATTTAACAGCTACGCTTGATGCAGAATTGGCTTACAGTAATGCAGATTTTGTCATCATTGCCGCACCGACCAATTATGACAGCGAGAAGAATTTTTTTGATACATCAGCAGTTGAAGCTGTAATAGATTTGGTTATGAAGTATAACCCAAATGCGGTTATGATTATCAAATCAACCATCCCGGTAGGCTTTACAAAAGCCATACGTGAACGTAAGGGCACTGACAACATTCTTTTCAGTCCCGAATTTTTACGTGAAAGTCGTGCTCTCTATGATAATCTCTATCCTTCAAGAATAATCGTTGGAACAGATATGGATAATCCTCGACTTGTTGAGGCAGCAAAAACCTTTGCCGGACTTCTTCAGGAAGGTGCAATCAAGGAGAATATCGATACATTATTCATGGGCTTCACGGAAGCCGAGGCTGTAAAGCTCTTTGCCAACACTTATCTTGCATTACGTGTAAGTTATTTTAATGAGCTTGATACTTATGCCGAGCTTAAAGGACTTGATACACGTTCAATTATTGACGGTGTTTGCCTGGATCCTCGTATCGGAACACATTATAACAATCCTTCCTTCGGTTACGGCGGTTACTGTCTCCCTAAGGACACAAAACAGCTTCTCGCTAATTTTGCAGATGTCCCGGAGAATTTGATTAATGCCATTGTTGAATCCAATCGTACACGTAAAGAGTTTATATCGGAACGTGTTCTCAAGCAGGCCGGATATTATGCTTACGACGACAGATATGATGCTCATAAAGAGAAGAAAGTAACTGTCGGAGTATACCGTCTTACTATGAAATCCAATTCCGACAATTTCCGTCAAAGCTCAATTCAGGGTGTCATTCGTCGTATAAAGGCGAACGGTGCCAAAGTTATTATTTACGAGCCGACTCTTGAGAATGGTTCTACTTTCTTTGGTGATGTCATAGTAAATGACATTGATGAGTTTAAGAGAGAAACAGACGTAATCATCGCCAACAGATATGATGTTTTGCTTGATGACGTTCAGGATAAGGTTTATACCAGAGATTTGTTCAGAAGAGACTGATTGCCATACGTATCTGTCAAAGGGCTTGCTTAAACACACAATAATAAAGGAATGTCTCTGCTTTTATAAGCTTCAGATACATTCCTTTTTTGTTGTTCTTTTATTCAGTTAATCAATCTCAGAATTTTGCTTTTGCTTCCTCAAGCACATCAATTACTTTATCACACCATCTGTCAAACTCAGGATCTTCTTTCTGAAGCTCAGGATGCTTTAAAACATTCTGAACCGTCATATCAATTCCGCGAGCGGCAGTAATCTCAGCATGAAAGCCCGGAACCGCAGCCAAAAGCTTGCTGTTATCGAATACTACGGAATTGGCTTTATCCCCTATATCGCTTCCTTAACCCTATCCTCATCATTGATATCAAGATTAATTACATTTACCTCAGCCGGAAGTTCCGACGTTCTCGAACCTCTGTTAATAAGAAAAACATCCCAGCCTTTCTCAACCAAAAGTTTGGTAATTGCCATGCTGATGGTTCCGGTTCCGCCGACAAACAGTGCTTTCATATGAGTCTCCCTTCACTGAGTAAATCAAAAAATAACGGTCGAATAATTTTATAGTACTTCTATGATCCCTTTTCGAACAGAATCCATACGGGAATCACTGATTCCGAAATCCATCTTCTTATAGCTCCAGCATGCACGACCTATTCCATACTTATCAAATGTCGCACATATAAGCTTATACCATTCTAATGTTTCTTCCGGTGACGCACGATCGATAACACCGAACTCTCCGCAATAAAGGCATGTGTTGCGTTCTGCTGCTATCTCTATAGCCTCCTTGAAAAGGTTTTCAAAGTATGAGATATCAGGCGTACTGTCGGGATTAAAGCCTTCGTACTTGGCGCAGTCCTGACTTATATTTTTTATCGTCATCTCTTCATAATATGAATAAGGAGAATTCAATTTCATTCTGAATGAAGTGTCCATTCCTGCTACCCAAGGTGCGCCTTGGTGTGTAAAAATAAGTGGCTCATAACAATGAAAATTATAAATTATATTCTCATCCTGCGGCAAAGCCAAATCAGGAACTGCCTCAACACTGTTATTCCAATATCCGCCTACCAAAATCTTTATATCAGGACAAATCTTACGAATGCGTTTAATGCATATATCCGCCACTTCATTCCATTTGTCACAATAATCCTTTGATGTAACCTCATTAAGAAGCTCGAACGCAAGCATATCACCGTTTGAACCGAATCTTGAAGCAAACTGTTCCCAAAGCTTATAAAATCTCTCCTGATACTTTGCAGAATCAAAAAAACCTTCTTCTTTATAACCCGGATCAAAAGAATAACCATATGTCTTATGAAGATCGAGAATCATATTAAGACCGTTTTGTCTGCACCACATAACAGCCTTCTCTATATATTTAAATCCGGATTCCTTATAGTTTCCTTCTTTATCCTCCACAAGTTCATAATCAACAGGAATTCGCACATGATCCAGGCCCCAACTCTTAATTACGGCGATATCCTTCTCTGTAATAAACGTATCATAATGCTCATCAGTGTGCACGCACTGCGACAGCCATCCGCCAAGATTCACTCCGTGCATAAAACCGCTGAAATCACTCATATTTGCCTCCCTATGCCTTGCTGTTACTTGTTTGTTTTTACATAATTCCAGGCATCTTTACACATTCTCTCAAGATCAAATTCAGCTTCCCAGTTAAGCTCTTCCTTTGCTTTAGCCGGATTAGCATAGCATTCTGCTATATCTCCCGGTCTTCTTCCCTTAATTACATATGGAACCGGTACATTATTCACCTTCTCGAATGTCTTAACTACATCCAAAACAGAATAACCTTTTCCCGTACCAAGATTGTAAATATTTACACCGGTTGAATTAACAACCTTATTAAGTGCACATACATGTCCCCTTGCCAAATCGACAACGTGGATATAATCTCTGACACCTGTTCCGTCCGGAGTATCGTAATCATCACCGAATACACCCAAAATCTCAATTTTCTTATCTGCCACCTTAACAATATAAGGCATCAGATTATTAGGAATTCCGTTCGGATCCTCACCGATCAAACCGGATTCATGCGCTCCTATAGGATTGAAATATCTGAGTAAAACTACACTCCACTCCTTGTCTGCCACTGTAATATCACTCAGAATATTTTCCTGCATAAGCTTAGTGTTACCGTATGGATTTGTTGTATGAAGCTCAAAATCCTCCGATATAGGTACTGACTTCGGACTTCCGTAAACAGTCGCAGAAGAACTGAAAATAATCTTTTTACAATTATATTCATTCATCACTTCTATTAAGTTAAGTGTGCCTGCTATGTTATTTTTATAGTACATAACCGGCTTTGCTACAGATTCGCCTACCGCCTTAAGTCCGGCAAAATGAATTACTGCATCAAAATTTTTATTTTCCTTTTTATATTCCTCGAAAATTTGCTTCAAGTCATCCTTATTAAGCATATCAGCCTTAAAAAACTTCGGCTTTACTCCGGTTAATGTCTGAATACTATCCAAAACATCGATTTTCGAGTTGCTGAGATTATCAAATATTACTACTTCATGACCGCTTTTTATAAGTTCCACTGTTGTGTGCGAACCGATAAAACCGGTTCCGCCGGATACAAGAATTCTCATTTTTGTTTTCTCCTTAATCGTTATTCAATACGTACAAATACCTGACAAAATTCTCATCCTCATAAATAAGGAAACTATCGATATCCGTATTCATATCTGCTAATTCAATTTTGTCGGCAACCAACTCATATAAGCAGGTGCTGCCATGTAATTTTACACTTAATTCATCATCATAGATAGCAAAATCTTTTATATACAAATCGTAATCTTCTTCATCAACTAATTCATAAGTCTTTAAGCTTTCGGTGACAGTATCAAAATACATCAGCACAGACATATCCTGAGTCATCATAAAGCCGCCTCCAATATACTTAATGTTGTTGTCGACTGAAGAATCGGGAATTCCCCATCCCTCTATATGCCCGTCATTTAATATCGATTCGTCTTCTGTCTCTGCATTATACATATCAACGTCGTTGCTTCGTTTTGACGAGTCTTCGGCTGTTGTTTCTTCCGCTTCTGCCCCAAAACCATCATATAAACTGTTTACACGTGTAGTAGCCTCGCTGAGATACTGAGCGTTTTCAAACGAATCAGCGCTTTTATCAAAACTGTCAGACATTGCAAAATATATACTTCCTGCAACTAAAACAAACACAGCGGCAGCAGAAATATACGGAATTACACGTTTTATTCTGCTTACCGGGAGAGATGTAGTCTTTGCTTTATTTATATTTCCCTCCGGTTCTTCATGCGAGAATTTAAATATACTGTCATTCTTATCATTTTCTTTCACACTGTCAGACAAGCTGCTGACTGTCCTCTTATTGTTGAAATACTTCTCACGAAGCAATGCAGTCTCGTTTAAAACATCATCATCAATCGTCCCTATTATATCCATAAGAAGTTCAGCGTTTTTGTCATTATTGAAATCATTGATTTTGTTATTATCATTGTTTTTCATGAGAAAAAACCCTCCTTTGCAAGAAAGCTTTTCAAATCCTGCCTCATTCTGAACAATGTTGTTTTGGCTTTTGCTTCAGATATATTGAGATAAGCTGCACAATCCTTAACTGAATCCATATAGAAATATCTTCCTATGAACAGTTTCCTTGAATCATCGCTTAATGAAGCAATGAATTTCATAATCAAATCATGTCTCAGTTTCTCTTCACCATCGCTTACAGGATTAGTGGTTTCCTCTGCTTTCACTTCAACACTGTCTCCTACGGTCTCGCTGAGTTCCTCAAGAGATGAATCGTAATTGGAACCGGCACGTCTGCCGGCATTCTTATAGCGATATCGATCTATTGAGATCCTTCGGGTTATTTTGGCAAGATAAGCAGATAACGCCGATGGTCTTTGCGGCGGAATAGAATTCCATGCCCCAAGATAGGTATCATTGACACATTCTGTTGAATCCTCAAGATTATTCAGAATGTTCAGTGCTACTGTTGTAAGATAACGTTCATACTTTATTTGAGTTTCCGTGATAGCATTCTCATCACGATTCCAATAAAGTGTAACTATCATACTGTCTTCCATCATTGTCACTATGCTCTCCTGTAAATAAACTCGAATTTATTTGCCGATGGTTACAAAAATCATGGTTGTTCGCCAAAAATAACAGTATCTCTGTTTTGAATAACAATATTATCAGGCTTCCGGAATGAATAATCATTATCTGTATTCATCACAGACCAGTCGGAGCAATTAATCGAGAAACTTATTGTTAAATAAGCCCCTTTAGAAACACTCAAACTGCTGTCAGTTGTCATTACGCAAACAGTATCAAATAAATCTGACCCGCTATCTATTTTATCATATTTTCCGCTGAAGTCGGTAATAGGATTATATGAGCCGTCAGCACCCAAAACAGCTGCATGATAGCAAGCAAAATCGAGACTCTTGTTGTCATCATTTGTAAGATAATACAATATCTTTAACTCATTTACGGCTATTGCGGTATCGCCGTTATTTGTAATCTTTAATTCTCCGGCAATGCAGTTTGTCTGATTTCCGTTATTGTTATAGTTAATTGTAACTGTTAAGTCCTCGCTCTCAACGGTTCCGCTTGTATTGTTTCCGGTATCAGTGTTTGTATTCGCTTCGGAATTTACGTTTGCTTCAGAAGATGAATTTTGAGATGTTGAAGCGGTATCACTTATAATAATTTTTGAATTTCCGCCTTCACCCGGCTCCGTTCCGTATACTAAAGAACCGTTCTCGTACATTGCAAGGTTAATTCCGTCTGACATACTTCCGCTCTGAAGTCCCTGATATGAAGGATCATTACTGCTGTCCCATATACCGTCAGGTCCTATTAATCTGACCTGTATTTCTTTTTTGTATTCGCTCTGACCGCCCGGATAGAATTTTGCTTCATCAAAGGACACCGACAAATAATAAATATCATCTTCCTCATTCCAGACACCGATACCGTTAATAACAGCATCCTGCATATAGTTTGAGGATATGGTAACGTCATCTGCAGAATAACCTGCCTCAACAACCTCGGATAAATCAATAAAATATCGGAGTTCATTGTTCTCAGGAGTTCTTGCAGGCCATGCCGTCTCATTGTATGCAACGACTTTAATTTCCGTAAATCCGTTCCCTTCGGTATTTATTGATGCCTCACAAGAATATTCGTTAATTGTCGGTTCTTCAAAGCATCCGAAGTCCTTTATAGTCTCACCGTGATACTCACTGTACAGGTATGCCAAAAGTCCTGTAAAACCGGCATTGTAATCACATGCAACCTCATTGGTATTATAATTTGACACCTCATCCGTATAGGAGTCATTTGCATCAGGACCGCCTACTAGAGCACCGCACAGAATATGTCTTGCATTCTGCGGCTCATTCATATTATCGCAATAAGAACCCTGTGCGGTCCTGTGATGAGGATGTACAGGATAATTCTCTCCGTAACCTATCTGAAACGATCTTCCCGATGCCCCCAGTGCATAATCAGCCTGACTTTGGGCAAACTTCATGTAATCGGAAGCCTTATCCTCCGCACACATATCTGAATGAGCATATATTTCTGCAATAAATGCGGTTGTAGTCGCATATCTTAAGGAACCCCAGCTGTCAAGCCATGCCAATCCCTTAGGAGTATAAGCTATATCATCGGTCCAAAAATCAAGGTGCTTCTCTATCTCTGATTTATATTCGTCCTTACCGGTTATTTGTGCCAGCATAAGTGCAGCACCTATATGAACATCATCCCAACAAAAGGCCCAGTCAGAATCATGTCCCGCCTGCTTATAATATTCCTCTGACTTATCTATATATGAACTGTCATCAGTAGCATAATAAAGCCAAACTCCGGCCCATGCGAGCTCATCATAAAATCCGCTCCATGAATCATAAAAACCGTTGGCTGCCGTATAACCTGAATCACTTTTATATTTCTCGGCAAATTCATAAAGGCTTTTGGCATGCTTAAGACATTCATCGGCAAAATCGGGATCCGATTCTTTCCATATCAGTGAACAAAGCGCCAATGAAGCTGCAGTCTCTGCCGTAACAGCCGAACCGGGGTTATCGGAATCCACCTTGTAACATGGTCTTTCCATCTCATTTTCGATAACTTCACAAGGTCCCCACCATGAATGATCCTGTGAACCGTTACCGACTTGATAATAATATATTTCGTCCTCCGGATGGCACTTAATAAAATACTCGTTAGCCCATCTTATATTACCGAGTGCATATTCCAATTGACCCGACTCGGAATAAGCTTCCGGTGTCTCAAAAACAGACCATGCCAATACTGAAGCAGTATATGCCATCGGAAGATTGAATTTTACATTATCTCCTGCATCAAACCAACCGCCCGAGAGATCCAAGCCTTCGCTCGCACCGTCAGATATACAGGAATCTCCTCGCCAATTACATCTGGTATCTTGCGGCAATTTTCCGCTTCGTTGCAGTTCATAGAAAATCAGAGATTTCTGTAAAGCTTCACCATAGTTATAATTTCCGGTTCCGGGAATTCCCTCATAACCGGTACCGGTTATCGTACCTATTACAGCGTCGGTTGTGGTTGAAGTTACATTTGAATTATCATCTGTAACTGCAGTTGTCGATTCAGTCTCGGTTATTGTTGAAGTTTTTGCTTCCTGCGTTTGTGTTTCTGTTTGAACGGTGCTATCGTCGTTCTCATTTTTATCCGAAGTCTTCACGCCCTGTGTGTTTGTACATCCCGAAAACAAAAGTACAACAGCCATCAATTCTGAAATAAGCTTCTTCATTAGAACCACCTCCGATTATACAGATGGATTATATCAAAAAGGCAGAGTATATAAAACCCGACTTATCTTCAAAGACAAGTCGGGTAATGTAACTCGTACGGGTAAATATTAAAGAAGATTGACGCCGTTATCTTTAGCCTTCCTTACCACGTCCTCCGGCCATACAGACGACTGTACCTCGCCTATATGTGCTCTTTGCAGGAAGAACATACATATTCTGGATTGACCTATACCTCCGCCGATTGTAAGCGGAAGCTCGTCATTTAAAACCGCCTTTTGGAAAGGAAGCTCTGCCCGAGACTCACAGGAAGCCTTTTTAAGCTGTTCTCTCATCGATTCCGCATCAACACGAATACCCATTGAAGACAACTCCAGAGAAATATCAAGCACAGGATAATAAACAAGAATATCACCGTTAAGCTTCCAATCGTCATAATCCGGTGCACGTCCGTCATGTCTCTCACCTGACTTCAGTTTATCTCCTATCTGCATCAAAAAAACAGCTCCGTACTTTCTGGCAGCAAGATTCTCTCTTTCCTTGGAGGACTTATCAGGATACATATCCTCAAGCTCCTGAGTAGTTAAAAATGTAATCTCACTCGGAAGAAAAGGATCCATAAAATGATACTTACCGCACATATAGAACTCAGTCTGCTTGATTGCCATATAAATTCTGAATACGGTTTCCTTAAGAGTATCGATATTGCGTTCCTCTCTTGTAATAACCTTCTCCCAGTCCCATTGATCAACATAAAGGGAATGAATGTTATCTGTCTCCTCGTCACGTCTTATGGCAGTCATATCCGTGTACAGACCTTCACCGGCCTTAAAACCATAATCCTTAAGCGCCATTCTCTTCCACTTTGCAAGTGAATGTACAATCTCGACTTCCTTACCGTTCTGTTCCTTAATATCAAAGGTTACCGGACGTTCAACACCGTTCAGGTTGTCATTCAAACCGGACTCCGGATAAACATAAAGCGGAGCTGATACTCTCGTAAGGTTAAGCGCGTCTGCCAAAGCTCTCTCAAAGTAGTCCTTAACCTCTTTAATGGCTACTTCAGTCTCTCTGATTGTCTGCGGACTTCTGTATCCGTCAGGAATAGTAATTGTTCCCATTTTTGTCACCTCTTTCTCGAAAAGCTATCCATAAGCTTTTCCACAATCAAATGCCCGTTACAAATTCTGCCGAAAACAAAAAATCCCAAGCAGAATTCCAACTGCTCAGGACGATTAATATCGCGGTGCCACCTGATTTACTGTTGTATAAACAACAATCACTCTTCGGTTCTATCAAACCTTGCCTTCTTTACGCGAGGCTCACGGCTCAGCTACTCGTTTCCTTTCACATCGCGGCTGTTAAAGTGTTATTCGTTTGAATTTCATTCTGCAGGATCTCACCTACCCCTGCTCTCTGTGAGCGATAATTCAAACTACTTCTCTTCGTCTTCGCCTTTAGTAATATTAAATTACTTCGTAATTCTACAACTTATGGTTTGCTATTGTCAATAAGTTATTTTTTCTTCACTTTTGTTATTGAACCGTCCGGATTCTTTATTGACATAGAATCCAGTTGCGCTCCGAGATTTGCCATAAAAGCCTTACGATACTCATTACGAAGTACGGTCTGCTCTTCTTTCTCTTCCTGAGTAAGACCTTCAGCTGTTTTTGATTTTCTGCTGAGTTCATTGATTCGATTTATTAAAGCCTGCATTTCCATGTTTTTTCTCCCGTTCGGAAATATTTATTTCTCAATTGACATGTGTATTATACTCCACAGTAAAAAATAATCAAAAAAGTTATTGACAAATCACTCCATTCTCAATATAATATCCCTTGTCGGTTGACAAAATAACTCCTGCGGGATTAACTCAGTGGTAGAGTGTCACCTTGCCAAGGTGAAAGTCGCGAGTTCAAGTCTCGTATCCCGCTCCACTTAGACATCGTATCGTTAGGTACGATGTTTTTATTTGCGTAATGTGTATATATTAAACGGATAAAACCATCATATCGGCATTTTGTCCTTTGCCGTAATAGTCCTTGCGTACTGAATACTTAACAAAACCGAATTTATCATAAAGAGCAATAGCTCCGTAATTTGAAGAATTAACTTCCAAAAATATTTTGCTTATTGCATGTTCACTGCAAAACTTCACCAATGTATCAAGAAGTCCCATAGCTACACCCATACGCCTACAGTCTTCCATAACACAAATGTTGCCTATCTCCATCTCATCCAAAACATATGTATATCCTACATAGCCTTTTACATCATTCCCGTTATTGAAACACGCCACAAAAGCACCGCCGTTAGGATTGCAGAGTAAGTCATTAATCAACTGTATATTCCACGGATGTGACATACAGTTGTTTTCCAAAGCTAATATTGCATCAGAATCGGAAGCTGATGCTTTTCTGTATACAACATCGGCACTCATCTCAGTCATTGGCAGGATTGTATTTTATTCTCAAACGTTCCGCCTGTGCCTTGGCACAATACATCGGTTCCAAATTCAAAGCAGAAACAGGTTCATACAAATTATCAATAAGCTTCTTGGCGGCACCGTATATACCCTTAGGCAAAATAACCGCCCCGGGAGCATAATTTACGGACAAAACCTCTGTACAAAAATCACTGTTATTTATTGCCTTGTTAACTGTATTACTTCCGTCACCTATAACGATAAAATTCATGTCACCGATAATGGTCATTTTACGTAATATTGCAATTAAGTCATCGGCATTATAAGCATTATCCGGAATAAGGCGCATATAATTATCTGCCGTAAAAACACCGGCAAATACCCTGTTATTGCGTGCCTCAAAACAAGAGATAAATATCGTTTTGTCCTTCGGCGTATCGACAGGATCTACGCTTCTTGCCAATGCCTCAACGGAAGATACAGGTATACACTTAACATCACTTGCTGCTGCCATTCCTTTAACAAAGGATAATCCGATTCTTATTCCTGTAAAAGAACCCGGACCTACAGTCACGGCATAAGCATCCAAATCACTGTGCTTAAGGCCGTTTTCTTGCATAACCTCATGCACCAGCGGCATAAAAGTCTCCGAGTGTGTACGTTTCTCAAAGCTAAGCTTATAGCTTAACTCTTTGTCGCCGTCATACAAGCCGGCACAGCAAGTACTGTTGCTGGTATCCATTGCCAAAATACGCATATAGTCTCCTGTTTATAATCCTTCTATATTGATATCGCGTTCGTCTCCCGTACCCGTTATGGTAACACGAACTATTCTTCTTTCATTCATATCTTCAAGTAAGTCTTCAATAACACTGCTCCATTCAATTATACAGATACCGTCTCTGTAAAAATACTCATCGAGACCGCTGTCCAGAAAATCATCGGAACCGGTAAGTCTGTAGGTATCGAAATGGAAAACTGCCGGCACTTTGCTGTCTTCATCGCCTGTATACTCATTAACAATTGTATAGGTCGGTGAACACACGCGTGCATTTATATCAAGCGCTTCGGTTATTCCCCTGGTAATTACGGTTTTACCCGCACCCAAATCGCCGTCAAGCGTTACTATATCTCCCGATACAAGTCTTGCCGCCAGCTTATGACCGATTTCAACAGTCTCTTCAACACTTAATGATTTTAATTTCTCAGACATAATAACCGCCTCTGTTAATTTCCTTACTTATTATACATTGTAAATCAAGGTTTTCGAGAAGAAAATCAATAGAAAACCTCTTCGAGCGTGAGACCTGAAGGCGGAAGTGTACGTCCGGCACGTCTTCTGTCGCAGCTGTTTATTATTGTCGGAATTGCTTCCGGTAAAATCCTTCCCTGCCCAACATCAAGAAGGGTTCCGGCAATGATTCTCACCATATTATAAAGAAAAGCCTCACCCGAGACGGTTATCTCGATTATGTTCGGATTCTGCTCCGAACGGGCTACAAGCACCTCGTGAATTCGTCTTATTGTCGTAATCTGACTTCCGCCCGAAGCACAAAAAGATGCAAAATCGTGTTCTCCTGCGAAATATTCAGCCGCACTTTGCATTTTCGCCAAATCAAGATTCCCTGCAACATAATAGGCATATCGCGACAAAAGCGGACTTCGGGTACGACCGGTATAAAGTCTGTAGCAATAACGTTTACCTTTTGTATCAAATCGTGCCGACTTCTCCTCCGATACATAATATGCCGACTTCACTGCAATATTCTCAGGAAGGAAAGCATTTACCGCATACGGTATTCTGTCCGCGTCTATATGAAACGGTGCATCAAAATGGCTGACATGGCCGCGAGCGTGAACTCCGGCATCTGTTCTTGAACAGCCGGTTACTTTAATCTCCTCTTTATACACCTGAGTAAGCGCATTTTGGAGCTCGCCCTGAACCGAAGGGCCGTTATCCTGATACTGATAACCGACATAGTCCGTTCCGTCATATTCAGTTACAATAAAAACTCGCTCCACCGTTTTGTTTTCCTTTTCGAAAAGAATAACTCTGTATCATCAGACCTAACCTATATTATGTTATCCGATAGAAAAATTCAACAAAAAACGCACGGAACTCTTCAATTCCGTGCGTTTGCATATAAAGTCTCAATTATCCTTCAATTCCGTCATCAACACAGGATTTACCCATCATAGCAGCACCGACAATACCGGCATCGTTACCCATCTCGGCAAGCTTAATGACTGTCTTTTTTACACCCGGTCCGAAGTAAGGACGTGACATTGTCTTCTCCTGAAGCGGCTTAAGAAGCGGATCACCTTCGTTACATACACCGCCGCCGATTACAAGAACCTCAGGCATAAAAGCATTAATTGCATTTGCAAGTCCGTCTGCCAAATAATCTGTGTATTGATCAACTACATCAGCAGCAACCTGATCGCCCATACGCATAGCTTTAAAAGCTATCTTCGCATTTATCTTGCCTTCATCTTTAATCACCTGATTCAGTTTTGAGGAAGGATTCTTCTCCGCAGCTTCTTTAGTCATTCTTACAAGCGCACTTGCAGAACCGTACTTCTCAAAGCAACCCTTACGGCCGCAAGAGCATGGCTCTCCGCCTGATACAAGTACCGTATGGCCAAACTCGGAACCGGCCTGATTGAATCCTGAATAAATTCTGCCGTTTACGATTACTCCGGCACCTATTCCGGTACCAAGCGTGATTGTAACCGAATTCTTAACACCCTTTGCTGCACCTGCAACTGCCTCTGCCATTCCTGCACAATTGGCATCGTTGTCTATATAAACCGGGAGATTAACAATATCCTTTATCAATTTACGCATAGGCGCCATATTGAAAGGAAGATTGTTGGAATAAACAAGTACACCTTCTTTATTGTCAGGTGTTCCCGGTGAACCTATACCGATTGCCTTAATATCCTTAACATCAAGTTTTGCATCCTTGATAACAGTCAGTGCGAGTTTGCCCATATCATGAATAATCTCTTCCATAGGGCGATTTGCATTTGTCTTAATTGAGCTTCTGTTTAACATCTCACCGGTATCTGTAACTATACCGGCCTTAATGTTGGTACCGCCCAAATCAATACCTACATAATAAGCCATTTAATTGTCCCCCATCCGTAAAAACTTGTCCTCATATCGCTGCCTGTACGCGTTTTGTCACTTTGCCGCAGACAACTCTGTCATTTTATCACACATATCTGCAAAATATAATATGTTACTTCCAAATATTATTTAATACCAACAATGCTACTGCACAAAGAAGCATAAAGAGACCGATAAGTATATCTTTCATTGTCAGCTTAAGCGGGTTCAATTTGGTTCTTCCCTCTCCGCCGTGATAACATCTCGCATCCATAGCTATTGCCAGCTCGTCAGCTCTTTTAAAGCTTGAAATCAAAAGCGGAATAAGGATTGTCGTGTATCCCTTGATTCTGTTAACTATACTTCCTGTATCATAATCAGCACCTCTTGATACCTGGGCCTTCATTATTTTATCTGTTTCTTCAATCAGCGTAGGAATAAATCTCAGCGCAATTGACATCATCATGCTTAATTCATGTACAGGAAACTTTATAAGCTTCAACGGAGCCAACAGACTTTCAAGGGCTTCCGATATTTTGAGCGGAGTTGTTGTAAGCGTAAGAAAAATACTTGTAGATACAATCATTAAAATAAGTCTTATAGCAGTTATGGTCGCATTTTTAAGTCCTATATCCGTAATCGTTATTATCCATCTGCTGAAAACAACATCACCCTTTTTATTGGTCACTGCATTTAATATAAATATAAACACAGCCACAGGCAGCACCGGTGTAATACTGGTGCCTATAACCTTGAGCGGCAGCCTTGCAACAATAATCTGGAGCATCAAACATAATGCCAGCATTGCCATAACCTGTGGAACAGATACAGTGAACACTACTACCATGTATAAGAAAAACATTACTATTTTTATTCTCGGGTCCAATTTATGTAAAGGAGAATCACCTTCAACATAACGGCCGAGACTTATCTCACCGCTCATACTTTGGCTGCCTCCTTTAATATTAATTCTACCGCATCGTCATAATCCCTGACACCTGCAATTCTCTGCTGAGTCTCTTTATCTTTTGGTTCTATAATCATGTCCAAAAGGCTGTGTAAAACCGGCCTTTTTATACCCAGACGGTTCAATAATTCACAATCAGCAAAGCTTACCGAGGTATCCTTAGCCTCAAGAGTCTTACCGTCGCTTAAAATCAGCACACGGTCCGAAAATCTGATAACGTCATCCATATTGTGAGACACAATAATTATTGTCACCCCATGTCTCTTAAGATTATCAATAATCAAAAACATATCGTTTTTACTCTTAGGATCAAGTCCGGCAGCAGGCTCATCAAGCACAAGTATACGAGGCTCCATTGCCAAAACTCCTGCTATTGCCACACGTCTTTTTTGGCCACCGGATAATTCAAACGGACTCTTATTCAATATTTTAGGTTTGAGTCCTACCAACTTAACTGTATTCTCTATTATTTTTTTGCGCTCTTCCTCATTCTTACCCTGTTTCTTCAAACCGAATTCTATATCTTTATATACCGTCTCCTCGAAAAGCTGATATTCCGGATATTGGAACACTAAACCAACATTCTCACGAATGTGCTTAATATCCTTTTTATTGTTCGTTTTCAGAACTTTTCCGTCACGGGTATTTACTTTTACAACCCCGGAAGTTGCCTTCATAACGGCATTAAGATGCGAGATAAGTGTTGTCTTGCCGCACCCGCTCTTACCAATCAGTGCAAGCATTTCACCTTCTTCTACATCAAAACTGACCCCGTTAAGCACAGGAGCCTTGCGGTTATCATATGAATATACGAGATTCTCTGCTGTAAGTATATTTCCGTTTTTTTGGTGTTTCTCGTGAGATTCTGTCAAAACATTCTTAATATTGGCTTTCTTTACAGTTTCCTTTATATATTGAACTGTTGACTGAATATCGGCGAAGCATTCTTTATTCGGTTCTATTCCGGTTGCTCTTGCTATATCATTTGCAAGCTTTATATGATGTGGTAATTCCAAACCTAAACCGACAATTCTTTTCTCATCCTCAAATATATCTTCCGGTTTTCCCTCAAGACATATTTTACCGGTATCAAGTACAAATATCCTGTCAGCTCTCATAGCCTCATTCATGTCATGAGTTATAGTAATCAGAGTCAGATGATTCTCTTTAGTTAATCTTTCTACCAATTCCAAAAATTCATCTCGTGCCTTCGGATCAAGCATAGATGTTGCTTCATCCAAAATTAGAATCTTCGGATGCATCGCCAACGCTCCTGCTATCGCAAGTTTTTGCTTCTGTCCTCCTGACAGTCTGGCCGCCTCGCGTTCTTTTAATTCATAGAGTCCTACTCTTTTAAGACTCTCATCAACTCTTTGTCTTAATTCCGGATTCGGTATTCCGAGATTTTCAGGGCCGAATGCTACATCCTCTTCTATTGTTGCACCGACTATCTGATTATCCGGATTTTGGAAAACAATTGCAGTATTCTTCCTGATCTCACTGAAATTCTCTTCGCCTTTTGTATTATTTCCAAGTATATATATATCGCCCTCTGTGGGTACTTCCAATGCGCTTATTAATTTTGCCATTGTTGATTTTCCGGAGCCGTTGTGACCGAGAATTGCTATATACTCACCCTGCATTATCTCAAATGATACACCGTCCAGGGCCTTCTCTTTTTCCTTACTGCTGTCAGCTTCTTCCTCATCGGTTCCATAACTGAAACTGACGTCAACCAATTTGATTGCCGAAAATGAATTTTGTTTTTCATTTTTATAATTCGTCTTCTCAGCCATGTTTTCTCCTACCATTATATCTGATTCAAAAATTATTATAAAAATAATAAGGGATGGTGTAAACCATCCCTTATGTAGATTCTTCATCACAATTTTGCTCAATTAACTGTTAAATCAAACAAACTCAAGAATTGCCATCTCAGAACCGTCGCCTCTTCTGGCACCGATCTTTGTGATACGTGTGTAACCACCGTTTCTTCCTACATACTTAGGAGCAATTTCATCGAACATCTTGTTAACAGGGTTAACAGTGTTGCCCTCTGAATCGTGGCTCTTCTGGAGCCAGTAAGACATCTGCTTGCGAGCAGCAAGACGTGAAGGCTTATCAACCTGAACTGTCTTTGTCTTAATCTCACGGTCAACAACCTCATAATCCTTACCGGACTTTGACTTCTTGCTGATAAGAACCTTCTTGCCCTTACCGTCAAGCTTAGCTGTTGAAACAGTAACGTCCTTTGTATCGTAGTTATCCTTCTCTTTAATAGCAAGTGTAACAAGCTTCTCAGTAATGGCACTGATTTCCTTAGCACGAGCTACAGTAGTCTCGACTTTGCCATTAATTACGAATGCTGTTGTCATGTTTCTCAATATAGCTGCGCGCTGATTGGCTGCACGACCGAGCTTTCTGTATCCTGACATCTTCATGTCCTCCTATAATCAATCATCTTTGGATGCAAGAGATAATCCCATCTCTGCAAGCTTCTCATTAACCTCGTCAAGAGACTTCTTACCGAGGTTTCTAACCTTAATCATGTCATCCTCAGTCTTAATTACCAAATCAGCGATTGTGTTAATTGCTGCTCTCTTAAGGCAATTATATGTACGAACTGAGAAATCCAATTCTTCAATCTGAGTGCTGAGCTTTGAATCCTGCTCACTTACAGGCTCAACGCTTGTAAAATTCAAGCCACTGTCAGCATCGTTCAATGCTCTGAACAAGCTTAAGTGCTCAATAAGAATTGAAGATGCGGAGGATACTGCCTCGTCTACTTCAATTGATCCGTCTGTCCAAACCTCAAGAACGAGTTTATCGTAATCAGTACGATCACCTACACGGTAATTTTCAATTACAAAGTTTGCCTTCTTGATTGGTGTGAAGATAGAATCGATTGAAATAACACCGATTTCCTGTCCCTCAACCTTGTTCTGATCAGCTGTATTGTAACCACGTCCGGCAGAAATAGTAAGCTCCATATAGAACTTCTTCTCACCGTTAAGTGTTGCTATTACATGATCCGGATTAACAATCTCTACTTCATCGTCGTGAATGATATCGCCGGCAGTAATCTTACCAACCTTTTTCTCCGGAGCACTGATACAAACTGTCTTTGGAGAATCTGAATGAAGCTTTACGCGAATACCCTTGATATTAAGGATCATTTCTGTAACATCCTCAATGATTCCGTCAACAGTTGAGAACTCATGATATGTTCCGTCAATTTTAATAGATGTAACTGCTGCTCCTGTAAGGGAAGAAAGCAATACACGACGGAGTGAGTTTCCGAGTGTAGTGCCGTAGCCACGCTCGAGAGGTGCTACAACATACTTACCGTATGAACCGTCATCACTCATTTCAACACGTTCAATTGTTGGTCTAAGAATATCAATCATTTATCTCTCCTCCTTAAAGTCTATCGTTTATCAAGCTGCTATACTATTATTTAGAATACAACTCAACGATCAATGTCTCCTTAAGGTCTGCGAGATCTACATCTGCACGCTCAGGAGCAAGTGTAATTGTACCCTTAAGAGCTTCCTGATCAACTGAAAGCCATGCAGGTACCGGACGTCCGCTTAAGTTCTCGAAAGCGTGTGTTTTCTTAGCTGCATCGCTGATAGCAACTACATCACCCGGCTTCAAAATCATTGAAGGAACGTTTGCCTTCTTACCATTTACTGTGAAGTGTGCATGTGATACGAGCTGACGAGCCTGAGCACGTGAAGCAGCGAATCCCATTCTATAAACTACATTATCCATACGGAGCTCGAGGAGTCTTAACAAGTTATCACCTGTCTTACCCTTCATTCTGTCAGCCTTCTCAAATGTTGTATGGAACTGCTTCTCCAATACACCATAGAAACGCTTTGTCTTCTGCTTCTCACGAAGCTGTGTACCGTATTCTGAAATCTTCTTTCTAGCATTATCGTGTACTCCCGGAGCCTTATGTCTTCTCTCGAAAGAGCACTTATCTGAATAGCATCTCTCACCCTTAAGGAAGAGCTTGCAACCCTCTCTTCTGCAGAGACGGCAAGTTGCGTCAGTATATCTAGCCATTTGTTAACCCCTCCTATTAAACTCTTCTTCTCTTTGGTGGTCTACAACCGTTGTGAGGAATTGGTGTAACATCCTTAATCATTGTTACTTCCAAACCTGCTGTAGCCAAAGCACGAACTGCAGACTCACGACCCTGACCAGGTCCCTTAACGTATACTTCAACTGTACGCATTCCATGATCTACTGCCTTCTTAGCAGCATCCTCAGAAGCCATCTGAGCTGCGAACGGTGTTCCCTTACGTGAACCCTTCATACCCATCTCACCGGCTGAAGCCCATGAAATTGCATTACCCTGCATATCAGTAATAGTTACGATTGTATTATTAAATGTTGCGTGAATATGTGCCTGACCCTTGTCAATGTTCTTGCGTTCACGTCTCTTAGGTCTAACTGCGGCCTTCTTAACTGCCTTTGCCATTTTAAATCAACCTCCCTTATTTCTTCTTACCAGCAACTGTACGCTTTGGACCCTTACGAGTACGTGCGTTAGTCTTAGTTCTCTGGCCTCTTACAGGGAGCTTGTTTCTGTGACGACGGCCACGATAGCAACCAATCTCAGTAAGGCGCTTAATATTAAGTGCAACCTCTCTCTTAAGGTCACCCTCTACTGTATAATTATTCTCAATCTGATCACGAATCTGAGCAACCTCATCCTCTGTGAGATCCTTCACTCTTGTGTCAGGATTAATGCCTGTTGCAGCAATGATGCTGTCAGCACTTGTTTTACCAATGCCGTAAATATATGTAAGAGCAATTTCAATTCTCTTGTCATTCGGCAAATCAACACCGGCAATACGAGCCATTTTGTACCTCCATAATTTGAGTATAAAGTAAATTGTTTTTTATATACGACACGCGGCGTAAGGTTCTCATCGTGTTAGGAAGAGCAGCCGCCCCTACAATAACGTGTTATATTTGATTTAAATGCGAGCCTCGAGCATAGAGACGAGTGATTTTGATTGGACGGAAGGCTAAATTTCAGTCCGATCTGACTATGATCTCTGATTAACCCTGCTTCTGCTTATGCTTAGGATCTGAACAGATAATCATTACCTTACCCTTACGGCGAATAACTTTACATTTCTCGCACATAGGTTTAACTGATGGTCTTACCTTCATTTGTAACCTCCTGTTTTTTAATCACACAAAAACTAGGCGCTTTAAGCGCATGCTATATAATTATATAGGGTTTTCTTGAAAATACAAGTGTTTTTACAGACTTTTTTGTTTTTTTATTTAAGTTTTTCTGTTTAACTCTTTCTGCCTACAAAAAACGTATGTGATATTGGTAACGATATCACATACGCCGCTTGACTTTTAAACGCCTTCTCCGCCGTCAGCCGGCACCTCTTCCGGAGGCGGTGCCTCCGTGGCAACTGTGTCATCAGGTACTGTTGCAGCTTCCGTTGACTCTGTCGGAACAGTATCTGACGGGACTGTATCCGAAGGAATGGTATCTGATGGGATTGTATCTGTAGGAACTATATCCGTGGAACCCGGAATTCCTGTATCGACAGGTGGTATATCTGTCGGATCCGTAGCTTCCGTCTCTTCAGGTGTCGGTTCCGGAGTAGTAACTTCACCGGTAGTAGGGTCCATCGGTGCAATTGAACCATCTTCATTTAAAACTCCGACCTCTATCTTTGCCTTTATCATAGGATAGTAGCTTCTTGCATATTCAACACGCTTAATTTCATTTCCATCCTTATCATACCAAATCTGATACGAACAAGCGGAGATTGCAGCATGTGCACTTCTTACAGTATGAGTCTCACCTACAGCCATTTCAGGATTGGCAACATATTCAGGCTCTGTAGGCTCAGTATAGCTTGTGCGTTCACCGATAAAATCGATATAACTTCCATCCTCAAAAAGATGACCGTAAATTTGTACCGTAAGGCTGTAATCATCATTATTATAGAAAGTATGAAGAACTATCGGATAAGCAGAATTATTGGTAAATCTAAAATCATAACTTCCCCAGTCAACAGTAGCATCAATTCCGGGATCTGTATAAGAAGACGGCCAAGAATGCTCATGTCTCTCATCCACCTGAAGATCAGCTTTTACTACAGCTTGGTAAATCATGGAACTTACCTGACAGATTCCTCCGCCGTAATCTTCCTTGCTCTCTCCGTCAATAATTACGCCGGCACGCTCATAACCGTTCTCAGGTGTTCTTTTTCCCACTACAGTATTATATGAGAAAGAATCACCCGGCTGCAAAATCATTCCGTCAATCTTCTCACAGGTAATTCGGATATTATGATTACGTGAATTTGCAGTAGTTGTCTTTGAAGAAGCCTCGGATATCTTACCGTATCCGTTCTCTATATCCTCGGAAGTAACCGAAGGTTCATCCTTAACAACATTAACAGTAATAACCTTCTCATAAACTCTGGAATCCAAGGTAGCTTTTACTTCATCAACTACGGCATCTACATCTATGAAAATGCCTTCTACGGAAGGTTCAATGTCAAATTCAAGAGTATTAACATTAAAATCCTTAAGAACCGCATCTTTCTTCTCAACAATAAGAGAATCCAATTCAGAATGCACAATATTACTTATTCCGTCAGTCTTAACGGTATAAGCGGTTGAACACTCATAAGGCTGACTGCTCATCCCTTTAATGATATTATACTGTGCCAAAAGCTGATCATTATTGAGTGCCGTTAAATCTGCCACTCTGTTATAGTTGTACGCATTATTAATAACTTCATCGATATTCCACTCAAGCTGAAGTGAAGACATATCAAGAGGATGACTGACTCCGTCAACATCCAAGCTTATATTCATTGCAACAGGAACCTCAGGTTGATTTTGAGCAACTGCATTTTTGGCCTCCTCGAGACTCATCCCGCTGACATCAATTCCGTCAATATGAACACCGTTATAAAAATTCTCGGTTGAAATCATACCGATTACTTCTTCCGGAGAAAACTTTGCAACAGTTCCGTCATCCTGAACTATTTCAATTTTCTCTTCAAAATAACCGTCTTTATACAACTTCCCCGCTACTACTGCACCGGTACCTACAACAAGCACGAATACTATAGCGGCAATAAGTCCGCCCTTACCCTTGGAAGACTTGCGACCTGAAGAAGTGCTTCGTGAACTGTTTTTATTGGTCGAACTGCTTCTTACCGGAGCAGAACTTGACTTTGATGATCCTGCTGTTTTTTTCATACCTTCTCACCTTATATCTTTTTGTTTACCTATAGAGTTTACTTATAAACAGCATTAAATTCAATGGAAAAACTTAAGAAATTGACTGAATTTTTATGGTAGTTTATACGTTGTTTTTTGTAAACTTACTAACTCATTGTTAATTGGGATTATTTAATATATAATTATTAGACTATTTGACTTTCGGAAAGGAAATGACTTATTCAGATGAATAGAAAATTTTTCTCGGTTCCGCACCTTTTTAAGATTCTTTTCCTTCTTGGCTTGGCGGTAATAGTACATTTTGCTTATGTTACAAGTTTTGTATTCATTCTCGGTGCTGACTATGAGAATACATTGAATCCGCGTAACTATACTGATTACGTGGCCTTGTCACCGTTCATTTCATTGTCAACAATTCTGCTTGCCGACTTTCTTCAAATGCCGAGATTTTTCCGTAAAAAGAATATAGATGTAGTATCTCAAACACTTTACTTCACATTTATACAAACACTTATTACAATCTCTCTCAAAGACCTTATGGATAAAAGAGCTTTCCCGAGAAGCGTTATTGTATTAAGCTTTGTTATTCTCATTGTGTATGTGTTTATTTGGGAAATGATATGTTGCTTGATTTCTCATCGCCTTTATAAAAACGGCGAACTTGTCATCATCGGTACAAATGATACTACTATGAACGAGATTGCCAACAAGATTTTCCCATCCCTTAAAGGTCTTGATTTGGAATTAAGTAAGAAAATTAAATTTACAGATACTGCTGAGGTCCGTAATGCAATAAGAAGAAACGCGGAAGTATTCATTTGCCCGGATGTTCCGGCTGACAGCAAATCAGACATTATTATGCGCTGTGCCAAGCAAAATACTGTAACATATCTTGTTCCGCAATTTTTTGAAATCAGTCTTTATAAATCCAGAATGATAAATTTCAATGATATGATGGTATTCATGCTTGATCGTCTTACGCTTTCTTTCGAACAGCGTATGGTAAAAAGAATTTTTGACGTAATAGTATCAGTTATTGCTTTGATTATTACTTTCCCTGTTATCCTTATCTCAATGTTGATAATTAAAATTACCAGTCCGGGCCCTGCTATGTTTACTCAAACCAGAGTTACTCAGGATATGAAGGAATTTACAATATACAAACTTCGTACAATGCGTTTAGATGCAGAGGCTGCTACGGGAGCGATTATATCCGGTAAGGATGATCCAAGAGTTACTGCTTTCGGTAAATTCCTCAGACGTTCAAAGATTGACGAATTACCTCAGTTGTGGAATGTAATTAAAGGTGACATGAGCATAGTCGGTCCGCGAGCAGAGCGTCCTGTTTTTGTTAAGCAGTTTAATGAGGAAATCTCAGGCTATTCACAACGCTTCAGTGTTAAAGCAGGTATCACCGGTCTTGCGCAGGTTGCAGGAAATTATGATACAACACCGCAGGACAAGCTCAGATATGACCTCTTGTATATAAAGAACTATTCACTCCTTCAGGATTTGAAGATTATGTTTATGACGGTACGTGCGGTATTCTCACCACACCTCTATAATAATCTCTTCCGTGCCAATGATGTTGCTGCTGAGATGTATGTTGCTGATTCTCCGAATGACAATAAGAAAAAAGAGACAAGTAAAAACTCATCTCTTTCAAGTCAGCTTATAGACAAAATTATCGACAAAAGCATCGAGGACGGCAAGCCTATGCCTGACTCCAAACCTCAATAAGTGTGACGGATTTTCAGATTCCACCATATCTTAACAGTGTCAGTGAACATCTTCCATATATCTTTTACTTTTATTCTTCCGAATGACGATTCTCTTGTATATTCAAGAACTATCGGGCGTTCTTCTATTTTAGCCTTGCGCTCTGCTGCTAAAGCTAAAATCTCTATGTCAAATGCAAAGCCGCCGGTCACAAGCTTAGGAACTATCTCTTTTATGATTTCACTTCTGTATAGCTTAACACCGGTCTGTGTGTCCTTTATCTTCAAACCGAATAAAACCTTCAGCATAATATAGTAACAATATGAGAAAATTTTACGTGCAACAGGATATTCAAGCTTTGATTCTTTATGCATTTTTGAACCGATAACTATATCGCAACCCGTATCATTCATCGTCTTAATAAAATCACGGAAATGATTCGGCGACAAATCCAAATCAGCATCAATAAACCCGATTAACTCGTGCTGCGCATGGCTAACCCCTTCTTTTATTGCCCCGCCCTTACCACGATTTTTTGAATAAGATACCGGATGAATTCTTCGGTCTGCTTCCGCTGCCCTGAATATTTCTTCTTCAGTATTATCAGAGCTGCCGTCGTTAACAGGTATTAATTCAAAATCGTCGCAAAACTCTTCCGTAGCTTTGCTTATCGTAAGAAGATTATCATATATTCTTCTTCCCTCATTATATGCAGGTATTACCAAACTTAACATCTATTGCCTCATTACTTTTTTTATTATTCTTGAAGATTATATCATATAATATATATATATTTTTTTTTAAGGAGAAAACATATGCAATACACATTCAGACCTAAGGGCGTATGTTCTATGGAAATCAACTTTGACATAGACGGTAATATCATCAGTAATATCAGTTTTACAGGTGGTTGCAACGGAAATCTTAAAGCTATAGCCAAATTATGTGACGGTATGACTGTTGAAGAAATTGAATCTAAATTAAAAGGTAATACATGCGGCTTCAAAAACACTTCCTGCGCAGATCAATTTGCTATTGCTGTCAGGGAGGCTTACGATAAAAACTGAAAATAACTTTATATGTAATTCATTTT
>JAKSRF010000026.1 GCA_024403755.1 Clostridia bacterium
GATATTCGATAAACATGCAAATCTGAAGTACAAATATGGAAACAGACACTTTTGGAGAGTATGAAGACCCTTTCAAGGGTGGCAAGTAGTACAAACGCCCTTTAAGGGGCGGCAAAGAGTCAAAGGCAGTAAGGCTTGAACGAAAAGTGAAAGCCAGCGTCTTTAGGCGCTGGCCGGTAACATAGGCTTATAGCCTCAGTGCAAACCACCCGTTTGACGGGTGGTTATGATTTAGTGAATCCAGGCGCCAAATCGGGTTACTGCCAATCCCGACCGTCTGCTCGGTGCGCCAAATCCGGTCGCTAACCCAAAGCACATAATCATAAAAAAATCACTGCCGGAAATATTCATCCGGCAGTGAACAAAATCGCTTGCCACCGTAGCTTGCCACCGTAACTTGCCACCGTAGCTTGCCACCGTAGCTTGTTACTGTAGATACAAATCTTTTCTTTATTTATCCCATACAACTATCGGATTTGCTTCGTATACAAATATCATTGCATCGAACATGTCTTCAGGGGCACAGTATATGTGTGTGGTGTTCGGCATAACTTCCATAATCAGTGAATATTGTTCACCGAGAGTTCCTGTAGACATTCTTTCGGAAATAAGCTTTGAGAGTTCCTGGGATTCACGGGCCTTGGCAAAATCTAAGTAGGCTGTGTTCTTACCCAGATAGTGAAGCTGATAAGCTAACGGATCATTTGAACAGAATTTTGCATTGATTCTCTCTCCGTTTTTCGGCAAGTTGCAATTTGTGTAGTAGTAGTCGGTTCCTATAGCGAAGTAAGCTTCTCCCAATTCTTCGTATAATTGATTTCCGAGATAAGTATTACGTGTAGAGAGATTCTTTGTAAGATGTCCGTTATGTCCCGAAAGCATGATGCAGCTGCGACCGAACTGACCTTCTTCATTGAGAATCCAGTTTACATTTTCGAACATGCAATTGTCACGGTACTTTGAGCCGTAGTTTTCTTTTTCACGATAATCGAGATAGTATTTCAGATTTGTGATTGCTCTTGATGCATATGATACATCATATTCTGAAGTGAGTTCTGTATAAGCTTCATTATTGCTTTCTATGTCTTTTCCCCATCCGTCAAGCCAACTGATGATTTGGTCATAGTCGTTCGGATTGTATAAGTCATCTTCCTCACCGAAAATTTCCTTAGATTCGGCATCAAACTGAGCTGCCTTGGTTGAATCAACCGTTGCGTAGAAATTACTTAAAAGCTTAAGACAACGAGTATCGTACTGTATATCGATTCCGTATATTCTGACACGGTCCTCTTCGGTAGTATTCTCGTTATAATCTCGCATCCACTCTATGAGCTCTTTCATGCTTTCTGTTCTGTAAATTCTGTAACCGAGCAGACGAGTGATCTCGTTAATGTCACCGTCACCACCTTGGATATAATCGTTAATAAGAGCACATCCGCCGAAGTCCCCCTCCAAAGCAAAGGCTCTGATATCTGTTGTCTCTACAAGCTGCTTAAACACGGTCAGCTTCAATTCCTGAAATTCTATATTTCCATGTGTGGCTTCACCGAGGGCTACAACCTTCACATTATCCGGAATTGTTATGTCACCTATGTCTGCGGCATATGTTGCAAAATCATCTATTTTCGAAGGCTTTTTCTCGAAAAGGGTAACTGCCAATACTGCCACTACCAATATAAGTGTTGTTATTACTAAAACTTTTTTCTTTTTGCTCATTTGTTTTCTCCTTGAAGTAATTTGCTTAACATGCATACATATTACTATCAGAGAAGAAAATGAGAAATTGAATTCTCTTACAGTAAACTTACAATTTTGTAAGATACGGCCTTGAAGAATGAAAACAACGCTAAATGTTCTCGGCAATGTCCGATATGAGTCTTACTGTTTTATCCCAGCCCAGACAGGGGTCGGTAATCGATTGCCCATAGGTGCTGCCGCCTACAGACTGGCATCCGTCAACAAGATAACTTTCGACCATAAATCCCTTTACGAGCTTTCGGATTGTGGAGTTGTATTTCATTGAGTTAATGATATCCATTACTATGTGTGGTTGCTCGAAAGGTTTCTTCCCGGAATTGGCATGATTAACATCAATTATTGCCGAAGGGTTAAGGTAGGATTCATTGTTGACGTACATATCGGCAAGACGAAGCAAATCTTCATAATGATAGTTAGGCTGCGGCTCTCCGTGTTTGTTTGTATAGCCGCGCAGGATTGCATGGGCGAACTTGTTGCCTGATGATTTTATTTCCCAACCGCGATACATAAATGTATGTGGATTTTGTGCGGCATGAATTGCATTCAGCATTACGCTGAAGTCACCGCTTGTGGGATTCTTCATGCCTACCGGCGCATTTAGAGCACTGGCGGTGAGACGATGTTGCTGATTCTCTACGCTTCTGGCACCTACCGCTACATAAGCTATGAGATCGTCAAGATATTCGTAATTGTCGGGATAGAGCATCTCATCTGCGCAGGCGAAGCCGGTCTCGGTAACGGCACGTATGTGAAGACGGCGTGTTGCTATAATTCCGTTATAGAAGTCTGTCTCAGAAGATGGATCGGGTTGATGAAGCATTCCTTTGTAACCGTCTCCCGTAGTTCTGGGCTTGTTTGTATACAGGCGCGGAATGATAAGCAGCTTGCTTTTTACTTGTTCTTGTATAGGACGAAGTCGATTTAAATATTCAATTACACTTTCTTCATTGTCTGCCGAGCAGGGACCGATAATGAGCAATTTGCGTGCGGAGTCTTTATATGATGTGTCTGTATGAGATGCAGCTTCGGAGTAAGTGCTTGAATATGAACAACCTGCATATGAACAGCTCGGAACAGAACAGTTCTCTTTGTCAGATGAAAGAATAGCTTCTGTTTCTCTTATTTTTGTGTCGACTATATTGCGATATTTATCGTGTAGCGGCAGCATTTCCTTAATTTCAAGCGGAAACAAAAGCTTACGTAGATATTCTGCTTTCATTTTTTTTACCTCGTAAGATTTAGTATTTACCGACGATTTTGAATGAACGGCATGTCTTCGTCATGGTTTTTATCATTTCCTTGCCTTCATCGGAGAATAAGTCTCCCTCAATCTCAACATAGAAATAGTATTCCCAATCTTGACCTATATTTGGGCGATTTCTGAATTTGAGACAGGAACGACTTCTTATTACGCGCAGGTTGTAACCATAGATTCCGGGAATAAATAATACCTGAGCCAGACTTCCGGGACTGTTGTCAACGGTAAACATGATAATGTTTATATCTGATTTTTTGGAAACATAGTTACAGCAAACACCGTCGCCTTTTGTCAGAAGCACAAACTTTGTTATGTTGTCACTGTTGTCGTTAATGTCGGCATCAAGTATCTCCAAACCGTAAAGCTTAGCCGTCTCGGCACTTGCTATTGCCCCAAATGCAAGTGAACCGTGTTGTGCCGCTCTTCTTGCCGCGGTTGCGGTGTTTGAGTATGGTATAGCTTCGATTTTGTTTTTTCTCAGATATTTTGTGCATTGTTCGATGGCCTGCGGATGGCTCAGTACGCGTTTTATAGATTGCCGCGTGCTGCCCGGAACACCGAGAAGACACTGATTGACCTCGAATTTAAAGACTCCCGCCACGCAAAGCTTTCCCGTAAACATAAGATCAATTACTGCCCCGATTTCACCTGCATAATTGTTTTCCAGAGGAAGCAGAGCTGCTTCACATTCGTCATTTTTTACAGCATCATAAGCCTCCTCGAAAGTCGGATATCCGATTCTTCTGGCGCCGGGAAGAAGCCTTGCTGTTGCCTGACTTGCAAATGAACCTTCTATTCCGCAATATGCTATAAGAAGTCCGATACTGCTGCCTCTGCTGTACTGTTCCATTTCAGCTGCCTCCGTTTTTTTATAAATCAGAAGAGCTTGCTGTCAGTATATAATTTGATAGACGTAGGGGATTTTTTATGAATACAGATTTTGTCGGGAGAGTCTTTCTCGTTGTTAACCGACGCAAGCTCATCTGTGAACTCTTCGTTCGAACATAAAATATCATCTGCTCAGAGTTCTTTTATGTGAAAACATAATGAGAATTGTGTTGATTTTGAATCAGTATTAAATCCGTCTGATATAATAAAATTATATTTTCGAGAAAGAATTGAAGCTGCGGTATTACAGAACCTTTTTAAATAACGTTATAAGAATATTTTCTGAATCACTGTAATCCATAGTTTGGTTGTAAATGAAGAAAACCAAATTCGGTTCATCGTTAGGCCAAAGCGTTTTATATCCCATTGATTCAATGACTTTACTGTCTTTTATTTCGAGTCCTATAAGTATTGGCTGTTCGGAATACTGAACCCCATCCTCCTCTGTGGATGTGAGTTCACGGGCTTCCTCGTATTCTCTTACAAGCGCATGATATTCATCTTCGGAACAGTAAACAGGTGTAATCTTAGCAAAGGCTTCAGGTGTGAGCTGTTCGCGGCACTTCTGATAAAATGAACTTAAATCAGTGCAATTATCATAATAATATTTTATTGTGCGTTCATCGGAAATAACTACATTAGGGTTGGACAAAAACATAGTGGTTGCACTGATCTCGGCATATGCTTCCGCACTTTGATTTTGGTCGTTAGGAACGACAATATTACTGCTGCCTACATACGGATTCTCGAAATTCATGTCTTCGGCAAGAAAAGTATCAAGGTAAGCATCTTCAACATAAAAATGACCGAGTGATACTACGCAACTGTCAATCTTCGGGGCGAAAAACATATGATATACAAGATTGCCGCACGTTACGATTAATACAATTGCGATTAAATATTTATACCAGGTATATTGAACGTAATTTACCCATTCAGCAGAGGTCTTACCGAAATATTTTTTTGCTTTACTGTATTGTTCCTCTGCAGCAATACGCTCGTCTCTTTTACCTGAAGCTATATCATAGACTGCGGACAGGATTTCTGTTTTTTGCTTTCCTTCCGGTGAAGTATCAAGACGATAACGCTTGGTTAATTGCCAGAATTTGTCATCAATCATAAAGGCACTGGCGTCTTCATTCAGGCCGAGAAATTTTACGGCTTCAGCCTTTGTCATGTGTTCTAAATCCACATTGGTAAAGTCTATATTATCCATTTTTACTCCTTGGTACTAAGTGAAAAATATGCTTTTCTGCAATATGGAGTTTATTATATAACATAACTAATATAAAAGACTCGAAAAAAGTGTAAATATATCAAAAATGCAAAAAAAAACCAATCATAAATAAATTGACATATTCATAAATAGAATAGTAGAATTTACGTGACTTTCAAATTGTTGCACAAATTATATGTGTTTCGATTTGATGTTTAGGAGGTAACTTATATGTCAAAGTATTTTGGTACCGATGGCTTCAGAGGGGAAGCCAACGTAAATTTAACAGTAGATCATGCCTTTAAGATAGGTAAGTTTATAGGCTGGTATTATGGTCTGAATAAGCCTGAAGGTCAGCGCGCAAGAATAGTAATAGGTAAGGATACAAGACGTTCCAGCTACATGTTTGAGGATGCAATTGCAGCAGCTGTTGCCGCTACCGGTGCAGAGGCTTGCCTTCTTCATGTTACTTCTACTCCGAGTGTTGCTTATGTGGCAAGAACGGAAGATTTTGATTGCGGTGTAATGATATCAGCAAGTCACAATCCTTTTCATGATAACGGAATAAAATTGATTAACTGTAACGGCGAGAAAATGGATGATAAAACCATTGAACTTATCGAGCAGTATATAGACGGCACTTACAGACCTGAAGGAGTTGCTTCAGATGAACCTTGGGAGGTTCCGTTGGCTACAGGCGGTGATGTAGGCGTAGTGGTTGACTATGTTTGCGGCCGTAACAGATATATCGGTTATCTTATTTCTCTTGCAAGATTCTCTTTCAGAGGAATGAAGATAGGCCTTGACTGTGCTAACGGTTCTGTATGGCAGATTGCGAAATCAGTATTTGATGCTCTCGGAGCAGATACATATGTTATTAATGATCACCCGGACGGACTTAATGTTAACCGAGATGCAGGTTCAACACATATTGAGGGCTTGCAGAAGTTGGTTAAGGAACAGCACCTCGATATCGGATTTGCTTTCGATGGTGATGCTGACAGATGTCTTGCAGTCGATGAGAACGGTAAGGTGGTAAACGGTGATGAGATTTTGTATATTTACGCCAAGTATATGCAGGATCATGGTTCATTGGGTAATACTAAGGTAGTTACAACAGTAATGTCCAACTTCGGTTTATATAAGGCTTTCGATGAACTCGGTATCGGTTATGAGAAGACCAAGGTCGGAGATAAGTATGTATATGAGAATATGGTAGCGAACGATCATCTTATAGGCGGTGAGAATTCGGGACATATTATTTTCCGTAAGTATGCTACGACAGGTGACGGACTTATTACTGCGCTTAAGGTTATGCAGTGCGTTATTGAACAGAAGACAAGTCTTGCAACATTGGTATCAGGTGTTACGATGTATCCTCAGGTGTTGAAGAATGTTGAAGTTGTCGGTGTACCTAAGGAAGTAATGGAGAATCCTGATGTTATATCAGCTATGGATGCCTGCACCGAGAAGCTTGCCGATAACGGCAGAATTCTTGTAAGACCGAGTGGTACGGAACCTGTATTAAGAGTAATGTCCGAAGCAACCACGAAGGAACTTTGTGAAGAAATGGTAGACAGCATTATTGCCGGAATAGAAAAGGCCGGCTTGCTTATAAAAGTAAGAAAATAAACAAACGGAGGCTAAAGGTATGGCTAAGCTTAAAACACGAATCCGAGATCTTTACGATTTATCAAAGACGTTGGCAATCGATCTCTTTGACGGTAAAGAGTATCCTTGGGAAGTGTTGCCTGACATAAAGGAATTTATCCTTAAGTTGGGACCTACCTTGAATCCGGACGAATATGATAACCCTTCAGAGGGTGTTTGGATAGCAAAAGACGCCAAGATTTTTGCTTCAGCGTATATAGGTGCACCATGCATTATTGATCATGAAGCTGAAGTAAGACAGTGTGCTTTTATCCGCGGAAGTGCCATAGTAGGTAAGAATTGTGTAGTAGGTAATTCTACCGAACTTAAGAATGTTGTGCTTTTCGATAATGTTCAGGTACCTCACTATAACTATGTAGGTGACAGCGTTCTCGGTTATAAATCACATATGGGCGCGGGTGCCGTAACCAGCAATGTTAAGAGCGACAAGACCCTGGTTGTTGTTAAGTCTGCTGAGGAAGAAATCCCTACAGGACTTAAGAAGTTCGGAGCTATGCTCGGAAACTTTGTTGAGGTTGGCTGTAACAGCGTATTGAATCCGGGAACGGTTATCGGGCCGCATACCAATATTTATCCTACCTCATGTGTCAGAGGTGTAATACCGGAGAACAGCATTTTCAAGGATAAGGATAATATTGTTGAGAAAATTGAAGATTAACAGGAGATAAGTCTATGAAAGTAATTATTGCAGATACATATGAGCAGGGTGCATCACTTGCAGCAGATATTATTGAAGAATTGGTAAGAAACAAGCCTGATTGTACTTTGGGTTTGGCTACAGGTTCAAGCCCGGTAGGTATGTATAAGGAACTTGCAAGAAGATGTAAGGAAGAGGGCCTTGATTTCTCAAAGGTTACATCAGTTAACCTCGATGAGTATGTCGGTTTGGAGCCTACACACGATCAGAGTTATCGTTTCTTTATGAATGATAATCTCTTCGATCACATAAATATCGATAAGAAAAATACATATGTTGCTAAGGGAACAGGCGATATTGAAGCCAACCTTAAGGAATTTAATGAGATTCTCGATAAGGCTGATATTGACATTCAGGTTCTCGGTGTAGGTCCTGACGGCCATCTTGGATTTAATGAGCCGGGCGAAGCTCTTTATGACGGTGCTCATAAGGAAGTTTTGGATGAATCTACAATTGATGCAAATACCCGTTTCTTTGCTTCAAGAGATGATGTTCCTCGTTATGCTGTTACAATGGGTATGGGTAACATTATGCGTGCCAAGAAGCTTCTTATGATTATTAACGGTAACAAAGAGGATGCTGCACGTCAGCTTCTTATGAATGACAGAATTACAACGTCATGTCCTGCTACATTTATGAAGCTTCACAGAGATGCTGTTGTAGTTATCGAGAAGTCCCTTGCTGACAAGATTGGCTATAAGGCTTAATTTAAATTGCTAATTGTTATTGTCTCTGCCTCAAAGTTCACTTTGGGGCAGTTTTTATGTTATAATTTTCGAAAAGGTGTCCGAAAGGATTTTACATATGAAGACAGAGAACTTAAAATGTCCCAATTGTATGGGCGAAATGCTTATCAAGGAAGCAGAAGGCTATTATGAATGCCCGTTTTGCGGTTCCAAACAGAAATTTGTTGAGACAGAGGCTGAGACTCAAGCCAGATACAACAAGCAAATTGAGGAAGAACGTATTCGTGCCGAGAATGAACGCATAAAGTCACAGCAGGAATACAATCTCAAAAAGGAAGAAATCAACAGTACCGTAAACAGCATAAAGGAAACGGTTAATGCCATTGACAGCGGTATGGACTTGCTCAACAAGGGCGAAGATATAATTAATAAAACCAAATCGTTTATTTATAAGATTGCTGCTATTTTCATTTCTTCAATAGTATTGATTATTCTTCTGGTTATAGCATGTAATGTGTTGACATAACTCTTGTATCGTCAGGGCATTTGTACTCTTTATACAAAAAACAAATGAAATAAAGTAAAAAGAAATGAAAATATTTGAATTGACAAACAATACTGCACTTGTTATCATTTCACGGTATGATTAATTTAGAGCGACGTAAACAAATATTGGATATATTGGCCGAAGAGGGCAATATTAAGACTCTTGAGTTGTCCGAGCGCTTGGGTGTTACCGGTGCTACAATCAGAACTGATTTAAGAGATCTTGCAAGAGAAGGTGCCATTGTGCGTTATCACGGTGGTGTCAGTCTTCCTACATCAAAATTCAGTGATGTAGGTGAGAACTATATGGTTCGTTCTATTCAACATGTTGAGTTAAAAGATGTAATCGGTCGAGAAGCCGCCAAGCTTGTCGGTGCCGGTGACACAATATTTATGGATGCCAGCTCTACAACGGCACATATGATTCCTTATCTTCAGTCTACTGAGAATGTAACTGTTATTACAAACGGAATTCATACAGCCATGGAGCTTCAGCACCACAGCTATTTTAAATCCATTATTCTTCTCGGCGGAATGCTCAGACCTCATTCCGGTGCCATAGAAGGTGTAATGAGTCGTGAGCAGATTTCAAGATTATCAGGTGAATACTATTTTGTATCAGGTAACGGCTTCTCTGTAGAGGCAGGTCTTACCGGTAACAACTTCTTTGAACTTGAACTTAAACGTATGTGTGCAGAACGTTCGAAACACATAGTTGCTTTAATTGATTCTACCAAAATAGGTGTGGATTCTGCTTCAAGATTTATTCCTATAGAGCGAATTGATTATCTGATTACGGATAAGGGCATTGATGAGGATACAATAAAAGCAGTAAAAGCCAAGGGTATTACTGTAATAGTAGCCGAGTAAGTTTTTTTCGTTTGATTTGTTAAGAATTTTATTGATGTTTGTTGTATAATTACAATGTATTTTTATGTGCACCATAAATTACCGCAAGGTTAAGAGACATTGTAAGGAAGTTAAGTATGCTAAGAAATTCAATCATTTTGCCTGATTGGCTTGATAATAAGACTATATTTCAGCAGGGAATACCTTTTGAGATTGAGGGTATTGCACCGAGCAGTGCGACTATAACACTGGAAATCATTAAGGATCCTACCGACGGTAAGAGCGTATCTAAATTGGATACGGAGTATGGTGTTATCTTAAGTCTTGAGACGACAACAACACAAAAGGGCAGATTTAAGTTTACGGTTCCTGCCTATAAGGCTTCACTTGATGCTTATACATTTGTTTTTACCTGTTTATCCGATACAAAGAAGATTACTGATTTGCGATGCGGCGATGTATGGGTTTTTCTGGGTTCGGATTTCCTCTCGGTTCCTATGAAGAATTCGCAGGCTCCTCAAATTCCTTTTAAGCGCAAGGTTATGGAACTCATCAGATTTTTTACTCCGAGTCGTAACGGACTTGAGGAAGGCGAGAGTGAGATTTCTTTTCAACCGAAGGAACATTTTAAGAATTCCAAGTGGTTGAAAATAACTGATACAAAGGAGCTTGCCGAGGTATCATCGAGTGTTTTTGCATTTGCGTATTCACTGGCAGATCAGATACATTACCCGGTTGGTATTATTGATTTGGCTTGCAAGGATTCATGTATATTAAACTGGATATCGCGTGATTCTATTGACGGTATAACCTCATTGAGTGATTATCTTGATTCAATAGGATTAAATCTGAATGAAGAGAAATACAATCTCCAGCTTAAAGCTGCTTCTGACAAGGTTAAAGCAGAGAAACTTAAACGTGAGATTAAAGAAAGTAACAGTCATTTCGATTTTGATTTATCAAAGGATCGCGAGCTTGACGAGTTGATTGGAAATAAAAGTACCGGAGAAGGTGAAGACTCATTCAGTTTGGATTTTCCGACTTCCGATGATTCTTCTCTTGCCAATCCGAGTGTTAACCTGAGTGCTGACTCGAGTGCTAAACTGAGTACTGAACCGAATGCTGATGCAGGTAACAATGAAGGTCAGAATCAGTCCTTAACCAGACAACTGGATTTTACCTTTGATGTATCGGCTTCTGACAGCAAAAAGGCTGACAAAGTAGAGATGATTCCTCTGATTAAGCGTAACAGTATTTTGTATAATACAAAGCTTCATCCGCTGAGAGGATTGAGTATTCGGGGAATGTGTTTTTCTCCTAATAAGACTGAGTTGGAATTCGAAAGATTTGATTTGCTCCTGATGGGTCTTCTCGATACACTTATGAATGTATTTGAGCCGCATGAGGTTGACGATATGTCGCTTATGCCGTCGCTTCTGTTCTTGGCTATGCATCCGAGTGATGTTTTGTTTGATAATCCTTACAGAGTTCTGGAATTTAATGAGGAACTTTTGATTTTCACCAATAAATTGATGATGCCGGCTTCTATAGTATCCTGTCATGATTTATTGTTACCGGATAAGACAAAGTGTTTTGAAATCGGAACGAGGTTATCCGTAGTGGCTCTCGGAATCCATTTTACCGAGAAGCTTCCTAAAGCTTCACCGACTTGCTCAGGTGTTGAGAGAGCGGGTAATAAGCTTATTGTTACATTTGATAATATAGGTGACGGTCTTAAATTGAGTGAAGGAACTTCGGTTCTGCGCGGCTTTGCTGTTTGCGGAAGCGACAGAATTTATCACCCTGCTAATGCGAAGATATTACACGGTGTTCGAGTAATGGTGTGGCGGGATGATATTGCCGAGCCGGTAGGAGTTACTTACGGCTTCTCGCCGATTCCGCACGAAGCTACATTTAAGAATCTCAGCGGTTTACCTGTTATGCCTTTCAGAATGGACAGGGAAGCATCCTATTATGCTTCGGATTTGAGCTTTGCATCCTGTGATAATCTTACCTTTACCGGAAAAAGAGAACCGAATTCGGATTTTGAAGAGCTTAAGGTATTCAGAAGCTTTAAGGGAAACGGTGTTATTACTACTGATATGCTTCACAAAACCGAAGGCGAAGCATCAGTAAGAATTCAATATGAGACAGAGAATTCTCTTTACGGCTTTGAGCCGATTCTTAAATATGCATCACTGTTTGCACCTCTTGAAGTACACGGAAAGAGATATATAGTGATGAATGTTTTTAATCCGGAAGAGAAGACGAAACGTATAAGTGTAGCAGGCTTTATCGGTACGGCGGAGCTTGCGCAGAGACTGGATTGGCAAATGGTGAAACTTGAATATGACGGTGATGTCATAAAGCTTGATGAATTGAAAATATTGATTGAGGACAAGAGTCATAACGGAGAAATATATATAGATGATATTCGATTTATATAAATATTGATTGAATTTTATTTGCGAAGGGAAGTGAAAATATGCTGGATGATTTGGTTACAATACTTGAGAACGGAGTTTTGTCGGCAACGGGTGTTGTGCCTGTTGTTTTTGAAGGCATAGAACACACACTGAAGAAGCAGACTCCCGTAGCTAAGGAGAGTAAGCATACGTCACACGAACTTCTTTATCTCAGAAGAGGAAGATGTGAGTTTACTATAGACGGAAAGACTTTCGTCCTTGATAAGGGATCTACTTTGATAATCAGACCTAACGCTGTTCACAGTGTAAGAATTCCCGGAGATACAGCTGAGATGTTTGTTTTGTATTTCGGCTTTTCCAAGGACATTGACAGTGTTAACAGAAGTCAGATGATGAGTAAGACTGTTGTTACAGATGAGACAAAACCGCACAGCGGCCCGAGCGTTAAGGTTCCGGCTTTGTTGGCACAGACTTCACTTGAAAGTTTTATGAACTTCGTTGAAGGTGAGGACGATGAGGAGAACTCAAGTTCTTATCTGATTCTGTCCGGTAAACATCAGGATACAATAAGAAACATAGTTGAGAAAATAGTTATAGAGAATCATGAGAACCAATATTCAAAGGAACTCATGATGGAAATTTTGACCATTGAATTGATGGTTACTCTGTCCAGAGTAATCAGGCAGGAATGGGAAGAAAGTCTTCGTGTAAAAAACGGAAAAGCCAGAGAATTGGTATTTGTTGCCAAAGACTTTATAGATCAGAATTTCGAGAGAGGAATTACAATAAACGAGGCGGCTTCATATGTTTATCTGAGTCAGGGATATTTTACCCGAGCTTTCAGAGATGAACTCGGAATAAGTCCTATGAAATATCTTATGCAGAAAAGAATTGAATATGCTTGCGAGCTGCTTGAGGATAACGAGATAAAGGTATCGGGTATAGCCTCGAAAGCAGGATTTTCAAGTCCGCAACGATTTAATGTGGCTTTTCGTAAAAATATGGGAATGACTCCTATGGAATACCGTTACGAGCATCTCAAAAAAAGAGAGGAATAAAGAATGTACGATTACGATAATGATTTTAAAATACCTGAAGAGAGCCGCAAGGGGATGGACCTTCAGAAGATAGAGAAGGCTGTACGAATGATTCTCGAAGGTATAGGCGAGGACCCTGACAGAGAAGGTCTCATAGATACACCGCAGAGAGTAACAAGAATGTATGCTGAAGTATTTGCAGGACTTCACAGAGATATCGGACAGGATATAAAGGTTTTTACTGAAGAGGGAAATGATGAGATGATTCTCATCGGTGATATTCCTTTCTATTCAATGTGCGAACATCATTTGCTTCCGTTTCACGGTAAAGCACATGTTGTATATGTTCCGAAGGACGGCAGAATTCTCGGTCTTTCAAAGGTTGCGAGAATTGTTGATACGTTGTCCAAAAAGCCGCAGCTTCAGGAAAGATTAACCTCTGAGATTGCGGATAAAATTATTGAAGCGGTTGATGCCAGATCGGTGTGTGTTGTGATTGAAGCAGAACACCTCTGTATGACGATGCGTGGTATTAAGAAGCCGGGTTCAAGAACGGTTACTTCAGCTATGCGCGGCGGTTGCAGAACAGATGCCAGAACACGTAATGAGGCTCTTGCCCTCATTAACAGACCGCGTAATTAACGGAGAATTATTATGAATTCACACTTCAAGGGCAAATTAATCTGCAAGGACAAAGTGCTTGAGTTTAACGGCAGAAATGCGAAGATTATGGGAATCCTGAATGTTACTCCCGATTCTTTTTCTGACGGCGGTGTGAATTGCGATAAAGAAAATGCAATACGTCATGCTGTAGAGATGGCTGAGTACGGAGCCGACATTATAGATATAGGCGGTGAATCCACAAGGCCGGGATATGTTCCGGTCAGTGTTGAGGAAGAGCTGGAGCGCGTATGCTCTGTAGTTGAGCTTGTGCATCGTGAGACTGATGTCCTGATTTCTGTGGATACTTCCAAACCGAATGTTGCGGATGCAGCATTAAGATGCGGTGCTCACATAATTAATGACGTTACCGGTTTTGCTTCTGAAGATATGTGTACTGTGCAAAAAAAGTACAACAGCGGTGCGATTGCCATGTTTAATAATCGTACTTATTCTGATGACAAAAGAGCCATAGAAGACAGGGCGGCAGATTTCTTTATGACAGTATCCTCCAAAATTAAATCCGGACTTATAATCGATCCGGGGATTGGCTTCGGTACTGATTCTGAAGAGGATTTGAAGCTTGTTCGCAATATCGAGAGATTTAAAAATATGAATTCTGTTCCTTTGCTTTTGGCATTGTCACGTAAGCGTATGATAGCTTCCTATATGGGAAGACCTTCTGATGCCGCGGAACGTGACAGCGCCACTGTCGGTGCGAATTTGGCCGGAATAGGATTAGGGGCGGATATTATACGTGTTCATGATGTCAAAGGTGCTGCGGACAGCTTGAGATTGTGGGAAACAATAATGGATTTCTAGGAGTTTTTATGGATTATATTTTGCTTTCGAAAATGCGTTTTTTCGGTCATACCGGTTGTTTTGATAAGGAGAAACAAGACGGACAGTATTTTTATGTTACTGTTAAAATGGGTGTGGAAGAAATAAAAGGTGCCGAGACGGATAATCTTGAGGATACGATAGATTATTCCGTGATTTACGACATTTGTAAGGAAACAGTAGAAGGTTCTTCCTGTAATCTTATCGAATATTTGGCGGGTGGCATTGCCGAACGTATCCTTGCCGCAGATAAACGAATATTATCCGTGTCAGTTACGGTATCCAAGCCGAATGCTCCGATAGACGGTGAGTTCGATACAATGGCTGTTACGGTAAACAGACAGCAAAAGCATCAGGTATATTTGTCTTTGGGAAGTAATATCGGAGATAAAAGAGAGAATTTAAAGATGGCTGTTAATCTTATTGAGAGTAACAGTGAGATTTTTGAAGTTGAAGTGTCAAATGTTTATGAGACTGAACCGTGGGGATATGCCGATCAGGATGCGTTTTATAACATTTGTCTGTCGCTTAAGACTTCATTAACACCTGATGAACTTCTTCAGTTTACTCAAAGTATAGAAATGAGTATGCATCGTGTAAAGACGATTGTTAACGGCCCGCGGAATATAGATGTCGACATTCTCCTTTATGATGAGGTTAAAGTGAATAAGCCGTATTTGGTTATTCCTCATCCGAGAATGTATGAACGTGCCTTTGTACTCGCTCCGCTGAGTGAATTGATTGAAATCAAGGTTACTGTTCCTTCGGATCAGGGAATAAAAAAGATAGGTAAATTGTAATTTTTGCAACTTTTATTATATAATGATAGGCAGTGCTTAGTTAACCTGTTGAATTTGAACGGGTTTATGCTGAAAGGATGAACATATTTTATGGATGAGAATACAAACAAGACTGTAAATAATTCCGGTTCAAATAACGGCGGTGAAGGAAGTCAGAAGAATTACAACGGTAATAACCGTAACAGGAACAATTATCGTAATAATCATCGTAACAACCGTCGTAATAACAACAATAACAACGGCAATAATAACAGCAATGGTAATTCTGCCAATGAGAATAAATCTCAGCAGAATTTTGAGAATAACAGCGAGAACAGACAGAGAAACAAAGAGCGTTCCAATAATTCTCAGGCACAGAACAATAACGTAAACGGTAATGCTCAGCATACGTCTAATCAGCAGAATAATTCTCAGGGTAACGGAAATAACCAGAACCATAAGCAACGTAATAATAACAACAGTAATTACCGTAATAATCGTAATAACGGCCATTATAACGAGAATAAGCCGCGTAACAAGCAGAATTATAATAACAACAGCAATAATAACAGTAATAAGATTCAGAGTAAGGCTGAAGAGACTACTGAAGATATCAAGCTCGATTGCGACAGAATAGAAAAGGAAATATGGCTTGAGATTGCACGTATGCGTTCTGTAAAGTTGGATTAATTTAAGGTGAAGAATATGAACAGGGGTTTGCTGATAACTTTTGAAGGTATAGACGGCTGCGGTAAAAGTACTCAGCTTAATAAGCTCGCCGATTGGTTTAAGAGTAACGGAAGAAGCGTGCTTGTTGTCAGAGAACCGGGCGGTACTTCAATAGGTGAGAAGATTCGTAATATTCTTCTTGATAAAAAGAATGATGAGATGTGCTCAGTGACTGAATTGCTTTTATATGAGGCAGCCAGAGCGCAGATTACTTCTCAGGTGATACGTCCTGCAATTGAAGAAGGCAAGATAGTAATTTGTGATCGCTTTTATGATTCAACATTTGCTTATCAGGGCTATGCGCGAGGACTCGGCGAGAAGCTTGTCAGAGACTTAAATGAGACAGCTACCGAAGGTTTGGCACCGAATATAACATTTCTTTTGGATTTAACGGCGGAAGATGCCTATAAGAGGCGTAAAGGACGCGGTGAGGCTGAAGACAGACTTGAAGCTATGGGATTGGATTTCCAGAAGGCTGTAAGAGAAGGATATCTTGTTTTGGCCGAGAATGATTACAGAATCAGAAGAATTGACGCTTCCAAATCAATAGATGATATTTTTGAGACTATTGTCGGCGAAGTTGAGAAGGAGATTGCTGCCTGTGGCACTAGATAAGCTTGTCGGACAAAGCAAATTAAAATCGAGAATGGCTGCTTCGTTGTTAAATTCATCGGGGCACGCTTTTCTGTTTACCGGACCGCATAATATCGGAAAGAATACGTTTGCAAAGGAACTTGCCAAAGGCTTTCTTTGTTCTTCACCTACGTCAAACGGCGGTTGCGATAACTGTGACAATTGCAGATACTTTAATGCCGGTACTCATCCGGATTTTGTAGAACTCGGTGTTGACGCCTCGAAGAATATTAAAGTCGATGAGATACGAGACAGTATCATCGAAGATGAGATTATCGCACCTCATGCCTCTGAGCATAAGGTTTACCTTATAAATGCGGATTTGTTGAACAATGAAGGTCAGAATGCTCTTCTTAAGTCAATTGAAGAGCCGCCGCATAATGTTATTTTTATTTTTACGGTTGCTGATAAGCTGAAGCTTTTGCCGACGGTGATATCAAGATGCGAGGAGCTTAAGGTCGAGCTTTATTCGGAGGATGAGATAGTAAAGGCTCTTAAAGCCGATTCTGACAAAGTAAAGGATGTCAGTGATTCAAAAATTAATTTTTTATCCGTATTTGCAGCCGGAATTATCGGTAATGCGTTTGATTTGTTGTCAGATGAGGAGTTTGATAATCTCAGAGTGACAGTCATGAAGCTGATGATTGATTTACCGGAAGACGGTTATACCAAGTTGCTTTACGATGATTATCATTTTTTCGAGGAAAATAAAGAGAAAGCGGATGTAATTTTATTGTTGATTCTTTGGTTTTTGGGTGATGTTGCGCTTCTTCTTAAGGATTCTGAAGCTATGGTAAAGAATGCTGACAAAAAAGATGAGCTTCTCGGATTTATTAAGAGACACCCGAATCTTACGCTGAGTAAGATAGGAAATTGTGCGGACAGAATTAATGAGTTTAAGAAAAATGCCGCTGTTAACGCCAATTATGAGTGTGCAGTAGGTAATTTGCTGATAAAAATGAATAAAGAACTAAAATAACAGGAGATTATAATGGGAAAAGTAGTTGGTGTGCGTTTCCATGACGCAGGAAAATTATATAAATTCAGATGTGATAATTTCTCACTTAAAATCGGTGATGCCGTAATGGTAGAGACGCAGTTGGGACCGGATTTGGCGCATGTTGCCGAGGAACCGTACGAGATTGATGACAATAAAATCGATTCTGACGTTATCCCTATACAGCGAATTGCGGATAAGAATGAGATAGAGCGTTATGAAGTAAAAAAGCAAAAGGAGAACGAGGCATATACGATTTGTCTCGGACTCATTGAGAAGCATAAGCTCGATATGAATCTTATCGAAGCAGTTTTTGCTTTTGACGGTAAAAAGATTATGTTCTACTTTACTTCCGATAATCGTGTTGATTTTCGAGAACTGGTAAAGGATCTTGCTGCAACCTTTAAGGTAAGAATTGAGCTCAGACAGATAGGCTCAAGAGACCAGGCAAAGCTCATCGGAGGAATCGGTATTTGCGGAAGAGAACTATGTTGTTGTACCTTCCTGAATCATTTTGCCCCGGTTACATTGAGAATGGCCAGAGATCAGGGCTTATCACTTAATCCTACGAAGCTTAACGGTGCCTGTGGCAGACTTATGTGCTGTTTGCAGTATGAGAAGGACGCATATGAAGATGCTCACAGGCGTCTTCCGAAAGTCGGTGCATATATAAGAACCCCGAGAGGAACGGGTACAGTCAGCGATGTAAGTTATCTTGAAGAGATTATCAGCGTGAAGTTTGTCAAAGATGATTTGACTGAGATGGAGAAATTTGAGTGGGCTTCACTTGAACCTCTTAATCCGCAGCTTGCTTCAGAGGCCGAGAAGAATGCTCATAATTGCGGCGAATGTGCTAATAGTGGTAAGTGCCCAAATAAGAATGACGATTCGGAAGAAGAATTTACAGAATAATTGCATTTGCTTCCTTCTATTTGATTGTTGTTTTGAAAAAATAGTTGTATAATAGCTTAGATTTAAAAAAAGGAGGATGAAGATATGGCATATGTAATTTCTGATGCTTGCCTTTCATGTGGTAGTTGTGCTGACGGATGTCCTGTATCTGCTATTTCACAGGGTGACACACAGTATGTTATTGATTCTGATGCTTGCATTGAGTGCGGTTCTTGCGCTGGTACATGCCCTGTATCTGCAATTTCAGCTGAATAATTATTACTGAGTTTTGGTGGCTGCAACTCCTTGGGTTGCAGCCTTTTTTTATTTTTGTTTCATTACGAAATCTTGGGAATCAGTGTGGAGTATTTAAACAGTGGAATTACCTGAATTATCTGACAATTTAACTTTGGAAAGTCTTGAACGCAACGGCTTCAGTTTATTGCAGCTGAAGGATGGCTTCAGATACGGTACTGATACGACGTTGTTGGCGTGGTATGCAGCTTCGTATATTAAGCGAGGTTCTGTAAAGAATAAGAACAAAATTGTCAGAGCGTTGGAATTGGGAAGTAATGTCGGAGCTTGTTCTCTTTTGTTTGCGGCAAGATTTCTCGATATTTTGAATACGGAACTTAAGGCTGACGGAAACTTAAAAGCTGAAGATATGGCAGATTATCTTCACCTGGATTCTGTTGAAATCAATACTCCATCCTATGAGGTTTTATGTCGTAATATTGATAATAACGGACTTTGTAATATTGTTGCACCGCATAATTGTGATTTAAGAGACTTGCCGAAAGCAGTCAGGGATTTACAATATGACATAGTTTTCTTTAATCCACCTTTCTTCAGCAGACAAAACGGACCTGAAGCTCAGGCACACGCAGATAGTATGAATGCAAGACTGAACGGTCGATTTGAAGAAAACGGGAATTTGAATGATTTTGTTGAGGCAGCTGCCAAAAGAGTTATTCCTGACGGCGGTTATGTTGTTATGATAATGCAGGGTGGACGTTTGCAGGATGCATTGGCGTCGTTCAGAGATAACAAATTATCTCCGGTGTCGCTTATGAATATCCATCCTTTTGTTGATAAAAACGCTTCCATGTTTTTGCTTGCCGGACGCCGAACTTCCAAAAAGACCGATTTTAAGATTCAGCCTCCGCTCATTTTGAATACGAAAAACGACGCTTCCGGTGATATAATGTCATCAGATGCGATAAACAGAATATATAACGAGGTGCATTCAAATTGCTTTATTTAGTCGGAACGCCTATCGGGAATCTCGGAGATATGTCCCCGAGAGCAAAAGAGATATTAGAATCTGCTGATATAATTGCTTGTGAAGATACGAGAAGAACAGGGCTTCTTCTCTCAGAGTTCGGAATATCCGGACAATTGGTATCTTATCATGAACACAATAAGGCTTCTAAAGGGAATATCCTTCTCGAGGAACTTAAATCAGGTAAAATCATAGCTCAGGTGTCAGATGCCGGTATGCCGTCGGTAAGCGATCCGGGTGAGGATTTGGTTAAGCTTTGTATAGAAAATAATATTCCGGTATCGGTAATTCCGGGACCTGTGGCGGGAATAACGGCTCTGGTAATGAGCGGCCTCGATACGCGTCGTTATCACTTTGAAGGTTTTCTTCCTTCTGAGACTAAGCCTCGTAAGGAAAGACTCAGTGCCCTTCAAAATTATGAGGAAACCATAATAATTTATGAGGCTCCGCACAGACTGATGAAATTGATAGCTGAGCTTAATGAATATGGTTTTGGTGACAGCCGTGCGGCTTTTTGCAGAGAGATGACCAAGAAATATGAGGAGGTTATCCGACTTACTGTAAGTGAGGCGCTTGCGTATTTTGAAGAGAATCCGCCTAAAGGTGAGTTTGTAGTCTGTGTTGCTCCGAGAATTGTCGAGAAGAAGGAGTATTCTCAGTCAGAGACGGACGAATTAATATACAAATTCAACAAAGAGGGACTCAGCAAGAAGGATATATCAAAAAAAGTATCTGCAATAACCGGAAAGAATAAAAAAGAGATATACGATTACATTGTAAATCTGATAGAATAATATTATTCCTTGTTCTTAGAGGTGTCTGTAATGGATGATTTTGAAATTGCAAATTCTGATTCAGGATTTTTTAACCATAAGGATATGATGAACCTCATCGGTTCATTTACACTTGACGAATGTGGTGCTATCACAGAAGAAGCTACGCTGTGCAGATTTATAATGATTCCGAGAGAACAGCGAATGTTCTTTTCCGAAGGTATGCGTTCCATTATCGGCACCATGGTTCAACAAGATGTGTTGCTGTCTACTTTTTTGCAATTTGTTCCTGATAACGAACGAGAGAATGTTACCAGACAGTATGATGCAGCAGTAAGAGAACTCGTAGTTAACGGTTCAGGTGCGAGAGTTATTGTCCATTCATTGTGTAAATCTGCCTATGAAGTATATGAAGTTAAAACTTACATGCAGATTGTGGTTGTAGATAAAGTCAATTACATAGTCGGCATGATTGTAGATCATACCAAGAGTGCACTTGAGAAATCTATTTTTCAGTTTTTTGGCGAAGGAATAAATGAGTATTTGTTTGTATATGATACATATAATGATATTTGTTATCTCAGTAACAGATTTATTTTGGATTTTGATATTCCTTCCGAGATTCTTCCGAATGCTTCTAAAGAATACAGACGTTTTGTCCATCCGGATGATGTAGAAATTATAAGTAACGGAATCAGAAATTTTGTTAATGGTACCTCGAAAGATTTCAGTTTTACCGTCCGCTTTTTGTCGAGTATGACAGGTGAGATATATCTTCGTGCCAACGGTATTTCCGATGCAGGCAGAGATGGTATTATCGGCGGAGATATGCAGTATATATCCGGTTGTTTTACAGATGTAACCGAATTTGTTAAGGATGCATCAATTCGTAACAACCTTATTGAAGGTTCTGCTGCTATTACTTTTTACGCTGATATGAAGCTTAATCAACTTGTATTATCAGAGAATATTCTTGAGATTTTTCCTGATGTTGAGTTGTCCGTTAACGGCGACATTTTCGAGAAGGTGGCTAACAGAGTTATAAGTGAAGACAGAAAACGTTTCAGAGATGTAATGCAGCAGATTACAGAGGGACATCAAAACCGTTTCTCGATGGAATTCAGAGCAGCTGTTAAGGAAGATAAGTATGTTTGGATTGCATGCCGAGGAAAATCCTTCTACGATACTTCGAAGCAGGGTTTAATGATTGTCGGAACGATTTTTGATCTTACTCAGATGAATGAGTTTCGTGAGGACGTAGAACGTAATTCCTCCTGCCATGAGCTTACGGGACTTCCTACACGTGAGAAGCTTCTTGTTGATGCAGAACAAATGATACATAATAAGGACCTCTTATCTGCGGCTTTGGTGCTTGTAGATATAAACGGCTTCCATACATTTAACGATCGTTACGGTCGTTCTGCAGGTAACGAGATACTTATTTCTCTTTCTAATATGCTTCAAAAGCATCTTCCGAACGGTGCATATATATACCAGATAGGAATTGATACTTTCTGCATAATGTGGCCTCATGCTTCCAGAATAAAGGTAACAGAGTATATGAATTATCTTCAGGAAGAAAGTATGCAACCTTTGGATACGGGACGCGGTACCTTCTTTATCTCGTACGGTTTGTCTGCTGCTATCTATCCGTCTTGCGGTTCAACCGTAGATGAGTTGCTTGTAAATGCAGAGATTGCTCTTCATAAGGTAAAGCAGGATAAGAAACTGAAATATACGATATATTCTCCTGTAGATAAGCGAGAACTTAAAGAGAAACTTGATTTTGAACTTCAGATAACACAATCTATCCGTAATGGTATGGAGAGTTTCCAGTTATATTATCAGCCTCTTATGGACGCTGCTACCGGTGAACTTGCCGGTGCGGAAGCTTTACTCAGATGGATTGCTCCTAACGGTGAATTGATAAATCCTGAGCGAGTAGTGAATGCTCTCGAGACGACAGATCAGATGGAGACTGTAGGCTCGTGGATATTAAATAAGGCTATATCACAGTGTTCCGAATGGATAAAGAATGGAGCAAATCCGAATTTTTATGTGCATATTAATGTTACTGCCGATGATATTGTGCGAAGAGATTTTTCTAACGATGTTATGGCTGCACTTGCTCGCTATGATCTGAGTCCTAAAAATATTCTTCTGGAGATTACAGAGACATCTCTCATGAAGAACATTGCAATGTGTCGTGCCAATCTGATAAGACTCAGAGCAGAAGGCATCAGAATTGCTTTGGATGATTTCGGAACAGGTTATTCATCCTTTAACTACCTGAGAGAACTCCCTGTAGATGAAATTAAAATTGATAAGGCTTTCGTTGACGACATGGAAAAGGAAGCATTTAATCGATCGTTTATTTGCGCTATTATCATTCTTGCACATTCAATTAATATTAAAGTTTGCATTGAGGGTGTTGAGAGTGATAAACAGTATATATTTATAAAGAAACTCGGCGGAGATATTATTCAGGGATATTATTTCAGCAAGCCGTTAACTGTCTTTAATTTTGAAAATAAGTATTTTAAGTGATAAGATATAATTTATAAGATTACTTTGGAGGTGTAAATATGAAATGTCCTAAATGTGGTTTTGAAGAGTCGGATAGCTCAAAATTTTGCACTGGCTGTGGTGCGCCGTTAAGTGTAGTAACTGAGGCGAAGAAAGAAACAGTTGAAACAGCTAAAGCTGAAGTTAAGTCAGATGGTGCTGCAACAGATAGATTTATGCCGAATAACGGCAGTGCAGTAAATTTAAGCGATAATAAAGCAACAGCAGCTGAGACAGTAACTGCCGTTGCTGCTTCAAATGCTTCAGAGAAGAAAATTGATAAGAAGGCTGCGAAGATTGCAGAGAATGAAGCTAAGAAGCAAGCAAAGGCTGATGCAAAACAAAATGCAAAGGATCAGAAGGCTTTAGAGAAGAAGGAGAAGGAGCAGAACCTTTTGGATTCTTGTCCTAAGTGTTATAAGCCTGTGTCTACAGGTGTGTATTTTTGGTTGATGCTGATTAATGCTATCCCGCTTATAGGCCTGATTTTCTCATTTTTTGCATCGTTGATTACTCCTAATCGTAATATCAAGAGATTTGAGAAAGCTGCATGTATGTGGCTTTTGATTTTGACACTCATTGCCGGTGCGGTTATTTTGTTTGGTATCTTCTATTTCGGTGATGATAATATCTTCGATATAATGTACGATTTAGGAGACGCTTTGGGTTTCTGACGGATATTCGTCATATTGCTTCAGTGATAAGTATGACAGCAGCAGGTTGCAGTGTGGTTTTGTTTCTGCGCTCAACAGGCTGCTTTTTGTATGGAAAAATGTGTTGGTATTTTTACTATATTGTCTCATAATTGTAATATTAATCCTTTAGAATGATTAAAGAGAAATTATCTATTTTGGAGGATATGTTTATATGGAAGACGAATTAATTTCCAAGCAGCAATTGTTGCACATAGCAAAAATATCTTATGGCACCCTTTATCGCTGGAAAAGAATGAATCTGATTCCTGAGAGCTGGTTTATTCATAAGGCAACAAAAACCGGTCAGGAAACATTTTTTCCAAGAACCAAAATTCTGACAAGAATACAGAGAATTCAGGAACTTAAGGGTGAGCTTACTGTTGAGCAGATGCAGGAGTTATTCTCTGCTAATGTAAGAAGCTTTGTAATACCACGCAAAGACTTTGAAGAACTTGAATTGGTATCTCCTACTTCTATGAAAGCATTCAGTTGTGTGTTCCCGGAGAAGACGCAGTTTGATTTTAACGATGTATTTGTTATGTATGTTGTTGAGCACTTGCTTAAGTTGTCAGGACTTTACATTGAGGATGCAAAGCAGGTAGTAAGAATGCTCTGTAAGTATTTGCCTTCAGAGACAAGTAAAGATTATCAGCTTTTACTTTTAAGAAAACTCGGCGTTCCTATGACTGTCCTTGTAAGAGGTGATGAAGATATTCTCCTTGAGGATCAGACGGAAATTATTGCATGTGCTAATCTTGTAGAATTTGAAGAAGCATTGAAAGAGCAACTTATTGCTTAACAGAGGGTAGATTATGACAATTAACGGGAAGGAAAGCATGATATATATGCTGTCAGCCTTGGCAGAACCTATAAGAATACGCATTCTTTTGCTTATTGCGGAGAATGGCGAGATTTGTGCTAAGGATATACAGGCTAATTTTAATATTACACAGCCGACTATGTCTCATCATATGACTGTATTAGCTGAAAGAAATCTTGTTGAGAGTCATAAAGAGGGTCGAAATATTTATTATTCGATTAATAAGAGTAATATCAATCTGATTCGTGATATGCTTTACGAATTAACGATTCCGCCTATAGTTATTACCAATGATTCGGTTAAAGAAAAGATTGTTAAGCAAAACAAAAAGACAGTTGATATAAAAGTTAACGGAGCTACTCTTAAAAAGAAAGCCTCTGTTCCGAAGCCGAAGAATTCTATCGAAGTTCCTAATATAGAGGAAATGAAGAAGAATAAGAAGAAAAAAGGCGATAAGAAGAAGAAAGAAAAAGATTCAAAGAAAAAGAAAAAGTAGTAAAACAGACTGTTCTTCAA
>JAKSRF010000027.1 GCA_024403755.1 Clostridia bacterium
GGTAGGAATTGAATAGTTTTTTTATTTGTATATAATAACAGAGTTATTAGGGAGGAAGTTATGGATTCATATATTAATTATTGTAATTTTTTTGGGAATGCCGCACCGGAAAAACTTTTAAGTGAATATGGTTCACCGCTTTATGTATATAATGAAAACATTTTACGTAACAGTATGAGAAATGTTGCTAACATAGTAACCAAGTATCCTTTTACGTGTAATTATTCGATAAAGGCTAATTCTAATCTAAAGATTTTAAAAATAGCTTTAGAGGAAGGTTTGAATTGTGATGCTATGTCAGAAGGTGAAATCAGGCTTTTACAGATGGCCGGTTTCCCCAATGACAGAATTTTTTATGTTCCTAACAATGTCAGTAAAGAGGAACTTCAATTTGCTATAGATAACTCAATACTGACAAGTCTTGACAGTATTGCTCAGTTGGAACTTTACGGACAGCTCAATCCGGGTGGCAGATGTGCAATAAGAATAAATCCGGGTGTCGGAGCCGGACATCATGAGAAGGTGGTAACAGCCGGAAAGAATACTAAATTTGCAATAGCTTCTGATGATTTGGATGAAGCCATATCTGTTGCACGTAAATATGATTTAAGAATAATCGGTATAAATCAGCATGTCGGTTCATTGTTTATGAATCCTGATGCATTTTTGAGTTCATGTCGTAATATTTTACATTTTGCAGAGCGTTTTGACAGACTTGATTTTATTGATTTCGGCGGCGGATTCGGTGTGCCTTATCATAAGCTTAGCGGTGAAGAAGCTTTTGACTTTGCTTCATTAACGCTCAAATTGACGGATTTATTGGATGAATTTGTTGATAAGGTTGGATATACTCCTTTATTTAAAACCGAACCGGGTCGATATGTTCCTTGTGAGAGTGCGATTCTTTTGGGAAAAGTTTATTCTGTTAAGACTAATGCTGATAAAAAGTATGTTGGTACCGATATCGGTATGAATGTTCTGATGAGACCGGTTTTATATGATTCATGGCATGATATAGAAGTTATCAGAAATAATGAAGTAGTATTGCCTTCCGATAAAAAGGAGAAGGTAAATGTCGTTGGTAATATTTGCGAGACCGGTGACATTATTGCAAAAGAAAGAGAATTGCCGATTATTTACAAGGATGATATTATTGCTGTGCTTGATGCCGGTGCTTATGGTTTTTCCATGTCTTCAAACTATAATATGAGATACAGACCGGCCGAGGTAATGATTGGTTCGGACGGAAATCCTGTATTAATACGAAGACGAGAAACATTTGAGGATTTAATAAGACAATTTACTTGAGTTTTTTTGTTCTTTGTGTTGCCAGTTTTTTTATATTAATATAAAATAGCATTGGTAAATATTAGGCGTTTGTGGTGATTATGAATATTGTCGATTTAGCACAATTTGATTCATTAGTTGTTGATTATTCTTTGATATCTGAATTTGCAGGAACTTCTTTGTTCAGAGAGTTTGTTGCATTTATTAATGAGAATAATCAGCAGATTTATGTTTCTAAAACTTTTAAGTTGTATCACTATTGTGTTTTGCATCAGGCTGATGATAAGGATTTGGTGTATGCAAATGCAATGAGATATTTTTGTATGTCGATATTAAACGAGCATAGGCTTAATGAGATAAATGTTACCAAATCAGATGAGTTGGCTGAAGCAATAAAGAAAATCGAAAATACGTGTCTTATTTTGACTCCTAGGTCAATTCTTATGAAACGAATTCGTGAAATGAATTTGGATATTTCCTGTAAGATTTGCCTGTTATATCAAGATCACATAGATGTATTTGATTCTTTATCTGATTGCTTTGCAGAATGCAAAGAACCGATTATAAGTCCGTTGGCTTCTCGTACGGAGTTTTTGGATACCAATTTATTCTGTAATATCGGTGATGTAGTTTATACCGGTAATCAAAAGCCGATACGATTAGAGAAACAGATAAGTGCCGGTGCAGAGGGAATGGTTTTTATAACAGATAATCCTTCTGTTGTTGCGAAAATATACCATCGAGGAATGATTACTCCTTTAAGATGGCGTAAATTGATGCGAATGGTTGAGATGGGAATAAGGAGTGTCGGTATTTGTTGGCCGGTTGATTTGATCTTTTTTAAGGGTGTTCCGGTCGGATATACCATGATGATGGGTAAAGGTCATACTTTGGGTAACGTGTTTGACGGTCCTGATGCGATGATTAATAATTTCCCGAATTGGAAACGTGTTGATATCGTTGAGACTCTCATTAATGTAATAGAGAAGTATTTGTTTCTTCATATGCATGATATTGTAGCAGGTGACATACAAATGAAGAATGCATTGTTGTTCTCGTCAACTTCTGTATACCTTATTGATATGGACAGTATTCAGGTTGATAATATGCCTTGTCCTGTAGGTACGGAGGAATTTACCGTATCTGATTTGTGGGGAAAGAATTTCAGTACATTCCTAAGACAACTTACACATGAAGATTACTCAATTGCAATGTTGGTTTTCTCTATGTTATTCTGCGGCTTACATCCTTATGCTACGCGTAACGGTAAGGAAACGTTAAATGAGGAAATTCTTACAAAATCTTTTCCTTACAGTTTGGATAACAGTAACAATGAGCATATTCCAAAAGGCGGTTATGAGTTCATATGGAAGTATCTGCCTGAATATTTGAGAATAATGCTTTATAATACGTTTAAACTCGGAAAGAGTTATGAAGCCGTTTACTGGTATGAGGCTGTAGTTCAATATAAAAACGAATTGGTTAATCATTCTTTTACTGACGAGAATGCTTATGATGTTTTTCCGTGTATGCATTATCACCAGACTAATGATGCTGAACCGGATTATTCTGTCAGAAGTTCCAGAACAATAAATACCAAGAAGAGTATATTTGATGCTGTGATTTATCCTACAGGAAATCCTTCAGGTGATGACAGCAGTCCGTTTTCGTCAGTTGCTTCCAATAAAAGATACTCTTCTGTAAATCGTAATAATACTCAGCAGGGCAATGACAGGAAGAAAGATTCGGATAAAGGCGGAAGAGAAGGACTTTTTGGCTTGTTCGGTAGAAAATAGATGGTTTTAAATGAAAGGAGAATTATAATGTCTGACACATTTAACAGTTCTGAATTCAGTAACAGTACTAAACGCAGATTGCCGATATGTTTTTGTTTGGATACATCCGGTTCGATGATGGGTAATCCGATAAAATTGTTAAATTCCGGTTTGCAAAATTTTGTTACTTCAATTAAGGCAAATGATGATACTCGTTCTGCTACGGATATAGCAATTGTTACTTTCGGTGCTTCTGTTGAAATAGTTATGCCTTTCGGAAAACTTGGTAAAGATAAAACCTTACCTGAGATTTCTGCCGGTACAACAATGACTCCTATCGGAGAGGGAATACTTACAGCCCTTGAGATATTGAATGCTCGTAAAGCAGGTTATAAGGAGTTAGGTATTAAATATTATCAGCCATGGTTGGTTGTTATTACAGACGGTGCTCCTCAGGGTCCTAATGCATTAACAAATATGGAATTGGCAATTAAAGCGTGTAACGAATTGGAAGACGATGATAAACTTGTCGTATTTAACATAGGTGTAGGTGAATCAGCAGATTATGATTGTCTTAAAAGACTTTCGAAGAAACGTCCGGAACCAATTTCTGTCGGTACGGCTGAGTTTGGTCGTCTTTTTGAATTTTTGGGTTCATCATCATCTTCTGTTGTTTCTTCCGGTATGAGTGTTGACGCTTTGTATAATATTTCTACAGAACCGGAAGGAGAATCGGTAGGAGTCGATGACTTCTTTAATTTCCTTGATGAGTAATTGGTTTGGAGAGAAAAGTTATGGGTAAGGTTAGTGTATCAGCTGTTACTCTCATGGGTAATAAACACAGACAAAGAGGCGTTCCTTGTGAAGATGCTTCTAAGGCTGTAACAGATAACGGTGTCAGCGTGGTATGCATTGCAGACGGTGCCGGCGGAAAGAATTATACACATGCCAGATACGGTGCTGAATGTGTTGTTAATACGATAACAAAATTACTTACTGAGCATTTTGATGCAATTTACAATGAGAATCGCGAGGCTGCAGTTAAGAGCCTTATTTTGGCGTCACTTCATGTCGGTTTTGCTGATTTGATGTCAGAACATAAATTGGATTCGATAGAACGTTTGTCTTGTACAATGCTTTTCTGTGCGGTAAAGGACAGACGTGTATTGGTCGGTCATATAGGTGATGGGCTTATTTGCAAGGTTACGCCTTCAGCAGTAGTTCCAATTACAATGCCTCAAAATGGTGAAGATTCATCTCATACTTATTTTGTTACAGCAAATCATGCAGCGGATTATTTGAGGTTGATTAAGATGACAACCGATGATTGCCATGCAATTTGTCTAATGACTGACGGTGTTCAGGATTCGGTCTATAATGAGAATTCCGGATTGATTAAGCCTGTAATGGTTAAACTTGCTAATACTTTAGCAGCAGGTCGTGAAGAAGCAGAGAAATCACTGAATAATGTTATTTCAGAATTTATTGTGGGAAGTTCAAATAATTCGGACGATGCTTCGTTTGGAGTTTTGTATTTTGAAGATACGCAATCCGTAGCAGCAGATAAGTTACCTAACGAATGTGATGAATTTCCGCGTTCAGATGACAGTTTTAAGAAATTACAGGAGCTTTTGCTTCCTGATGTAAAACGTGCAAGACAAATAATTGTTGATGCTGCAAGTAATGCCCCTGTAGAGGTGCCGACTAATCGTGAGGCAATTGCAAATTCTGCCGGTGCTTCCAAACAGGCAAGTGAAGTAGATAATAAACTTGATTCAAACAATTTCAGATATGTTAATAAATATACAATGATTGCTTTATATTCAATTATTGTTATACTATTGGTGTTATTGATATGTTTGTTTGTTACTTTTAAGCGGTCGTGAGGGTAGTTATGGCAAAGAATAAAAAGGCAAAATATTCAAATTTAAATGCCGGAAAGGCAAATAATAGTTCCCCTCGAGTTGAGGTGGAAAAGAGTGACGGCAAACGTTATAAATTCGAATCTTCTGTTAAAGTACCGAATATAGATGAGATTCTTGAGGCTGCTTCGGATTTCGACAGTTTTGGTGTGTCTGATTTAGTAATAAACAGAAAGCATGAGGTTGTTGTATCAGAAGACGGAAAACTGAAAGCAGTTCCAAGAGGAGTTGAGGAGATTCAGGCTTTGGGTGATCAGGTTGCTGAGGAAGCAGAACGTGAGCAGGAAGAAAGCAAGCGTAAGATGAGAGAGATTATGGGTAAAGCTGTATCTACTCCTCAAAGTGTAGAGGCTTTACGCGAGGTAGCTTCTTCAACGGTTACGGGTGATCGTAAGAAGATTCTTGAACAGGAGATGAATGAACGTCAGCAGATTGAGGATGCCAAGAATGCGGTTATTGAGGCGAGGGAAGAACGTCGTCGTATGCAGAAGAGAGCAGTTGTTGATTTGTTGATAAAGAAAGACAGCAAAGAAGAAAAAAACAATCTTCTTCATGATGAAGATACTGCAGAGAATGTAGATATTGAAGCCGAAGTTAATAATGCTTCTATTGCTGATGCTGATATCGGTAATGCTGTTGTTGAAGCAAGTGAGACTGATGTTGAGATGTCGGATGATGATTTCTTTGCTTCATTATATGGTGAGGATGATAATTTGGCATCTGAAGTTACCGAAGAGACCAGCGAAGATGTTGAGGTAAACGAGGAATTCAAACAGGAAATTATTCCTGAAGACACCGGAATAGGTTCATTTGATGATTTTCTCTAAGCGGATGGAATTTTTTATATTAGTTGGTAATGTAAAAATGCGGATACGTACACAAATACGTTCCGCATTTTTTTAAGCATGAATTAATATATAGTCAAACACTGTGAATGTTTTTATTTTACGATTATAAGTAATAAAATTGCTAATATATCTAATATTAAGGCAGACAGTGAGATAATAATCATTGTTTTCGGAGCTGAAAATTTCATTTCTTTCTTTAAATGATCATGCAAAGGTGTTCTTATGTTCTTCAAAATTAATATTTTCTTGTGAAATACTTTATCGGTTATTCTTCCGATTGTGATTTTTAAAATACTGATTCCACCGTCAAGAAGAAAAGGAAGTCCCAAAATTAAATACATAAACGGAACCTTAAGAAGCATTGCATATAAGGCAATAAAAATACCGATTGAACGTGAACCTGCATCACCCATAAGCATTTTACTCGGATAATGATTGAAAATAAGATATGCAATGAGTACGATAATGAAGAACAATCCCCAAACAATACCGAGAGTATCAAGAGTGCCTCTCAAGTAAGCAATTATCATAAATGAAGCAGTCGTGAGAACCGAAAGTGTTCCGGACAGCCCGTCAACACCGTCAGTTGCATTGGTGGCATTAATTGATACAATCATTAAAATGAATGCCAGGACAAAATAAATTATAGGATTAATTCTGAAGGACTGATTGGTATAAATAAGGAATATTTTAGTGTCAAAATTTAAAACAAAAACTAAGGCTGCTATTCCTGAAATAATAAAATCAAGGAATCCCTTGATATATTCTCCCCATGGAGCCGCAGAAATGTCATCAAAATAACCGCTCAGCATTTCTATTGCTATAACCGGTATGAGCAATAGGCAACCGATTGATTTTATTCCTGAAATAAAACAGAAAATCAGTGCAAAAAGCAGGAAAGAAGACATAAAATATATTCCGACACCTGTAGGTTTACCGACATTAACATTGCTTCCCTGAACAAATTTCTTTCCTCGATCCTTACCGAGAAGTTTGTCTTTAAGCGGTAAATAGCGCAAAAGTAAAAATACCGTTACAAAAAGAATTATACTGCCGATTATTATAGGTAAATTCATTTATATCTCCTAATGCATAACATATATGCTTATTTTCAAACTATTATATAATACCACAAAATCATTCAGTTGTATTTTTAGTGAAATCACTACTTATTTATGTTAATATAACAGACGCAATTGTTGATATAATTGAATTTATATTGTTTGACTTGGAGGTCATTATGGATTATAAATCTGAGATAGCACAGGTTCTTTCAGGCATTACCGGTTTGGATTTTGATAATGTTTATAAGTTGATTGAGATTCCGCCTCAATCTGATATGGGTGATTTTGCATTTCCTTGTTTTGTATTGGCAAAAACCATGCATAAGGCACCACAGATGATTGCAACTGATATTGCAGCTGATTCAGCTTTTAAGTCAATGCAATGGCTTGATAAATCTGTTAATGTTGGTCCTTATGTTAATTTTTATATCGACAGAGGTGTATTTGCAAAAGATACTCTTGGTACTATTATCAATCTAGGTGACAGATATGGTGAGGAGAATATCGGTGAAGGAAAAACAATAATTGTTGAGTATTCTTCTCCTAATATTGCAAAACCTTTTCATGTAGGCCATGCTTTTACAACTATTATCGGTAATTCACTTGCTCAGATATATACTAAACTGGGTTATAAAGTAATAAGAATGAACCATCTCGGTGATTACGGTACGCAGTTCGGTAAGCTTATTACCGCATACAGGCTTTGGGGTGATGAGCAGAAGTTGAACGAAAGTCCAATTGATGAACTTTTAAGAATATATGTTAAGTTTCATGAAGAAGAAAAGAATGATCCAGAATTAACGATAGCCGCAAGGGATAATTTTAAAAAACTTGAAGATGGTTGTCCTGATGAAGTTGCTTTATGGGAAAAATTTAGGGATATGTCTCTTGTAGTTTTCAATAAGCTTTATGACAGGATGGGATTGACTTTCGATAACTATAATGGTGAAGCATATTATGCAAAGATGAGTGATGATGTTGTAAATATGCTTAAAGAGAAAAACCTTCTCGTTGAGAGTGAAGGTGCTCAGGTAGTAGACCTTGAAGAGTATGGATATCCACCATGTATTATTCTTAAGAGTAATGGAACTACTATTTATGCAACTCGTGATTTAGCTGCTGCAATGTATAGATATGAGAATTATAAGTTTGATAAAAACATATATGTGGTAGGTATTCCACAGGCTTTACATTTTAAACAAGTTTTTGCAGTACTCAAAAAAGCAGGTTTTGACTATGCTGACAAATGTGAACATGTAGGATTTGGTTTAGTTAAGTTTAAGAATAATATGAAGTTTTCTACAAGAGATGGAAATATTGTTTTGCTTGAAGAGTTAATTGACGAATCAGTTGCAAAGACAAAGGAGATTATTACTAATAACTGTAAACAACGTGGTGTTGATATGACCGATGATGAGATTAATATGATTTCTGAGAAGGTTGGTCTTGGTGCTGTCATATATACTTATGTTAAGTCAGGACGTGAAAAAGATATTGTGTTCTCATGGGAAGAAATGCTTGATTTTGAAGGAGATACAGCACCATATTTGATTTATACATATGCTCGTACTCGTTCTATTCTGCGTAAAGCAAAAGAACAGGGCTTAGAGCCGTCTTTAAAGAGTCTTGATTTATTAACTAATGACGATGAGTATTTGTTGATTAGAGCTTTGGGAGATTTTAAAGATGCAATAGTCAAAGCAGCCAACAATAACGAACCGTTTATGGTCATGCGTCAGGTATCTCTTATTGCTCGTTCATATAACAGATTCTACAATAATTCCAGTATACTCGGTGCCGATACGGAAGAACTAAAGTGTGCAAGATTGGCTTTGTGTGAAGCCGTATGCGATACTATTAAGTCCGGATTGGCTCTGGTCGGAATAGACGTAGTTGAAAGAATGTAATTGAATTCAGAGGTTTTACATGGAACGTAGTATTAATTCAATGCCTGATTTTACTGACATTAAGTACGAGAGACCGGATGTAGATGCTTTTATGGCTCTGGTAAAGTCTCTGCGACTTAAACTCATGACTACAAAGGATGTTGAAGTAGCTAAGGAAGTATTGTTTGAATATGAGAAGAATTTAAGTCACATTTATACTCAGTTTGAACTTTGTAATATTTTACATGATCTTGATACTTCGAATGAGTTCTACAGTGATGAGCTTGATTGTTTTGAGGAAATATCCGCGAAGGTAGAGGAGATGGCTTCGGGTGTCATGTCCGTTATGCTTAATTGCCCGTGTTCGAGTGAATTAAGAGCTTGCTTCGGTGATATGATTTTCCTTAAGGCTGAGAATTCAAAGAAGCAAATAAGCAGTGCGGTTGTTGATGACATAGTAAATGAATCAAACCTTGAGAATGACTATGCACAGCTTCAGTCTGAAGCAGAAATAGAATTTAACGGTGAGAAATTAAACCTCAGTATGCTTGAGCCATATTTGGAGTCTACCGATCGTAAGACCAGAATTGAAGCGTCTCATAAGTTGGATGAGTATTATATGGGACGTAAAGATACTTATGGTGACATTTTCGATAAACTGGTAAAAGTAAGAACGGAAATTGCGCATAAACTTGGTTTTAAGAATTTTACCGAACTCGGTTATGTCCGCATGGAAAGGTATGATTATAATGCCGATGATGTAAAGAAGTTTCGCGATAATGTCGTCAAGTATATTGTACCGATAAGTGTTCAGATTCGTAAGAATCAGGAAAAGCATTTAGGTTTGGACAAGTTGATGTATTACGATCAACCTTGTTTGTTTAAAAACGGTAATCCGAGACCGCAGATTAAACTAGAGGATTATAATAAGGTTTCCGGTGAGTTTTTTGCCAAGATTTTCGAGACAACCCCAAGTTTTTTTGATGTGTTGTCGCAGCATGGCTTTACTGACTTGATTTCAAGACATAATAAGTCTACCGGCGGTTATTGTATGTATCTTGATGATTATGCGATTCCTTTTATATTTATGAACGGAAACGGTACTGCCGATGATGTCTCGACCATTGTGCATGAAGGAGGCCACGCTTATGCAGCAGTAAAGAGTGCTGAGGTGTCTCCGTTTATAGAATGTACATCTCCTACTTTGGAAACATGTGAGATTCATTCTACGGCAATGGAGTTTCTTTCCTACAGATTTATGGACATGTTTTACGGTGATGAGGCCGATAAGTATTGCCAGCTTCATATGACCAATGCAATGCTCTTTATTCCTTACGGATGTATGGTTGATGAGTTTCAGCATATTATTTATGACAACCCGGAGCTTACTCCGGATGAGCGTAATAATGTTTGGAAGGAACTCGAAAAGAAGTATCAACCGGGTATCAATTATGATAATCATCCGTTCCATGAGCAGGGTTGTGCTTGGATGAAGAAGGATCACATTTTTACTACACCGTTTTATTATATTGATTATTGTTTGTCACATATTGTTGCACTGTCCTTGTGGGACGAGTCTCAGCAGGATTTTAAGGAGGCAATGATTAAATATAATCAGTTGTGCGAGCTTGGCGGTACGGATACGTTTAAAAAATTATTGGAGGCTGCAGATTTACCATCTCCTTTTGATACTGATGTTATGAAGAAGTTGGCTTATTCTTGTTGCAGATTTCTTGAGTTATGAATTTACCCGATAGATTTATCAATCGAATGAATGAGTATTTCAGCAGATTGAATGTGCCTGCTGAAGAAGTTGAAGCATTTTACAGCAGTTTTGAAAATAAACCTTTAAAGGGAATTCGTATGAATCGTTTAAAGGTTAATCGTGATTCTGATGAAAGTGTTTTAAAAGCTTTGGGTGAGAATTCCGTAAAACCTGTTCAATGGTGTGAGAGCGGATATTATATTGATTTGGAGGCTTCGGGAAAGGATCCGTATTATCATGCGGGAGTTTATTATCCGCAAGAGCCTTCTGCTATGCTTCCGGGTCAGGTGTTGGCAGCAAAGCCGGGTGATTTTGTTTTGGATCTCTGTGCTGCTCCGGGAGGAAAATCCTGCAGAATTGCTGAGGATTTAAAAGGGGAAGGAATTCTTGTTGCGAATGAGATTAATGAGGACAGAGCCAAGGCTTTACTCCGCAATATAGAGAGAATGGGAATCAGTAATGCTGTTATTCTTAATGAGACTCCCGAAAATATAGCCGATAAGTTACCTTGTTTTTTTGATAAAGTACTTGTTGATGCACCGTGTTCAGGCGAAGGAATGTTTCGAAGAGATTTTCAGGCTATAAGCAGTTGGGATAAATTTGGTCCGGACAGTTGTATTCCGATACAACAGACTATTCTTGATTCTGCATATGCGGTTTTAAAACCGGGCGGTGAACTTGTATATTCTACTTGTACGTTTTGTGAAGGTGAGAATGAGAAGGGAATAGCTGATTTCTTGAGCAGACACCCTAATATGACGATTATCTCACATAATAATGATATAAACGGAGTAACTCATCTCGGAGAAGAATCCGATGCAGCCGGTGCTATGAGAGTATGGCCGCACTTGTCTGAGGGGGACGGACACTTTTGTGTTCATCTGCGCAAGATCGGAACAGCAGACGGAGACAGAGAGTATACTGCGCCATATGTAAACAGGCGTAAAAGAAATGATAATTACAGTTTCGGCAGATCACGTGATTTACTTCTTGAGTTTTATCGTTCTATTGTAAAAAAGGATTATTGTGCTAAATATCAGAAGATGATAGATGGAAATCTGATTCTTCATAAGGATAAAATACATATTCTTCCTGTTCCGGAGGAGACCTTTAACGGACTGAAGGTAGTTAAATTGGGTTTGTATCCCGGTGAGATTAAATGCACTACGACAGAACGTATTTTTACCCCTTCGCATTCATTTATACTTACAATAAGTAACAGTGAACTTAAGGATGAGGTTAAAATTAATTTTGTTCGTGATGATGAGCGCGTTATCAGATATCTTAAGGGTGAGACTGTGATTGTGAACAGAGAAGAATTCCCGCTGCTCATGAAGAAGGGCTACGTAGTAGTTTCGGTTGATGGTTTTAATCTTGGTTTAGGAAAGATTACTGCTGACGGAAGCATAAAGAATCTTTATCCTAAAGCATGGAGATTGATATAATTATATATAAGCACTTATAAAGAGGTTTTTTATGCGTATTATTATTGCTACAGGAAATCAGGATAAAGTTCGTGAGATAAATGAGATATTAAAAGATACCGATTTTGATGCTGTGTCTATGAAATCTATAGGAATTAATCCTGATATAGTAGAGGATGCTGATTCATTTGAAGGTAATGCTCTTATTAAAGCAAAAGCAGTTCATAATCTTGTTAACGATTATGTAATGGCAGATGACTCCGGATTGTGTATTGATGCTTTAAACGGTGCTCCCGGAATATATTCGGCGAGATTTTGCGGAGAAGATTCAACATATGAGGAGAAATTTCAAAAAATCTTCGAGATGCTTAAGGATGTTCCCGAGGAAGAGAGAACAGCTCATTTTGTATGTGCAATAGCGGTAGTAAGACCTGATGGTTCAAGTTTTACCGTAAAAGAACAATGCGATGGTATTTTACATGAAGTACCGCAGGGCGAGAACGGCTTTGGCTATGATCCGATTTTTTATGTTCCTGAATATAATATGACTACAGCTCAGATGAATCCGGAACAGAAGCATCAGATAAGTCACAGAGGAAAAGCACTTCGTTCAATGGTTGCAAAATTAGTAGAATCATGTTAATATTCTACGTACTGTAAACAATTGTACACGTATCAAGGACAATGTTTACTAGTTTGTAATCAAAGGTTGTTGCCTTATATGGATAGAAATGATTCGGAAATTGAATATTATCTCGTAGATAAAAAAGTTCTTCCGGAAGTTTTTATTAAGGTGATGGAAGTTAAGCAAAGAATTAATACCGGAGAATCCGCTTCTATTAATGAGGCAGTCCGCAAGACCGGCTTATCGAGAAGTGCTTATTATAAGTATAAGGATTCGGTATTACCGTTCTATGAGACCATGAACGGAAAGAAAGTTACACTTCTTCTTGCGGTTGAGAACTTCCAGGGTATTTTGTCATTGATTTTGAATATTATTGCAGATTCAAAGGCCAATATCTTAACTATCAATCAGAATATACCGGTTAACGGCCTTGCCGATATCTCAATATCACTTGAGACGCAGTCTATGCTTGGTTCTATTGAGGATATTGTAAATGATATTAATAAGTTACCCGGCGTTCGTAATTGTAATGTATTAAGCAGAGATTAATCTGGAGGAAAGATAAATGAAGAAAATAGCTATTATCGGTTTTGGAGTAGTTGGCTCCGGCGTAGCTGAAGTAATCGAGATGAACAAGGATAAGATTAAAGATCATCTTGGTGAGGCTCTTGAGGTTAAATATATTTTGGATATCAGAGATTTTCCTGACAGTCCTTTTGCAGATAAAATTGTTCATGATGCCGATACTGTTTTCGGTGATGAAGAAGTATCCATTGTAGTAGAAACTATAGGCGGTGCCAAGATTGCCTACGAATATACAAAGCGTGCTTTGTCAGCCGGTAAGAGTGTCGTTACATCGAATAAAGAATTGGTAAGTACTCACGGTGTTGAGTTAATGCAACTTGCTGACGATAATTCTTGCGGATATTTGTTCGAGGCAGCCGTGGGAGGTGGAATTCCGATAATCAGACCATTGCACAGATGTCTTGCGGCAAATCAGATTATGCGAATTGCAGGAATTGTAAACGGTACTACTAACTATATTCTTTCCAATATGCGTTCCAAAGGGTTGTCATATGATGAGGCTTTGAAGCAGGCTCAGGCTAACGGTTATGCTGAGGCTAATCCTACTGCTGATGTAGAGGGTATAGACGCGCAGCGTAAGCTTTCAATTCTTTCTACTATCGCTTTAAGCGGCGAATATGTAGCACCCGGAACGATAAATACGACAGGTATATCTTCAGTTACTCTTGATGATATAGAGTTCGCTGAGAAGCTCGGTTGCAGCCTTAAGCTTCTTGCAGTTTTTACACATCCGATGTTTCAGAAGCCTGCTTGTTTTGTAGCTCCGCATATTGTTTCAAAGAAGCAGCTTATTGCTTCGGTTGATGATGTATTTAATGCTATCCTTGTTGAAGGTAATGCTTTAGGTGAGTCAATGTTCTACGGACAAGGTGCCGGAAAGCTTCCTACTGCTTCTGCTGTTGTAGGTGATGTTTTGGATGCGGCTCTTCATGAGAAGCGTGATGCACATGTTAAGAAGTGGTATGTAAGTGAGAAGGATGAAGTCATTCTTCCTTATGAGGAGATTGTAACAGATATTATTGTTAAAGCTGCTCCGAGTAATGTAGACAGCATTAAGAATGCTTTCGGTGAATATGAGACGGAGACTGTGCTTGATGATTCCAGTGCGTGTGCTGTTATAGTAAAGGGTATTATGCACAAGGAAATTGATAACCTGCTCAGTTCTGTAGTGGGTGCATCCTGGTTCCATTATATGGCATAATTGGAATTATTATATTTTCGAAAATAAAAACAACCCGATTTTCAATTTTGAGAACCGGGTTGTTAATTTTTTATATGAATTAATTAAATCTGATTATCACTGTATTCCTTATAAAGAGAAGCCAATTCATTCATAAGCAGATTCATTCTGATCTGAAGCTTACTGATTTCATTAAGATTTTTGTTTTCGATAGCGCTCTTAATAGAACCGAATACCGAATAGTTCTCATCAGTATTTTTTGCCAAGGCAATTTTAATTCTCTGGATTTCCTGCCAAAGGGAAGAATCATAAGAATTATCTATGTCATGTAATTTTGTATAGTTACGAATAACAGAGATATTGGATGGAATGATTCTCTCTACGAGCTCCATTTGCCACATGTCGAGCATAGCACAGGAGTAGGATCTCAAAAGCTTGTCACTGAATACATCTCCTGCACACAAAATCTCACTTACGGAAGCATTTGAGATGAAATTCTTGAGTGAATCATAAACTGTTGTAGGAGGAGTACCGAATTTGAAATTTCTTTGATCCTCAGTCATAGATTCAAAAATATCTTCTTCACATCTGTAAAGACGATTGGTCTCAAGATAGTCACCCTTTGTTCCGAACGGTTTTGTGAATTCTGCTTCAAGTTCCTTTGAATTCTTTCCGGAATTTACGGCATAAGCTATTCCGTCGAGCATACACTGATAAATAGCAGACAAACAAAGATATGTATTTGTATGCGGATTCGGTGAACGCAATTCAAATCTGGTTGCATGCTTGCTTGAAAGATTTCTTATAAGTCCGAGAAGAACAGTTCTGTTACGTGAAGGAGTCATTACGTCCTTACCGATTGAAGCTATCGCATGAGTAGGCGCCTCGAATCCCGGCTGCAATCTGTTAAATGCATCGATAGTAGCAGAAACAAACGGATTAATCAGATTATAGTTCTTCATGATACCCATCAGGGAACCCCAACCGATTACAGAAAGATAGTCTTCATTCATATTCTTAGGAGAGAAGAGGTTAACCTTCTTGCCGTTCTTCAAATGAGCAACTGCATTAACATGAGTATGTTCACCTGAACCTGCTACACCTTTAATAGGCTTTGCATTAAAGCTTACTTCAAGACCGTGAAGTCTGAATATCTCTTTAATAAGAATTCTAGCTATTAATTCATAGTCAGCACCCTGCAATGCGTCTGAATATTTCCAATCAACCTCGAGCTGTTCCATGATACCGTGGAAATCACCTGAATTGGATATATGAGGTTTAACACCGCCTACTTCTTTATGACCCATCTCAGGATTAAAGCCGTATAAGTCCAGAACAAGAATAACCTGCTCAAGAGCAGTTCTGACTACACCCTTTGTACGCTTCCAATACTGTTCCTTAAGCTCCTGAGAGATAGTCAACTTCTGAGATGAAATCTTCTCGTCAGGAGAGTTAACCCAAAACTCAAGTTCGGTAGCAACTATAAGATTAATCTGGCTTAACTCATCAAGCGTAAATCCGTATTCTTCGCACAACTCAGGATGTTCATTAAATATGGACATTAACTTTGATTCAAAGTAATCTGCACTTCTCTTTAAAACTGATCTGGAGCATACAGGCTCACCGTTATGATAAAGAAAAGAAGGTATGCGAAGAGTTCCGGTAGGAAGACCGGTGGCATTATCGATATGCTCATAGTTATAATCGATATACCATACTACGTTTGAATCAGGAACTAAATCTACTTTGCCGTCATTAAGAGTTGCAATACCAGGAAGTACAACTGAAGAACCGTCTGTTTGTATTGCTTCACCGTCAAGATAATTTTGAATGTTATCGTGAAAGTCTTTAATCGGAATTCTCTCATCAGTATCGTTTCCGGCAAGATCGATACCTGCCAAAGAAACAAATTTAATTTCAGGATGAGCTTCCAAAATTTTCGTAATGTCCTCTACAGAATGCTTCTCCGGAGGAATCAGACACAAAAGGTCAGGATTTACTTGAAATACAGTCATACATACCTCTACAACTCTATAAAAAATATATTTATAAACTAAAACAATTCTACCATAAACAATTGAAGCTTTTAAAAGATTTTTTTTAGTATTATGACAATAATAATACCGTGTTTTAGAAGGGTTATTTAACAAATGTATAAATCTGCGTAAATATTGCTACTTGATTTTTATCAAATAATTGGGCAAAATTTAACGAGTGAATAAATTGTTCATCAAGGAGGAATTAATTATGACATTAGAAGAGCTTAATGCAATCAGAGAGAAGGCAAAGGAAGCTTTAGCTGTTCGTAACGGCGAGAAGAAGTAAGAGGTATTCGATTTGCTTTCACACAATTTCTATGAAGCATATAGAATTGATGATTTAAACAGGAAATGGGGCGCAAGAGTTCTGTTTCTTGTTCTTTTATGTTTTGAATTATCTTTATATTTTGCACCTATCGGTGATTCTAACTTCGATGCTTTTAATGAGTTTTTTGAAAGAGTGACCAATAATCCCGAGAACTATTTAGTAATAAAACCTTCTGATGTTCCTCTTACGAGCGGAAATATGATTTATGTTGCTTTTGGTATTTTTGTTATTGCAGTAATGATTATAGGTGCAATTATCTACAGTTCGATATTTATTCGTGATTTCAGACTGCATTCACGCAGGTTTGCCATAACAGAGATTCCGTCATTCTCTATAACAGTCCGTTCAGTTGTTGATTCACGTGAGGAGAAGATATCGCAGGAAGAATTATTGAAGAAAGTATCCTCAAATTTACCTGAATGTAAACCTATCAAATTAAGCAGCATGATATTGAGAGTGTTGTTTCTGGCGTTTTGGGTGTTAGTTCTGGTAATACCTATGATTTTGTTAACTCAGTTTTTGTTTTTTATTTTTATTCTTATTCTTCCGGGTTTGATGATGTCGGTTACATATTATGTCTCAGGTGATAAAAGCCTTGGTGATGCTATTGTCACCGGTTTTAAGCACGTGCGCGGTAATTATCTTGAGTATATATCAGGTATTTTGGCAATAGGTATGTCCTTTGTTGTGGTAGAATATATAATTGAGTTATTGCAAGAATCTGTTTTGAATCCTTCGTTGTCGTATTCTTTGATGGCTTTTGCCATATCTTTCTTTGCTTTGACATTAGGACGATATATGGGACTTAAGCATTGCATGATAAATGATACGTTTGCTCAGGTTATTAAGAATAAACAGATTATGTGATTTTCATATAGTGAATTTATAGATTATTTTCACTTGATTATCGTTTTTTATCGATATTTTTGTTTTCGTAACGTATTGTTTTTTAATTGCGATTTTATTATTATTATTTCGTTGGTTAATAACATATATTGTTTTATATACTTGGAGGATTAAATTATGGATGTTAAGCAGGAAGCTATAAAGAAGCATACTGAATGGCAGGGTAAAATCGAAGTTATCGCCAGAGCACCGGTAGGTACTAAGGAAGAATTATCTGTAGCATACACACCGGGTGTTGCTGAGCCATGTCTTGAGATTTCAAAGGATGTAGATTTATCATATAAGTACACAAGACGTTCTAATCTTGTAGCAGTAGTTACTGACGGTACAGCCGTTCTTGGTTTGGGTGATATCGGACCTGAGGCCGGTATGCCTGTTATGGAAGGAAAGTGTGCTTTGTTTAAGGCATTTGGTGATGTTGATGCATTCCCACTTTGCATTCGTTCTAAGGACGTTGATACAATTGTTAATACCGTTAAGCTTCTCGCAGGTTCATTCGGTGGTGTAAATCTTGAGGATATTTCTGCTCCTCGTTGTTTTGAGATTGAGAAGAGACTTAAGGAAGATCCTGAAGTTGATATTCCGATATTCCATGATGATCAGCACGGTACAGCTGTTATTACTCTTGCAGGTCTTACAAATGCTTTGAAGCTTGTAGGTAAGAAGATTGAGGATATTTCAGTTGTTGTTAACGGTGCAGGTGCTGCTGCTACTGCTATTACTAAGCTTCTTATTTCAAGAGGTCTTAAGGATGTTGTTCTCTGTGACAGAACAGGTGCCATCTATCAGGGAAGAGAGAAGCTCAATGCTGCTAAGGAAGAGATTGCTGCAATTACAAACCAGAAGATGAAGAAGGGTTCATTGAAGGATGTTATCGTAGGTGCTGATGTATTTATCGGTGTTTCTGCTCCTGGTGTTCTTACAGCTGATATGGTAGCTACAATGGCTAAGGATCCTATCGTATTTGCTTGTGCAAATCCTACTCCTGAAATTCTTCCTGATGAGGCTAAGAAGGCCGGTGTTGCTGTAATGGCTACAGGTCGTTCTGATTTCCCTAACCAGGTTAATAACGTTCTTGCATTCCCTGGAATTTTCCGTGGTGCTTTGGATGTTCGTGCTTCCGATATTAATGATGCTATGAAGATTGCTGCTGCTAATGCAATTGCAGGTATTGTATCTGATGAAGAGCTTAATGCTGAGTATATTCTTCCTGATGCATTTGATCCACGCGTTGGTAAGGCTGTAGCTGCTGCTGTAGCTCAGGCTGCTCGTGACAGTGGTGTAGCACGTATTTGAATTAAATAAGTATTAGTTAAAAATCGGTATGATGTTTTGTCGTACCGATTTTTTTCTTTAACTACATATATTGTAATGTTATAATTACTTATTCTTGATTATTGGAGATGATACTATGTTAGATCGAATGGAACTCTTACGATTGGTTGAGCGTGATGCAAAGCTTAATTCTAAGGAAATAGCTGTTATGCTTGGTGCTTCCGTTGAAGAAGTTGAGAAGGAATTGGATTTCCTTGTAAAGGAAAAGATTATTCTCGGCGCGAAAACTGAGATTAATTGGGAAAAGACAGATTTGGAAAGTGTTGTCGCGATGATCGAAGTCAGAATTACACCGATTCGAAATAAGGGTTATAATCATATAGCAAACTTAATCAGTAAATACGATAAGGTTAAGGCTTGTTATTTGATGAGCGGAGGATTCGATCTTATGATTATTTACGAGGATAAGAATTTAAAGGCGGTTTCCTCGTTTGTATCTGACAGAATAGCTCCTCTCGAAGGTGTTTTGTCTACTACTACACATTTTGTGCTTAAAAAATATAAAGATAACGGAATTTTGTTTGAAGATTCCTCAAATGATGACAGGCAGGCGATTATCTTATGAGTATTGATTATGAAAGTAAGCTTTCTGATGCTGTTAAGGTAGTTCCGCCGTCAGCCATACGAAGATTTTTTGATTTGGCTAATGAGATGAAGGGAGAAGTAATTTCTCTTTCAATCGGTGAACCGGATTTTGTTACTCCATGGACTATACGTGAAGCCGGTATAAATTCGTTGGTGGATGGATATACGCATTATTCACCAAATGCCGGATATATTGATTCACGACGTGCCATTACTCAGTATATAGAAAGAAGATACGGGATAAGTTATCGTCCCAAGGATGAGTGTCTTATTACTGTCGGTGGTTCTGAAGGTCTTGATTTGGCAGCCAGAGCTTTGATTAATCCGGGTGATGAGGTTATTATTGTTGAACCGTGTTTTGTTGCATACAAAGCGACAGTTCTTTTTGCAAGAGGTATTCCGAAAATAATCTCTACAAAGCAGGAAAACAATTTTAAGCTTTTGCCTGAGGAATTGGAAGATGCAATTACAGATAAGACAAAGTATCTGATACTTGGCTTTCCGAGTAACCCTACCGGAGCTGTTATGAGCCGAGAGGATTTGGAAAAAATAAAGGATGTATTACTTCGTTATCCTGATATCATAGTCTTATCGGATGAATTATATTGTGAACTTAATTATACAGGCAGTAATCCTGTCTCGCTTGCATGCTTTGAAGAAATAAGAAATCGTGTTATTATGATTAACGGTTTCTCAAAGTCTTATGCTATGACAGGATTTAGAGTAGGTTATGTATTAGGTCCTAAGGAACTCATTGCTCCGATGACAAAAATACATCAGTACTGTATAATGAGTTCTCCGTCTATGTCACAGTTTGCGTTGATTGAAGCAGCGACAAACGGTGATGAATGCATTGCAGAAATGAGAGAAGAATATAATCACAGAAGAAGAGTTATTGTTAACGGATTAAAGGAAGCCGGATTGGATTGTTTTACTCCATATGGAGCATTTTATGCATTCCCGTCAATTAAAGGTTTGGGTATGACATCACAACAATTCTGTGAGAAATTTCTTGTAGAAAAGCATGTTGCTATTGTTCCGGGTAATGCTTTCGGTGAATGCGGAGAAGGACACGTTAGAATTTCTTATGCCGCTTCGATGAATGATATAGTTGAAGCTATCAGAAGATTAGGTGAATTTGTAAAGGAAATAAAGGAAGGAAAATACGATGCTTGAATTTGACAACATTCGATTGGAACTTGAAAATTATGAGACACCTGTTGCCACATTGAAAGATTCTTTACATATCGATCATGTTATGACACAAATATCTGAGCTTGAGGCGAGAACTCAGGAGCCTGATTTTTGGAATGATGTAGAAAAGGCACAGGGACTTCAGACAAAGCTTAAAAGATTACAAAAAAAGGTTGAATCCTTTAATTCTCTCAGTGATACAAGAGAAGACTTATTAGTTTTGTGTGAACTTGGTAATGAAGCAGAAGATATGGATTCTTTGGAAGAACTTAAAATCGGTTTTGATGATTTTAAGGCTCAGTTTGAGAAGATGAGACTTGAGACACTTCTTACCGGTGAGTACGATAAGAATAATGCGATTCTCACGCTTCATGCCGGAGCCGGCGGAACTGAGGCACAGGATTGGGTTAGTATGCTTTACAGAATGTATACTCGTTGGGCTGAACGTAACGGCTTCGAGATAAAAGTGCTTGAATATCTCGACGGAGATGAGGCAGGAATAAAGAGTGTATCGATGATGTTGTCAGGTGAGAATGCTTACGGATTTTTAAGATCGGAAAGCGGCGTACACAGATTGGTGCGTATTTCTCCTTTTGATGCTTCAGGAAGAAGACATACTTCTTTTGCTTCTTGTGAAGTAATGCCGGAGCTTGATGATACAATTGATATTAAAATCGATCCGTCTGATTTGCGTGTTGATACATATAGATCAACAGGTAAGGGTGGTCAGCATATTAATAAGACTGACTCTGCCGTAAGACTTACACATATCCCTACCGGAGTTGTTGTTGCCTGTCAGTCTGAACGTTCTCAGATACAGAACCGTGAGACTGCAATGGAAATGCTTAAGGCTAAGTTGTTTGCAATAGCTCAGGCTGCTCATATGGAGAAAATAGAAGATATTAAAGGAATACAGATGGATATTGCATGGGGATCGCAGATTAGATCTTATGTATTTTGTCCATACACTATGGCAAAGGATCACAGAACAGGTTTTGAAGTCGTTGATATAGATGCTGTTATGGATGGTGAGATTGACGGATTTATCAATTCATATTTGTCCGGTGATGTTATTGAAAAATAAAGTTTAAAAAATTTATATATAAAAATGGGTGTCTCAGTAATAACTTGAGACACCCATTACTTTTATAAATCAATTTTATATTAAGAGTTCCAATCAAAGTAATAAGAAGTAATTCCGTAGCTTGTTACTTTAGATTCAGTTGTAACACTGATTGTAGCATATAATGTTTCTCCTGCTGCAATCTTTATACCTGCTTTAGGAGTAGCAACATATGTATTGTCACCGTTATCAGTGAAAGTGAAATAGTCTGAAGAGATACCGGTAATTGTTGAACTTGATTTAAGACGAATAGTAATCGATTTAAGTGAATCAGATAATACAGCATCACGTGGGCCGTAGTTCTCAAGACAGAAATCAAAATCAAATCCATTATCAGTAATCTTAGTGTTCTTGATACTCTGATAGAAAGTCAAAACCGGAGCATCGGAAGCAGACGTTGATTTTGTAGTTTCCTTAGTAGTAGCTTCAGTTGTTGTTGCTTCTGTGGTAGTAGTTGTTGCCTCCGTTGTTGTAGTAGCGACAGTAGTTTCTTCTGTAGTTGTAGAAACGGTAGTAGTCTCAACCGTAGTAGCTTCAGTTGTTGTTGCAACCGTTGTCGTCTCAACTGTAGTAGCTTCAGTAGTTTCCTCAGTTGTTGTTGCGGCTGTAGTAGTCTCAACAGTAGTTGCTTCTGTAGTTGTAGCAGCAGTAGTAGCTTTTGTTGTAGTCTCAACGGTAGTAGCCTCAGTGGTAGTAACTTCTTCTGTTGTAACTTCAGTTGTATCCTCAGTAGAAGCGGCAGTTATTACAGTCTCCTGAGTTGTTGCTTCAGGTTTTGATATATTAAGTTTTGCTGAAATATCATCCCATTTCTCATAAATAACAAGAGAGAACAGAAGGACAGCAAGTACACACAGTAAAACTATAATTCCTTTAATTCCCGGATTGGAATCATCAGATTTTGTTGAGTTCTTGTGTTTCTTTTTGTTTGAAGCAACAGGTGTAACAGGAGCAACAGCAGGTGCTTTGTTCTTTGTCTTTGCTTCAACTGTACCCGGTCTGCTTTTTACCTGAGTGCTGCCCGGTACAGGCTTACTGATAGCAGGTCTTGCTAATGGCTTTTTGTTATCAACATTACTTTTGTTATCCTGTGGTTTTGATTCAACCTTAGGTTGTGCATTGTCAATTGTACTGTTTGAACCTGAAACTGTATTTTTACTTGAAGCAGGAATGGCAGTATCAGGAACTTCGTTAATTCTCTTAAATGGTGATATTGATCCCGGATCATCTTCTGTCGAGATAGAGGCAATTATTTCCTCATTGTCTTTTGTAGTAAAAGCTTTATCAGATGATTTAAGTTCAGTCATAGGTTTATTCTGAACTTCTTCGTTTTTAGATTCTTCAATAATATCGGAAGATTTATTCTTATTTGTTGAATTCTTTTTGGCGAAAGCGTTTACTCCTGATGAAATCTTACCAAATGATTCAGGTTTAAAGTTATCATCCTTCTTAGAATTATTATCATCAGGTACATTAAATTCATCAACAGGAAAATCCAAATTGCTTTTTGGTTTAGTGTTGTTAACTTTTCCGGATACTGTAGGAATTCCGGCTGATTTTGCTTTGAAAGGATTAAAACTTTCATCAGGTACAAAAGAATCAAACTCATCTTCAAATTCATTGCTTACTGATGATTTCTTTTCTGTTACATCTGATGTTTCCGGAAAGTCTAAACCGGAATTCATTGAAGCAACGGACGGGTTATTGTTGTTTTGAGTATTATCAACAGGTTTAAAAGCAGAAACTGATGAATCAATTTTAAAATCACTGAATTCATCAAAATCATCCGAAACATTTGAATTGTTAATATTGTTGTTTTGTTGTCCGTTCATTTCGGATTTTAATTTCTCTGAAACACTTGAAGCCGGATCATTTGCCTTAAAAGAAATAGCAAATGATTCGAATTCATCGTCAGAAGAATCATCCGACTTTGAACTGTCATTTGTATAAGAACTGTTAAATAATTTTGGTTTATCATTTACTTCGTCATTGTTCTTTTTTGGGGAATCTGACGCGTCACTACCAAACAAGCGTGAATCATTATCATCTGAATTGTAAAGCATAACACACCTCACTTTTATTACTTTATAATAATATAGATTAATTTTGACTTTTTTACAATATGAGTAACATTTCAAAGAGTTTACAATTTATGTTTGACATTGTGAGTTATTAGTGATATTATCATCTAGCACTAAATAAACGGATTGGCTCGTGTGGCGGAATAGGCAGACGCAACGGACTTAAAATCCGTCGGAGTAAAATCCGTACCGGTTCAAGTCCGGTCACGAGCACCATTATTTCGTGTGCTGATATCGCGGAGTGGAGCAGTTGGTAGCTTGCTGGGCTCATAACCCAGAGGTCGCGAGGTTCGAGTCCCGCCTCCGCAACCATAGTAAGGAAATAACTCAATGTTATTTCCTTTTTTTTGTTTTTTTTTATTCCAAAGTGCTTTTTTGTACGTTTTTTTACCCATGCTGT
>JAKSRF010000028.1 GCA_024403755.1 Clostridia bacterium
GAATGCCCATTTTGTGCGGGTTTCAACCACTTAAAAGTTCTCAAAGAGATAATATGTGCTACTTTTGGAAGTTCGGGAAATGGCTTATTTACTGGATTTCAAGAGTTGTGGGTGTTACTAAAAAGTGCTTGATTTGAGACGATAAGTAACATACAATGGACGTCTATATGTAAATTATTAGGGATGTTTTCCATCAGATTTATCTGGTTGGGAGACATCCCTTTTTGTTTAGTTTAGTCATTTTTGATAACATACTTTCTAAGGTGGCAAGTAACCGGCAAGTATCTGTATCGCCTAAATAGGTTTTTCATAAGTGGTTTGAAGTAGCTATCGTAATAGTTGCTATTGTTCAGTTAGATGTGGATGGTAGATTTTCGGAAATGAATGATCTATTATCGATAGGAGCATCAATAGAAAATATGTTACTTAAGGCAGAGACTCCAGCTATGCGTCCAAGAAAGAAAATAGAGGATATTATTGTGTGTTTTGATTAGATTTTATGTTAAAGAGTAACGATTAAAAATATAATTCAACTCATGGTTGAATTATGTTTTCAAACTCCCTTCCACGGTTATTGTTATCTGGCTGAAAGGTAAGCTATTATAAAATAAAAACGGAGGTATTTATATGCTAGACAGTATTAAAGTTGGTAATTTTGTAATGGGAAAACGTAAATCTCTTGGGTTGACACAGCAACAGCTGGCTGACAAACTAAATGTTTCTTTTCAGGCAATTTCAAAATGGGAGAATGGAACTACATACCCTAATATTGAAATATTAAGAGATCTGGCGATTGCGTTAGATGTTTCCGTTGATGAGATTTTGGCGGGAAGTGAAAAAGATGTAGATGGCTTATCCTATAGTAAAGCGGGAATCGATATTACCTATACAGATACAATTAAAAAAGAAATGTCAAAGCATTTGGAAACCAAGGACAAACGTGTTTTGAATGGCTTGGGACCATTTGCTTCGTTATACGATATTAAATTTCCTAAGATTGAGAATCCTGTTTTAGTATTAAAGTCAGAGGAACCGGGTTCTAAGCAAAAGCTTGCTATGGAGTATGGATATACAGAATCCATTTGTCACGATATGATAAATCATCTGGTGAATGACGTTGTGGTTATGGGTGCAAAACCGTTGGCTGTGTTGGATACAATTGTGTGTGGAAATGCAGAGAAAGACACAATAAAATCATTGGTAAAGGGTGTTTCGGAGGCGTGTAGAGAAAATGAATGTTCACTTGTAGGTGGAGAAACATCTATTCAGCCATTGGTGGTAGAATCAGGAGTTTATGTGCTTACTTCAAGTATTGCCGGTATTGTTGAGAAATCCAAGGTAATTGACGGTTCTGCAATTGAAAAAGGAGATGCCGTTTTAGCAATTGCTTCAAATGGATTACATACAAATGGTTATTCATTGGTTCGGCTGTTGATGGATAAGATGCCTCAAATCAAATTGGATAAGATAGACGGATTAACATTCATAGAGCAGATTATGAAACCACATACACCATATTATAAATCAATCAAAGGGTTGTTTGATAAAGATGTTATTCATGGAATGGCTCATATTACAGGTGGAGGAATAGAAGGAAATTTGTGTAGAGTAATTCCAGAGGGTTTATGTGCTAAAATCGACTTATCAAAGTTGAATGTATTGAACATATTTAAGTATATTCGGAATAGTGGTAATATCAGTGATGAAGAAATGCTACGGACATTTAATTGCGGTGTAGGTTTTAATGTGGTTGTAGCACAGAAAGATAAAGATATGGTGATGAGACATATTAATCAGTTTTATAATTGTTATGAGATTGGATTAATAGAAGAGGGAGCGCATAAAGTAGTATTTGAAAATCGAATGACTTGGCTGTAGCATACATAAATCTAGCAATTTGGGAACAGCGGTTAAGCATAATATGTTTTATAGTATAACTACCACGTGGAAGATGATATTATTTCAGGTGTGCGTCTTATAGATGTGGCTATGAAATATGGGTGGAAATCTCATAGTGCATTTTCTAAGTCATTTAATAGAGAATTTGGTTTTCCACCATCGCTTCTTAGAACAATGAAAACACAACTTGATTGTTTAGGAGGTAGTTATATGAATCAAATTTTTTTAAAAGCCACCGAGGTAGGTGCAGGCAAAGAAAAACTGTTTGAAGTGTTAAAAGATATGGACACAACTTGCGGAATTGGCGTCTCAGGCCATGAATTCCGTAAGAATTCATGGTTTTCATTCAAATTTTATGGACACAACTTGCGGAATTGGCATCTCAGGCCATGAACCGTAGTGGATTATGGCAATTCTGAGAAAATAAACGATTTGGTTTCAAGCTTATCGGTGAAGAAAAAGATGGTGCGGTGTACTCCTATGACTGTCCTTCCGACATGCGTTTTGTAACAACTCAACCGTTTATTACTAAGCCTTCTGTGAAGCCATACCAATAATATTTAAAGGATTCCCTGTTACTAAAACTGAACGTGTTAGACAAGCCTCGGTAACCAAGTGTTTGCGAGGCTTTTTCTTTTGCGCAGTATTCATTATTTCTTAATACAATCGGCAGACATTATATGTTAATATAATATTATAGGCAAAGTGTCGTTTGGGGTGGCGATTCGTTTGCAACGACTTATTCTTAAGAGAGTTGTTGCGTGATGCTATTGGTTATGAAGAACAGGAGGAGGGCGAAGCGTATGGCATATATACGGAGTTTTGTGAACCGAACATTATTGCTCGGTTTTAACGACAGGTCAAATACAATTTACTCGCCCGAGACAGCAGTCTTCATTGTTCTTGAAATAGCTGATTTTACAAGAAATTTAAGTGTTGAGGCTAAGTAAGTATGAATATAGACAAATTCGCACGAATATCGACAAATGCAAGATTTTATCATAACGATGCAATACCGGAGATATGTCCGTTAAGCGAGGCTCAGAGAGGAATATATTTCGAATGTTTGAATAAACCTGAGTCGGATTTTTATAATATAGTTTATTATTGCGAGCTCCCGGATATTATCGATATAGAACATTTTGTATATTCTATTCAGAGAACAATCGCCGATTATCCCATTTTCGATACGAGAATTGATGTAATTCACGGAGTGCCTTCAATGGTAAAAATGCATTCCGAAGTAATACCGGAGATGGTTGAGGTTGAATGCATTACGGCAGACAGCCTGGATGAAGAACTTGAGAATATTGATACGGTTTTTAATCTTAAGAACGGTCCGCTTTATCGAATAGAATTATGTGAGTGCGGTTCACAATACTATCTTCTTATAAATGTTCATCACATTATTTCTGATGCTGTCTCGCTTCAGCTTCTTGTGAACAGAATCGTTGATAATTACAGCGGTATGGGCAGTCAACCTGAGGAACTTACTCAGTTTGATGTAGGTATGTTTGAGAAAAGCAGTATTCCTGATGAGGATGTAATAAGAGAAGCACGGAGCTTTTTTGATTACTATCTCGGTGGCCACGATTTGCAGACAAGATTGATTCCTGATGTAGTTACAGACGGTGATTACGCAGTAAAATTGCTTAAGATGGATGCATCGGATTTCTTTACTATGGCTGACATGGTTGACTTAAGAGCAAGCCGCGGTTTAACGGAAAATGCTGTGTTTCAGGGTGCATTTGCCTATTCTTTGGCTGTTATGGCCGGTACGAATTCATGCTTCTATTTGACGGCTGGTCACGGTCGTACCGATAAGCGTTTGAAAAGCGCGATGGGTATGTTTGTTCAGACTATTCCGATGTATATTGAGATAGATAATGAGATGAGTGTAGATGAATATCTCAATATGATTCGTAAGCGCTATAATGATATAAAAGAGAATGATGTAATCTCAATGAGCGAGATCAGTTCCAGATATGGTGTGGATTCGAGCATTGTATTTAACTATGTAAGTGATATTCTTTCGTCGGCCGGCTTAACTAAACATATTAATCGCGACGAGACTTTTGATATTAATTTCGAACTCAATAAAGGCGAGAACGGATATTTTCTTAATGTTTTGTATCGCAGTTCTCTTTATTCCGAGAGCTTCATCAGTAATTTTGCCAGCCTTTTCTTTATTGTAATCAAAGAGATGCTTACTTGTCGTAAATTGGCGGACATAAAGCTTATCGACGATATAAGCAGAAGTATTATTGATGAGATAAACATGACTGAAATGCCTTACCGTGTTGATGAGACTATCGTATCGCTTTTCAGGACACAGACTGCTCATAATCCGAATAAGACCTGCCTTGTCTGCGGTGATTCATGGTATACATATGCTGAAGTTAACAGGATTACGGACAATCTTGCCATGTATCTTGTTACACAGGGTGTCTCCAAAGAGAGCGTAGTGTCGATACTTATTAATCGTTCCGAATATATGTTGATTTGTGCTTTGGGTGTACTTAAAGCGGGCGGTGCATATTTGCCGCTTGATCCTACGTATCCTTCCGACAGATTAAGTCTTATGGTTAAGGATTCAGGCACGATGCTTCTTATATCAGAACCTGATTTGTCCTCTTTAATAAGTGATGACTTTGCAGGTCCTCGCTTAATGACTGAAGAGATTTTGTCCCTTGAAGATAATGCCGAGGTAACTCTTCCGGAGCCTGCCCCTGAGGATTTGTTTGTAGTTATTTATACATCAGGCTCTACAGGCGTTCCGAAAGGCGTAATGTATGAACACAGAAACAGCCTTGTTACTTGTGAATGGGTTAAGAAGTTCTATGAGATTAATGAGAACTCTAAAGTTGCCGCTTATTCAAGCTATGGGTTTGATGCAAATGTTTTTGATATGTATCCTCCGCTTATTGCCGGTGGTGAACTTCATATAATCAAGGAAGATATGCGTCTTGATTTCCCGGCAATGCGCAGATATTTCAATGAGAAGGGAATTACGCAAGTTGTAATGCCTACACAGGTCGGTCGTCAATTTGCATTGATGGGCGGACTTACTTCTTTGAAGCATTTATCTGTTGCAGGTGAGAAGCTGACTCCGCTTAATCCGCCTTCGGGCATGAAGATGTATAACCTTTACGGTCCGACTGAAGGTTCGGTTGTTACCAGCTTTTTCGAGATAGATAAATACTATAATAATGTGCCTATAGGAAAGCCTGTAGATAATTTAAAAATATATGTAACAGACAGCCTCGGAAGACTTCTCCCGTGCGGTGCGGTAGGTGAGCTTTTGATATCCGGTCCGCATATAACGAGAGGTTATCTCAATCGTCCTAAGAAGACTGCTGAGGTATATAAGGAGAATATATACGATAGATTCCCGCAGTATGAGAGAGTTTATGTTACAGGTGATATTGTCCGATTGAATGAGGATGGTAATTTGCAGTTCATCGGCAGATATGATCAGCAGGTTAAGATACGCGGATGTCGAGTTGAGCTTAATGAGGTTGAAGAAGTTGTCAGACGTTTCCCGGGCATAGCGGATGCTACGGTTGCTGCTTTCGAGGAGAATGACGGCGGAAAGTTTATAGCTGCCTATGTTGTTTCTGAAGATGAAGTTGATATTGCTGCTCTTAATGACTTTATTAAGAGTGAGAAGCCGCCTTATATGGTTCCGGCGGTTACCATGCAAATAGACAAAATTCCTCTGAATCGAAATCAGAAAGTAAACAAGAGAGCTCTTCCTGTTCCTGTAAGACAGAAGGAGAAGGAAATCCCTACCGAAAATGAAATGCAAAGACGACTCCATGACATTATAAGTGAGGTTATAGGTCATGATGAATTCGGTATCATATCAGATCTTTATGATGTCGGACTCAATTCGATAGGAACAGTAAAACTCATAGTTGCTCTTGATGATGAATATCACGTTCCGTTTAAGACTACTGATATCAGAGCTAATCCTACAATCAAGATGATTGAAGCATTCATTAAGAGTAATTCGGAAGCAACTGTACCTTCTTCAGAGAAGAAAACGAGTTATCCGATAACAGATACTCAGGCCGGTATTTTTGCCGAATGTCTTGCCAATCCTGAAGAGGTAACATATAACATACCGCTTCTTTTCAGATTTGATGATGAGATTGATATTGACAGATTGTCTGAAGCAATAAGAGATACGTTTGATGCACATTATTATTTGAAGACTGAGTTTTATACGGATTCAAACGGAAATATTTTGGCTCGTCCTTCTTCAGATACTGCTGTTGTAGATATACACAAGTGTTCTGCATTGCCTATGAAAGAGAATTTGGTGCGTCCTTTTGATTTATTCGATTCTCCTTTGTACAGAATCAGTATATATGAGACAGATGCCGGCAATTATTTGTTTATTGATATTCACCATCTCATATGTGACGGAACCTCAGAGGTAATTTTGCTGAATGATATATCCAAAGCATATGCGGGTGTAAAGCTTGTTCCTGAATTATATTCAGGTTATGAGAAGGCTGAAGAAGAGTTTAACGGGAAAGAATCTTCCGATACTGAGATTAGTCGTGAATATTGGCATGAGCTTTTGAGTTCATGTGAGACGGATTGTCTTCCTAAGCCTGAACCTGAGATTGATGCATCGGATGAGGCAGGAAGAATTCACATAGGGGGTGACAGTGATTTTGTTCTGCTGAATGAATTCTGTCGTAATAACGGATTTACACTGAATGCATTCTTTAATGCAGTTATGGGTTATGTTATTTCCGAGTATACCGGAATGAATGCCGTATCACATTCGACGATTTACAGCGGAAGAAGTGATTCCAGATATACAAATTCCTGCATGATGGCCGTTCGTACCATACCGGTAGTGTCTGATTTAAGTGCTGACTCTAACGTTACGGATTATATAAATACAATACAAAATCAGCTCATGGAAAGCATGTCTCATGAAGGTGTGTCTTTCCCTGAGCTTGCCTCCGAGTACAAGGTAATGGCAGATATAATGCTTGTATATCAGGGTGATAACTTCTCATTTAATACCTTCTGCGATCATAAGGCATTAATTGAACCGATTGATATTCCTGTAGCTAAGGCTCCTATTTCAGTCACAGTATCGATAAACGGAGATCATTTTGATTATGAGGTTGAGTATCTGACAAGATATTATTCACAGAACTTTATTACCGGTCTCCTTGAGTCGTTTGTTAAAGCAGCACGCAGCTTTGCCGATACGGATAAGGTAAGCGATGTATCGATAATGTCAGAGTATTCTGAAGAGATTTACGCTAAGATGAATGATACCGATATGGGCATTGTTGATATGGCTGTTCCGAACATGATAAAGGAATATGCTTCGTGTTTCCCTGAAAGAACGGCTGTAATTGTCGGAAATGAGTCGATTACCTTCCGAGATCTTGTAGACAGAGCATTAAATCGTGCGGAGGTTCTGGTTCAGAAGGGCGTAGGAAAGGATGTCATAGTAGGTTTTGTTCTTGATCGCTCCGTTGAGGTAATTATTACTGAACTTGCTATTATGTTTGCAGGCGGTGCATTCTTGCCGTTAACTTCGGATTATCCTGATGACAGAATAGAATATTGTCTTAAAGATTCCGAGAGTCCTGTTGTTATTACAACATCGGCATTTGCCGATAAACGCGCTTCATTATTCGGTGAAGACAAAGCATATAAGACTGTTACTGTTGAAGAATTATATAAGGAAGGCGAGTCCTTGCAAGTTGAGGATAGAACCATTGAGTCTTCAAGTCTGGCTTATTGCATTTATATGTCTGATTCTGTGGGATCTCCGAAAGGCGTAATGATTGAACATAAAGGCTTCACCAATGTTGTTCAGACGGTGGCTGTGCAGACTGAATTCCTGGTAGATGAGAATGATGACGGCAGTGTGCTTGCTTTGAATTCTTTGGCATTTGATATGTCTATACTTGAGATTTATATTGCTTTATGTAATGGAAAGACTGTTTGTGTTGCGACCGAAGATGAGATACGCAATCCGTTTTTACTTCGTGAGTTTATTAAGAAAAACAATGTTCGCTTTATGGTATGCACAACGTCCTTTGCTATGAATTTACTGTCTATCGAGGGCATGGACGAGATATTTAAGAATTTAAGCGGTATTATGGTCGGAGAAGAAGCTTTTAATCCTCAACTTTATGATTCACTTCATGAGTTTGCTCCGGAGCTTCAAATCTTGAACAGCTATGGTACTACAGAGACAACACAGTGCTGTGCCGTAAAGGAATTGCATTCGAGTGACCGAATTACAATCGGACGTCCTATCGGTAATGTTAAGTTGTATGTTGTAGACAGGAATATGAATATTTTGCCTCCGTATGCTACCGGTGAGCTTCTCATTTGCGGAATCTGCGTAGGCAGGGGATACGTGAATCTTCCGGTTAAAACATCAGAGTCGTTCATTAACATCGGCGGCCTTCATGCTTACCGAAGCGGTGATATAGTGCGAATGAATGCTGATGGTGAGATTGACTTCTGCGGAAGAACTGACAATCAGATTAAGCTTCGCGGTATCAGAGTTGAATTGGATGAGATTGAGAATCTTATTCTTTCACATGATTCGGTTTTGCAGTGTAAGGTAATTGTACGCAACAACGGTTCTGAAGACTATCTTGCCGGCTTCTATACTTCAGACGGTGATGTTACACCGGAAGAGCTTACAAAGTATATAAAGAGTAAGCTTACATATAATATGGTTCCGTCTGCGCTTATCAAGCTTGACGAGATGCCTGTGACTGACAGCGGTAAGATAGATATAAAGAATTTACCGGAAACATCTGATGTAAGTATTTACTCTGATGTTTGCTCACGTTCAGGGAATATCGCACGTAATGCCGGAGAGAAACGCATGTGTGATATGTTTGCTTCTGCTCTCGGCATGGATGAAGTGTTTGTTGATGAGAACTTCTTTGAACTTGGTGGTACGCCGCTTGCTGCAGCCCAGCTTACAATGAGCCTTATGTCAGAAAATGTCGACATAAAGTATGGTGATATATTTGATAATCCTACACCTGAAGCAATGGCTCTGTTAATAGAGAAGAAGGGAGAGGAAGAGACTTCTTCCGTATATGATAAAGGTAACCTCGGCACAAGACCGGCACTTCAATGGAATCTTACACAGTATGCTTCTGAGGTTGAGCGTGAGAGTCTCGGTAATGTTCTTCTTACGGAGGCAACAGGATTTATTGGTGCTCATGTGTTGAAGGAACTTATAGATAATGAGAGCGGACATATCTACTGCTTGGCGAGACCGGGTGTGTATGAGAGCTCTGAGATTCATCTCAAGACCGTACTTACTTATTATTTCGGTGATGATTTTAATAAGGCAATTGCTGACAGAATTACGGTGATTGACGGAGATATTACTGATATGTCTCTTGCTGACACAATCGAACCGTTAACAATAAATACAGTACTTAATTGTGCCGCATGCGTTGATTTCTTTACAGCTGATGATGATATTGAGACAATAAATGTTAAGGGCGTCGAATTGCTTATTGATATTTGTGTAAAGCGAGATATTAAGTTGATTCAGGTATCGACAGTATCTGTTCCGGGAATGCATACGGAGGATACATATGCACGCGCATTAAAGATGCATGAGAATGAATTGTTTGTAATCGATGATATGGGTAATGATTATGCAAAATCAAAATATCAGGCTGAACTTCGTGTATTTGATGCAATAGAAGAGAAAGCACTTCGTGCCAAGGTAATACGTATAGGTAATCTTATCGGCCGCTGCAGTGACGGAGAATTCAGGACGGATAGGGATACTAATATGTTTATCAGCGGCTTGCACGGCTTCTGTATTATGGGTAAATATCCGCTGGGCCATGTCATGGATTCTATACGCTTCTCGCCGATAGATTATTCTGCACGTGCAGTTGTACTATTGTCGGGAACCAACGATAAATTTACTGCATTTAATGCGGATAATCGTTATGGCTTTGATAAGATGAAGATTATCGATATTTGCAAAAAGAACGGAATTGATTTGATTGCGGAAGAAGACGATAAGTATTATGAGGAATTCCGTGCTCAATTATCAGAAAATAGAATTGACAGCAGTTTAAACGGAATTTCAGCATACGATATTGCCGGAGTTCATGAGGTAGATACCGATAATTCGTTTACAACTAATGTTTTGTATCGCCTCGGTTTCTCATGGCCTTTGGCAGATGATTCTTATCTTGATCGCGCTGTTAAAAGTCTTAAGGAATTAGGTTTCTTTGAACCTGACGGTTCTAAAGAGGATTAAGTACAATGCTTGATAACTTAAAGGCTATCGAAGTATATTCTGCCGATATCGGTGTTTTAGACGATGAGAAGTTATATAACGCACTTTATGAGTTTGTGTCGCCTGCAAGGATTGAACGTGTAAAGCGAATGTATCGTGATACGGATAGAAAGCTTTCGATTTTGTCAGAAGCACTGCTGATTTATGCACTTAAACATAACGGATACGATAAAGCAATAGAGTTTGAGACCGGTAAGAACGGAAAACCTTACCTTAAAGACAGAAAATTCAACTTTAATATATCGCATTCCGGAAGCAGAGCGGTATGTGCGATAACAGATATGAAGTGTGATATCGGATGTGATATAGAAGCCGTAACTGAATATGATTCAAGGATTGCAAAACGCATTTTCGATGAGAGGGAGCAGGCATCTCTTGCTGCAGCTTCCGAAGATGAAGTTGATTTGCTTTTTACCGAACTTTGGACGAAGAAGGAAAGTTATATTAAATGTACGGGACTCGGTTTAACTTCGGTAAGCAGCAACATAGGAGAGGGTTATGCTTTCCTAAGCTTCAACGGATTGGAAGGCTACAAGCTTACCTTATGCGTCAATTGCAAGGAAGAACCCAAGGTTGACTTCATTGAAGTAACAAATGCTATGTTGATAGAAATATGTAACAGATAAACAGGAGAGATAAAATGAGTATTTTAATAAAGGATACAACGAGGGAAGAACGAGAGAGAATAGTTTCCGAGGCGCTCGGAAACAGTTACGGCGGTTGTGATGATTGTATGCCCGGACTTGCTGAGATGTATCAGCAATATATTGACGGTAAGAAGGAACTGAAGGAAATAAATATGGAATTCAATTCTCATTATGTGTCCGGAAGTGACGGTCCTGACAGAAGCGGCTGTTCTTTTTATTAATGAAGCTTATGAGAGGTTGTTTGCGGTCTCAAATGTGAATTCAATATCATTCAAACTCGAAAAGTATTCTTCCGCTTCGGCAGAATCACTTCTGGCCCGGAGAATGTTTTCAGCACTGCTGCGATAAACTGCGTAAGCCAAAAGACAGATAATGAACATTACCAGTACTAACTCAATCAATGTAAAAGCTTTTTTGTTGTAAATACTAATCCTACGCATGACTACATTTTGAAGCTACAATCTAATATTGTCAAGGAGAAAACAGGTTCATAATGAACTTATTTTTTTATAAAAGAAGGGGGCTGCCTCTTAGTGAATCAATCACTTTGAGACAGTCCCTTTGCTTTTTATGTGTTGTAATTTAAATCAGCTCTTAGCTATAAACTTACCGCCACGCTTTGAAACAACGTCAAAGATAACAGCTGCAAGAAGAACAAGACCCTTTACAACCTTCTGCATATTCTGATCAACACCCATTGAGAACATACCGAGGTTGATAACACCCATGAGAAGAGCACCGATGATAACGCTAGGAACTGTACCGATTCCACCGTATGCAGAAGCACCACCGATGAAGCAGGAAGCAATAGCATCCATCTCGTAGTTCTGACCGTATGTAGGCTGAGCTGATGTCATACGTGCAATTGTAATCATACCTGCAAGAGCAGCGAGGAAGCCCATGTTTGTGTAAGCAAGGAAATAAACCTTATTTGTGTTAATACCGGAAAGCTTAGTTGCCTTCTCGTTACCGCCTACTGCGTAGAAATAACGTCCTGTAGTAGTATTTGATGTAATGTAAGAATAAATAACAATAACACCGACAACGATAAGGAGAACGTTAGGAATACCTTTGTACTGAGCAAGACGAACTGCGAATGCAGCGATTACGGCAGAGATTATGATGAGCTTAGTTGCCCAAGGAGCAAAATTCTCAACCTCATAATTCTTCTTCTGACGAACCATACGACCTCTTACATTGATTCCGACAAAGATAACGATTGCAAGAATACCTGCAAGAATACATGTTACATTAATTCCGCCAGGGTTACCGAAGAAATCCTTAATATAGCAATCAGCACCACCGCCGAAAACATTTACAAAGCCTGTCTGATCTGCAATTGTAACAGTAAGACCGTCAAGTACAACGTTACTTAAGCCTCGGAAAATAAGCATTCCGGCAAGGGTAACAATGAATGGCGGAATTCGAACGTAAGCAATCCAGAAAGCCTGTGTTGCACCGATAAGTGTACCGACAACAAACATTGCAATGACTGCTTCCCAAGCAGGCATTCCCTTAGATTGCATAAGTGTTGCACCTACAGCACCTACAAAGCATACAACTGAACCTGCGGAAAGATCGATGTTACCACCGGTAAGGATACAGAGAAGCATACCTGTTGCCAATACAAATACATAAGCATTCTGTGAGATAAGGTTACTTATGTTACTCGGTAACAAAATACCGCCGCCCGTTTTTACATAGAAGTAAGCAACTACGGCAATCAAAACGAATACCATGGTATACTTCTTCACGAAATCAAGAACTTTACTATTGTTCATTATTTTATTCTCCCTTCGTGTTATCGTTTACGATGAGTGACATAATCTTTTCCTGAGTTGCTTCTTCACCATCCAACTCACCGACGAATCGACCTTCACTCATAACATAGATTCTGTCACTCATGCCCAAAAGCTCAGGCAACTCGGATGAAATCATAATTACTGATTTTCCTTCTTCAACCAACTGATTAATTATACAGTAAATCTCGTATTTAGCACCGACATCGATACCACGGGTAGGTTCATCAAGAATAAGAATATCAGGATCTGCAAACATCCATTTTGCAAGAAGAACCTTTTGCTGATTACCACCGCTTAAGTTGCCGACATATTGTTCTACCGTAGGACACTTAGTTTTAAGTTTCTCCTTGTAGTCAACAGCAACACTGAATTCCTTATCACGGTCAATGATTCCGCTGGTGCTTACGCCCTTAAGGTTAGAGAGAGTAGTATTGGTCTTAATCGGGTTTGTAAGAATGAGTCCGTTACCCTTACGATCCTCAGTAACATAAGCAATCTTGTTTTTTATTGCATCCTTTGTTGTATTGAGTTTGATAACCTTTCCGTCCTTTATTAAGGTACCGGATATCTTGTCACCATAGGATTTACCGAATATACTCATGGCAAGCTCGGTTCTGCCGGCACCGTTAAGTCCGGAAATACCGAGAACCTCACCGCGGCGCAAATAGAAATTGACGTTATTAACAACCTTACGTTCTGAATAGAGCGGATGGTATACATTCCAATCTCTGACTTCGAAACAAACGTCACCGATATTTGATTCACGAGCAGGGAAACGATCGCTTAAATCACGTCCAACCATGCCTTTAATGATACGTGCTTCAGAGAAATCATCCACACCCTTAACAAGTGTCTCGATAGTGGAACCGTCTCTTACTACGGTAATCTTATCGGCAACATAAGATACCTCGTTCAATTTGTGAGAAATAATAATAGAAGTGAGACCTTCTTCTTTGAATTTTAAGAGTAAATCCAATAAATGCTTTGATTCATTCTCGTTAAGTGATGAGGTAGGCTCATCAAGAATCAAAAGCCTTGCATTCTTGGCAAGTGCCTTTGCAATCTCAACAAGCTGTTGCTTACCTACACCTATATCTTTAATTAAGGTTCGGGAAGACTCGCTGAGTCCTACTATGCGTAGGTATTCGTCTCCTTTACCGTAAGTATCATGCCAATTAATTTTGAGAGGATTACCTTGCTCGTTACCGAGAAACATATTCTCTCCGATAGTCATATATGGAACCAATGCGAGTTCCTGGTGGATAATTACAATGCCCTTACGTTCACTGTCTTTGGTGTTTGTAAAATGACATTCTTCACCATTATAGAAAATCTGTCCTTCATATGAACCATAAGGATAAATACCGCTTAACACGTTCATAAGTGTAGATTTTCCGGCACCGTTCTCGCCTACAAGTGCATGTATCTCGCCTTCTTCAACCTGCAGGTTTACGTTATCAAGTGCCTTTACGCCAGGGAATGTCTTGGTAATACTTTTCATTTCAAGCAATATCTTGGCCAATTTCATTCCTCCTTGTCTATACTAATCGAATAATTACATAAAAGGTCCCCTTAAGTTCTGATTTGAAAATAAGGGGACCCGATACGTTTAATTGAAAATCAATTTAATAGGTCGAGACCTAGTAAAACATCTGATCAAGCAAGCTGATCTTCTGTGTAATAACCTGAGTCGATAAGGAGTTCCTTGTAGTTATTCTTATCAGCGAACTTAGGCTCACAGAGATATGAAGGTACAATACCCTTACCATTGTCATATGTCTCTTTATCGTTAACAGGAGCTTCCTTACCCTCGAGAATAGCCTGTACCATCTCAACTACCTTAGAAGCGAGATCACGAGTATCCTTAAAGATTGACATTGACTGCTTGTCTGCAAGAATATTCTTAACGTTAGCAATATCGCAGTCCTGACCTGTGATGATTGGGTACTTACCTGTGTAGTTAGAAGCAAGAGCATTAGCTACACCGAAAGCTGTAGAGTCGTTAGAACACATAACTGCATCAAGCTGTGTACCGTCAGCATAGTTACCTGAAAGAATAGCTTCCATTCTTGCCTGAGCTGCATCAGAAGCCCAACCGGCTGTAGCAACTTCTTCGAATGATGTCTGACCTGATACTACAACGAGCTTACCTGAATCTATGTAAGGCTGAAGAACATCCATAGCACCTTTAAAGAAGAATCTTGCATTGTTGTCACCAGGGTCACCTGTAACGAGCTCAATGTTGAAAGGACCTGCAGCATTTTCAAGATCAAGCTGATCTCTGATATACTCGCCCTGGAATTTACCAACCTTATAGTTATCAAATGTTGCATAATATGTAACAGCATCTGAATTCATGATCAAACGGTCATAAGCGATAACCGGAATATTCTTCTCCTTAGCCTGCTGGAGAACAGTACCCAATGATTCACCGTCGATAGAAGCGATAACGAGAACTGAACAACCATTGTTAATCATGTTCTCAATCTGAGATACCTGTGTGTTGATATCGTTAGAAGCGTACTGCAAATCTACCTCATAGCCTGCAGCCTCTAACTGCTTCTTCATGTTGTCACCATCCTGGTTCCATCTCTGAAGATCCTTTGTCGGCATTGAAACGCCAACCTTCTTGCCGCCCTTACCTGAATCACCTGAAGAGCCAGAGCAAGCTGTGAAGAGACCGGCAAAAAGCATTGTTGTTGCCATGATCAAACTTAAAAGTTTTTTCTTCATAATTTACCTCCGTTGTTAATAGCTTAAGCTATCTTTATTTTTTGTGCCTTCATTTTAGCACACTATTAAATAATTGCTACAAGTAATTATACAAACCGCACAATTATTTGTGCAATTTGTATAAAAACGGTGCATAAGTATATACTATTTGCAGAATTGAAAACTATTAAATTTTCTGTATAAATTGCGATTTTGTTGTTATTGTTTTTCTTTTTTTTGAGTAGCATGTAAGTATACATGATTCAGAACGGTTCTGATGTGGTTACAGAAATTTGTATAATAATGTATAATATTATGGCATTTGTTATTATTAAGGAGAATCGGCTTTGGAAGCACAAACAGTTACTCGTAAAATTCGAAGTTCAAATATAGAGATTTTGCGTATATTATGCATACTTGCGATAGTTGCCGATCATTTTATCGGACAGAGCGGTATAACCGAATTTTCATCGTTTTCCGCTGTTTTGTTTTATTACGGTGCTTCAAGTCTTTCGCGTGTTGCCTGCAGCGTTTTTGTAATCATCAGTGCCTGGTTTTCGACTGATAAGGATTTCAAGTTCAGCAGGGTAATTCATACATGGCTTACAGTAGTAATGTACACGGTTCCCCTTACGATAGTAATGATGTGCATAGGTTTGGCAGATAAAAGCAATCTGGTTGCGGCACTTTTGCCTGTAAGCAGGGGACCGCTTTGGTTTGCCGGTTGCTATATAATAATCGTTCTTTTGTCGCCTGCACTCAATATGCTTATTAATAAGGCTCCTCGCAAGTTGTTGACATGGATGCTGACTGTGCTTTTTGTTCTTTTATCATTATATTCAACCATTATGGTCGGTAACGGCTATCTTGTTCACGATACCTGGGTAATGCTTTATATATATCTGCTTACGGGATATTTTAAGCATTATGGTTTGCCGGAGAGAATCGGCAGATTTTTATCCAAACCGCTCAATTGTCTTTTTCTGTTTGCGGTATGTTGGGTTCCGATGGTATTTTTCAGGTCTCTCGGTGATTACACTACATCAAGACTTTATATTCTTCGTATAGCCGGAGAATATGCCGATTGCTTCAGGGCACAGCTTCAATCGATACCTAATATGGTAATGGCTTATTCACTTTTCTTTTGTTTTAAAGCTCTCAAGGTTAAGTCGTCACGTATCATCAATTTTCTTGCAAGTACAACACTCGGTGTATATTGCTTTCATCAGGTTCCGGTTTGGTATGTTTATTTGTGGGATCGAATAATGACTGTTCCTGTTGACGCTGATGCTCTTCACGGTTGGAAACGTGCTTTATATGCGATTTGTTCCGTAATATTTATCTGGATAATAGGTACTATAGCGGAAATTATCAGAAATCGAATAGCTTTTTTCCTTATCGAAAAGCGCAGCTTCACAACATCCCTGTGTAAAAAAATAGACTCGGCCGTTAACGGCGAACAACAATCTGACATGAATATGAAAGGCGTAATCGCGGCAACGGCGGTTTTCTTTATTGTATTAAAATTTGTATCTGTAGGTCACTATTGGTATATGCCGCTTACGGCTGACAGAGACTTAATAAGCACAAATGAAGCAACTTTTATTCTTTCAGGAGATATATCGATTAACGACGAGACCGTAGACGGCTTCATACGCATAAAGAATACCGGCTCAGCAATAGAGAATATGTCATCAGGCAAATATCCGATTTATCTCGGTATAAGCGTAGTAGACGCCGAAGGCAATGAGATTGACAGAGATTATATTCACCTTCCGATAATGAAAGAGGGTGTTCTGGAGACTGATGATTCAGTTGATGTAGTTGTATCACTTGAAGACAGGATTGATGAATATTTCATAAGCGGTGATTACGATATCCGTGCGGAAATCGTTCAGGAAGGCATTGGTTGGGAAGAAAGTTCAGCCATATTCTTTGATATATAAAAATTCTGCGAAAGCTTTATCAACATTTGCCATAACTTATGCATATTAGTATAATTATTATGTATTAATATGTTTTAAAAGGAATTTGGGTTTTGTTTAAAGTCGGACATAGAGTGAATACAAAAATATTTATCGGTAAGTCCATATGCAGAGCGGTGTGTACAGTTGTTGTGACGGCTGTTTTGTTTTCTGCATTTTTGAGTTCCTTGGCCGGCTATAAAGCATCTGCTTCCAGTCTGATTAATCTGTCGCTTACAGCCAATAAACAAGTTGCCAGCAGCGGTGATGAGATTGTTGTAAGTGTTGTTGCAGACAATTTTCCGAATATTGTAAGCTTCGGCGGAATAGATTTCCATTTTGATACAGAGGCAGTTATGTTTGAGGCCGCAGAGGTTGCGGGCCTTCCGGAGAATTTCAATCTGACATACGATGATAATGAGGTTGAGGACGGTTTGGTTGTCCTTTTCGGGCGAGATGAAATTGCAATAAATCAGTTGGCGGAGCAGGCAGCAATGATTGAAGACGGAAGTATAGATGATTCCGAGACTTTGATAGATCCATCGTTCTCTTCGACTTCTTCGGTTGCTCTTATGAATCTCAGGTTCAGAGTAATCGATAATGCTCCGGACAGTACCAGATTTTACCTTACAAATGCTAAGGATTTTAAGGAAAGCAGCGGCGAGTTCTCTATAATTAATCTAGAGGATGGCATAACTGTTACTTTGTCTTCCGGAGTTTCAAATGATGCGTCTATTACAGATTTAAAGCTGAACGGATATGATTTGGTTCCGGCTTTTAATGAAGATGATATGATTTACCAGGCTCAGATAAGTAAAGATGTTACCGATGTTGTAGTAACAGCTGTTACCAGTAACAGTAAGGCTTCAATAAGAGTCGTCGGTAACACGGATTTAGATTACGGTAAAAACACGGTAACCATTGAGATTACTGCAGAGGACGGATATACAAAGAAGGTTTATTACATAATAGTACTTCGTCCGGAGAATTTAATTCCTGTCGGTGCGGGACTTATTGATACATACGGAAAGGCATATAACTTCGCGGATTTTCCGCAATCACTTTCCATACCTGACGGTTTTGTTCAAACAACCAGACAGATAAACGGTTATGACGTGCCTGTATTTGCAAGAGATGATGTGTCCAGTGTGTTGGTTTATCTGCAGGATGAGAATGGGAAAGAGGATTTGTATTTCTATAACATTAATACGCGTTCCACGACAAGATTTAATGCAGGTGTGATAATTAAAACCAGTAAAATTCTTACACCGGCTCAAATTCCTGTCGCAAGCCTTGTTCCGAGCGGCTTTTCTTCTTCGAACAAAATTGTTAATGATGTGGAGATATCCGGCTTTGCCAACGATAACGGTGATTTCATAGCGTATTTTAAGGACGAGGACGGAAAGACTCAGTTCTATCGGCTTGATGAAGAAACCATGGAATTTATAGAGTATCAGATAGAAGAAAAGAATTACGAGACTGAATATAAGGTTTTGTTTCTGGTTTTTGTTTTGGTTGCAGCTGCTGAAGGAATTTTGATTATACTCATTGCGGCTACAATAAACAGAATAAGTAAATCCAAGGCTGTGCCGCGTGCCAAACGCGTATAACATATAAAGGAGGCATTATGAGTACACTTAAAACAATTTTTTACGGTGAGAATTTAACACCGGAGCAGGAGAAAATCCGCAGCATTATTGTATATATTTTCTTCGGTGGCGTTACCACATTGGTTAACATGATAGTTTATATAATTTGCGACAAACTGATTACGTTTGATCTCAAATTATTTAATTTAGATGTTATAGATTTCCTAAATATTTTTATCGCTTGGGTAGTTGCCGTAACCGTGGCTTTTCTTACCAACCGAGCATATGTATTTAAATCCAAGGGACCGTTTTTTAAAGAGTTGGTCAGTTTTTTTGCAGCCAGAGTAGTTACTTTGGTGGTTCTTGAAGAGGGGTTACAGTTTTTACTTACATTAATTCTCGAAAAGGGGTTCCAAATACCCAAAGACAATACAATGTTCGTGATTATAGGCTTTACGTTTACATATTTATATCTGGTAAAGGTAATAGTCATGGTAATTGAGATTTTCGCAAATTATGTACTCAGTAAGCTTTTTGTATTTAGGAACAAGAAGAAAGAAGTGATTGCAAATGGCAAATAATAACAGTAATGAGCCGGAGTTTCTTAAGGATGCTTTGAAATTCGGTATTAATCTCGGACTCGACAGAATAAATTCACTTCTGGACAAACTCGGTAATCCTCATAAGGGACTTAATGTCATTCATATTGCCGGTACTAACGGCAAGGGCTCAACAGTTGCATTTTTGAGTTCGATTTTGGCGCAGAACGGCAGTAAGGTCGGAATATACACTTCGCCTTTTCTGGAGCGTTTTAACGAACGTATGAGAATATTAAACAGTGCATCGGATTTGGACGCATTTATAGATGACGACAGTGTCGGTGAGATACCGAACGATAAGCTTGTCGAGTATTCAGATATGGTAAAGAAAGCTTCACAGGAGCTGATTGACGGCGGAATGGAGCCGCCTACCGAGTTTGAACTGGTAACGGCAATAGCCTTTTTGTGGTTCAGAGACGAGAAGACAGATATTGTTGTTCTCGAGACCGGACTCGGAGGAAGACTGGATTCCACCAATGTTATGGATAAACCGATATGCACGATGATTACTGCTATGGGTATGGATCACAGTGATCGACTCGGTGATACCATAGACAAGATTACTGCAGAGAAGGCGGGAATAATAAAGCCGGAAGTGCCGGCGTTGTTTCTTGATCCGGACGTAACCCTGTTGCTTGACAGTGACGAGGCAAATCTTGTTCGTACTACACTTGTTAACAGAGCAACGGAGCTTAGTGCACCGTATTCATTTGTAAAACCTGACATGAAGCAACAGGTATTTTATTCGTCTGAAGAAGGAACCATGAGTTTTACCTATGCGGGACGGGAATACACCACTACTCTTCTCGGCGAGCATCAAATACAGAATGCGGCTATGGCAATAGAATGTGCCCAAATGATGGGAATTGACAGCAGGATTATTACTCTCGGAATATCTAAGGCAAGGTGGAAGAGCAGGGCAGAAATTCTCAGTAAGAAACCGCTTGTAATAATGGACGGCGGTCATAATCCGCAAGGCATATTAAGCTTTGGGAAAGTGCTTGAGGGATTGGGAATAACCGGAGAAGGCAAGGTTAATGTCTTAATCGGTGCAATGAAGGATAAAGACATGGACAGCATGCTAAAGCTTTTCAAAGAATTGTTGCCAAATGTACAAACATTCTTTGTGACGAAGGTAAATAATCCACGAACCTTTGAGCCTGATGTGCTTTATAATAAAATCAAGTTCGTGTATAATAGGGACGATTTCAGTGAGGATAAGGTTTTCGAGGATGCAATAAGTGCAACTGAGGAAGCCTGGAAGTATACTCAGGCCACGGATTCGTCACTTGTTATACTCGGTTCACTTTATCTTGCAGGCGAGATAAGAGGAACAATACGCGAACTGATAAATGCAGGGAGATAGTACGGATATGTATGATTACAGAAATCTGCTTTTGCAGATAACACCGATAACAGATGTGGATCTTATGTTTCTTAACATAAGTCCTGAGACACGTGTAAATGCAGCAAAGCAGTATAACCGTGCCCTTATTAATGCACAATCCGAGGGTACTGATGTAGCACAGATTTTTCTCAAGCCGCTTATTGTAAATTATCCGGATTGGGGCGATCCTGCATTGATATTCGGTTTATGCCTTGCAAGAGAATATGAGTTTAAGAGAGCTTCCGAAAGCGTTGAATATTCAATTAAAAAGATTCTTACAACACAGAATAATCTTTATGTCGCTCAGGAGTCACTTAAGCAGATAAGAGATTCAATCGGAAGAGGCGATAAGAAGCCGGCAGCAACTACCGGTTCAGGTAAGAATGCTACAGGTAAGGGCGACGGCAGTCGTGAGGGAATGCAGGCACCGATTCTTATGCGTGCTCAGCACGGCAGTGAAGATTTTAAGATGGCCAGTGACAGAGAACGTCGTGAGGTAATGATGCGCTCCGCGGCTTCAGGTGATGAGCAGATAAATGATGATATAGAGATAGAATCTATGCGAACTCCGGCCGACAAAATGCGAACAGCAATCAACATTGCCATAGGAGCGGTAGTGCTCATAGTAATAGGATTAGTCGTTTATTTCCTGGCAGTTCCGGCAGCCGTTAAACTTAAATCGGCTGATGCCAATCAGGAAAGACTCGATTTTTTGGTATCAGAGCTTGGCGAGTATAAGGATGATCCTGAAGTAGCATCTGTTTTGGAAAAATATGTTGATAAGTTTGCCGACGACGGTGAGACTGATGAGAGTAAGGAAGACGAGAGTCAGTAACTGATAGGCCCATTTTCGGGAAGTATATTCAGATATAAAAGATTTATTCGGAGGAATAATTTATGAAATATGTCAGCACAAGAGGATATGACCGTAAATTTACGGCTTCAGAGGCAATAGTAAAGGGAATTGCACCGGACGGTGGTTTGTTTGTACCTGAGACAATTCCGACAATCAGCGCTTCTGAATTTGAAGAAATGAAAAACATGAAGTATTGTGAGATATCTGCTTTGGTTCTTTCTAAGTTCCTTGAGGAATTCACACATGACGAGCTTCTCGAGTATACCCGTGCGGCATATGACGAGGAAAAGTGGGGCGAGGATACTGTTCCGCTTGTTCAGTTGAATGAATATAATGACAGAGAATATATTCTTGAATTGTGGCACGGTCCGACGGCAGCCTTCAAGGATGTTGCTCTCCAGCTTCTTCCGCATTTAATGACAGCTTCTCTTCGCAAGACAGGCGAGAAGAAGAAAATCTGTATTCTTACTGCAACTTCAGGTGATACAGGTAAAGCTGCTCTCGAAGGCTTCAAGGATCTTCCGGGAACTGAGATAATTGTTTTCTATCCGTCTGACGGTGTATCTGAAGCACAGAAGCTTCAGATGATTACTACAACCGGAAAGAATACACATGTTGTTGCAGTTAACGGTTGCTTTGACGATGCACAGACAGGTGTAAAGAAGATTTTCGGTGATGAGGACTTTAATACAAAGCTTAACAATGCAGGTATTATGTTGTCTTCTGCAAACTCCATCAACTGGGGACGTCTTGTTCCGCAGATTGCATATTACGTATATTCATATGTGGATTTGTGGCGCCGTGAGAAAATCTCAGAGGGCGAGCCAATCAATGTTGTTGTTCCTACAGGAAACTTTGGTAATATTCTTGCAGCTTGGTATGCAAAACAGCTCGGTGTTCCTGTAAAGAAACTCATTTGTGCTTCAAACAAGAATAAGGTTTTGTGTGATTTCTTTGCTACAGGTACATATGATCGTAATCGTGAGTTCTTTAAGACAAATTCACCTTCAATGGATATCCTTATTTCTTCTAATCTTGAGCGTTTGCTTTACGAGGTAACAGGACATAATGCAGACCGTGTTACGGAATGGATGAATTCTCTTAATAAGGATGGAAAGTATTCGGTAGATCCGGCAACACTTAAGGCTTTACAGAAGCAGTTTGTCGGAGGCTTTGCTGACGAGACCGGTATAACGAAGACAATTATTGATGTATATGATCGTACTGATCACGTAATCGATACACATACAAGTGTAGGCTTTAATATTTATAATCGTTATCATCAGAGATCTAATGATGAAGCAAAGACTATTTTCGCTTCAACTGCTTCTCCGTTTAAGTTCGCTCCTTCTGTTATGGATGCCATTAGGGGTGCTGATTACAACAGTGACGGTAAGGATAATGCAGTTATCATTAAGGAGTTGTCAGAAGAAAGCGGTCTTCCGATTCCTGAAGGTATAAAGGATCTTGAGCAGAAGCCTGTATTACATAATACTTGTATCAACAAGGAAGAGATGACACAGACTGTTTATGATATTCTTGTTAAATAAGAATATTTAAATAAGTGGATTACTCGATATTTAACGGGTATATAAGTATGTAAGTCAAAGATGCGGTGCATGAGTTAAGTGCACCGCGTCTTTTT
>JAKSRF010000029.1 GCA_024403755.1 Clostridia bacterium
AATAAATCATCATTAGTAATTGATTCTCTTCTTCCTAATTCACCAAAATTATTATTATACCGAATTAGATAATAATAAAAATACAGGTGGCAGTCGTTTATTCATAATAAAGAAAACTAAAAAACTGCCACCTCTGTTTAGTTATTGATTATAAAATTCCTAAAGCGTGCTTTGCTGCAATCATACCGAATGTATAGCACTTACCAAGTGATAATCCTGTTTGGTGGAACGGATAATCGTTTCCGCCGTAGAATTGTCCGCCGAGATTTCCGACGCAATAAAGTCCTTCAATTACTTTTCCTTGAGAATCTAAAGCTTGAGAATTCTCATTAACAATTACTCCTGAAACTTCAGCTGATACTCTGATATGTTTTCTGGCACCCCAGAACGGAGCCTTCTCAATTTTGTGCATATACTTTGATGGTTTACCAAAATCATCATCAGAACCTTTGTCACATAATTCGTTATAACGATTAATAGATTTCTTCATTTCATCATATGGTATATCAAGTTCCTTTGATAATTCTTCTAAGGTGTCACATTTATGTAAGTCTATAAGGTTCTTGAAAACTCCTTGTGGATTCTCAACAGCACCTGGTATGAATTTTTCCATTACAAACGGCGGTACCATTCCGTCTACGAATTCATCCTTAGACCAGTTTACGTAGTTATCGTCATAAATGGTGCAATACCATCCTCTTGAACCGTCGTCTTTATGATGTTCATCAAGCATTTTTCCTTTGTATTTCGGCTCATATTTAAGAATATTGCCCATGTATACAAAACCTGTATATTCATTTGTAAAGCGCTTACCTTCCATATTAAGAAAGAGAAACGGTTCTTCAAACATTAATGCTGAATCAAAATCATGCATCATTTTTGTATGACCGGTATTTTCCATTTTGGCTCCGGCTGACAGTGCCATGATGTGACCATCACCTGTTTTGTTGAATTGTTTTTTGTCAAACTCTGAGATTTCAGGACACCAATGATTTACCATTGCCTTATTATTTGTGTAGTCTCCTGTAGCAAGGATTACAGCTTTAGAAGCATTGAATCTGATATATTTTCCTTCTTTATTCTTTCCGTACACTCCTACTACCTTGTTATTTTCCTTAATAATCTGTACAGCAGGCGTATTGTAGTAAACCTTGAAGTTATCATATTTGTTTTCAAGCTTCTTTACTATATTACGCAGAGCATTTCCTACATTGTAAGGCTTCGGACCAATCCAAGGTGCCCAGAAATAACAATGATCATTACCATAGTCATAGGTGTTATCTCTGTCTTTCCATAAACCGGTAAAATCATTACTCGTGCTTCTGAATGCACAAAGCTTGTCTCCGTCATTTAATAGTTTTGCACTTTCACTGTTATTATCAACTTTTGAACCGTCACCGTATTCTGTCTCAGATGTGAATCCTGCTCGATTAAAAACCCACATCAGAGCCTCTTCAGAGTGATTAATATATGCTCTGAGTTGTTTGGTATCAGCTCTCCAGTCACACAAAGAATTTGTATGGTGAATCCATTTTGCCAGACCGGCTTCGGTTGACTTGGATTTAATAATTGCTGATGCGCAATTACCTTGTGATACTACTTCTGCTTCCTTCTGAAGTAAAGCAACCTTTGCTCCTGCTTCTGCCGCAAAACCGGCTGCCGGAACACCGGAAGCTCCTGCTCCGACTACTACAATATCTACCTCTACTGTTTCATCAGGAATGATACTTTCAATTTCACATACAGAATCTTTAATTTCTTCATCAGAAATTGCATTCAATACTAAATCTGTTTTATTCATAATTCCCCTTCTTAACTTTAAAATAATGACAGAATTATTATATATATATTTTTTAATATATCAAGAAAAAAATACGGATTATGAAAAAAAGATGTCTCAATTAAGTATTGAGACACCCTTATAATAAATCAAAAGCTAATTCTAAAATCAGAATTCGATTCTTCTTCCCTTTGCAGGCTCGTCTGACTCACCGTCATCATCGTTATCGAATTTCTTATCGAAACGCTTATTAAAGCCGCCGCGACCGCCCTTACGATCGTTTCTGCCGCCTCTGTTATTGTCACGACGACGTGGTTCTTCCTCTACGTAACCTTCTGGCTTCTCTGTGCAGTCACGTATTGAAAGGTTAAGTCTGCCTTGATTATCAATTTCAACGAGCTTAACTGTTACTTCATCGCCTTCTTTTACAACATCTTCAACCTTCTCTACTCTTTCCCAAGCGAGCTTTGAGATGTGTACAAGACCTTCCTTACCAGGGAGGAATTCAACGAATGCACCGAAGTCCATGATACGAGTTACTTTACCTGTATATGTAGTACCAACTTCAGGATCTGCAATGATACCGTTAATAATCTTAACTGCCTTATCTGCCTTCTCAAGGTCAGGTGTAGAAATAAAGAGCTTACCGTCATCATTAATATTAATCTCAGCACCTGTATCAGCGATAATCTTGTTGATTACCTTTCCGCCTGTACCGATAACCTCACGAATCTTATCAACAGGAATATTCATAGAGATAATACGTGGTGCATACTGTGAAAGTTCAGCACGAGGAGCAGAAATTCTTGGGAGAATAATCTCATCAATAATTTTAAGTCTACCCTTACGTGTCATAGCAAAAGCTGCCTTGATAATATCAAGTGAAAGGCCTTCAACCTTAATATCAACCTGAATAGATGTAATACCTTCTGTTGTACCTGCAACCTTGAAGTCCATATCACCGAAGAAGTCCTCGATACCCTGAATATCCATAAATACGAGGAAGTCATTATCATCCTCTTCATTTACAATCAAACCTGAAGAAATACCTGCAACAGGACGCTTAATCGGAACACCTGCATCCATAAGTGAAAGAGTAGATGCACAAACAGAACCCTGTGATGTTGATCCGTTAGACATTGTAATCTCGGATACAGTTCTGATTGCATATGGGAACTCTTCCTCAGAAGGAAGAACAGGAACAAGTGATCTTTCAGCAAGAGCACCGTGACCAATCTCACGACGTCCAGGGCTTCTTGAAGCCTTAGCCTCTCCTACTGAATAACCCGGGAAATTATAATGATGCATATATCTCTTTGATGTCTCACCTGCATCAAGTCCTTCAATGGACTGAGCCTCTGACAAAGGAGCCAATGTACATACGTTAACTACCTGTGTCTGACCTCTCTGGAAGAAAGATGAACCGTGAACTCTAGGGAGAATTCCTACATCACATGACAAAGGACGAATCTCATCCAAAGCACGTCCGTCAACACGTACATGCTCACGGAAGAGATAGTCTCTTACTACCTTCTTCTCAAGCTTATAAATAGAATCAGGAATATACTTAACAAGCTCCTCATCCTTCTCTGTAATAAACTCTGTAACCTTTTCAGTCAATGCTGCAACGTTAGCGTCTCTTACACTCTTATCATCTGACAAAACTGCCTTACGCATATCGTCCCAAGCAAATTCTTTAATCATGCTGAATACTTCTTCAGGTACATCTGCTGAAGCATATTCAAACTTTGGCTTACCAATCTCAGCTACAATGCCGTTGATGAATTTGCAAATCTCTTTAATAACTTCGTGACCATCTGCAATAGACTGAAGCATAACTTCATCAGGAACTTCATTAGCACCTGCTTCAACCATACAAATCTTATCCAATGTTCCGGCGAGAGTTACATACATATCTGACTTAGCTCTCTCTTCAAGTGTAGGGTTAATTACAGTCTTACCGTCAATCAAACCGAGAACAACGCCACCGATAGGTCCTTTCCAAGGAATATCAGAAATTGCAATAGCAATTGAAGTACCGATCATTGCTGTAATCTCAGGTGAACAATCCTGATCAACAGACATAACAAGGTTTGATACAACAACATCATTTCTCAAATCCTTTGGGAATAAAGGACGAATAGGGCGGTCAATTACACGAGATGTAAGAATAGCCTTCTCTGTAGGTCTTCCCTCTCTCTTAATGAATCCGCCGGGAATTTTTCCTACTGCATACTGCTTCTCTTCAAAATCAACAGAAAGTGGGAAAAAGTCAATACCTTCCTTAGGTTCCGGTGCAGCAGTAACTGTTGAAAGAACTACTGTGTCACCATACTGTGCCATAACAGCACCATTTGCAAACTGAGCAATTTTACCGGTTTTAGCCACAAACTTACGACCGGCAATCATAGTCTCGAAAATCTTTTCCATGATTTCCTCCTTAAAAAATATTAAAACTCTAGGAGGTAGTTCGTAGATTCATATATCGAAGTGAAAAGACTTTCGGTATATCAATCTACACACTACACTCCTTACAACCAAAGCATATTATAATATAAAAATCGAAATATTAAAACATCATTTTGGTTAATTAGTTACGCATACTGTGAATAGGTGCAGGAATTCTTCCGCCCCTGTTAATAAATTCAGCGCAGGATTTATTGTTTACAGGCATAATCGGAGCGGAACCGAGAAGTCCGCCGAATACGACCTCATCACCGACAGTCTTACCCGGAACAGGTATAAGTCTTACTGCCGTTGTTTTATTATTAAATGTTCCGAGAGCCATCTCATCGGCAATTATTCCGGATATAACTGCAGCTGATGTATCACCGGGAATTGCAATCATATCAAGACCGACAGAACAAACACAAGTCATTGCTTCAAGTTTCTCAAGACGTAATCCGCCTGACTTTGCAGCAGCAATCATACCTTCATCTTCAGATACAGGTATGAAGGCACCGGACAAACCGCCTACAAATGAGGAAGCCATTGTACCACCCTTCTTAACTGCATCATTAAGCATGGCAAGACAAGCAGTTGTTCCCCATCCTCCGCATTCTTCCAAACCGAATTCTTCAAGAAGACGTGCAACAGAATCTCCTACTTCAGGAGTAGGTGCTAAAGACAAATCAATTATTCCGAAAGGAACATTAAGTCTCTCGGATGCTTCGCGAGCAACAAGCTCACCGACACGAGTAATTTTAAAAGCCGCCTTTTTTATGGTCTCTGCAACAACACCGAGATCCTGACCTTTAACCGATTCCAAAGCATGTTTTACAACACCGGGACCTGAAATACCGACATTAATAACACATTCAGGTTCACCTGTACCGAGAAATGCACCTGCCATAAACGGATTATCTTCCGGTGCATTTGCAAAAACTACAAGCTTTGCACAACCGATAGCATCTCTGTCAGCAGTTCTCTCTGCAGTCTTCTTGATAATATTACCCATATCCCTTACTGCATCCATGTTTATACCGGTTCTTGTTGAAGCAAGATTAACACTGGAACAAACAAAATCAGTTGTAGCAAGTGCTTCAGGAATTGAATTAATCAATTTAATATCAGAATTTGTATAGCCTTTCTGAACCAAAGCAGAGAAGCCACCGACGAAATTAACACCGCATGTTTTTGCTGCTTTATCTAAAGCAACAGCAAAAGGTGTGTAATCATCAGTCTTTGAGGCAGCAGCTACTATCGAAATAGGTGTAACGGATATTCTTTTATTAATAATCGGTACACGATATTTTTTTGAAATATCCTCCCCTACCTGAACCAAGTTCTGCGCATATTTGCAGATTTTATTATATATCTTGTCACAGGCCTTATTTACATCCTCATCGGCGCAATCCATAAGAGAAATGCCCATAGTAATGGTACGAATATCAAGATGTTGTTCTGTAAACATCTTCATAGTCTCAAGAACTTCAAAATCAGTAATCATATTTATTTAACCTCGAATCAGATACGGTGCATTGCATTAAAAAGATCAGTATGCTGTATTGTAATTTTTACTCCCAGTTCTTCTCCGGTTTTATCCAGCTTCTCTACAATACCTGAATGCTCAATATTTACATTATTCAAATCAACCAGCATGACCATGGTAAAAATATCATCAAGAATTGTCTGGGAAATATCCTTGATATTAATATTCATTTCAGCAAGAACTGAAGAAATGGAGGCAATAATTCCAACTCTGTCTTTGCCCAAAACCGTAACTATAGCTGTGTTTTTCTGTGTCATGTCAGTACTCCTTATATTTCAAATGATTCATTATCCTTAGCAATTATATAATTCCATTCAGGTAAATTAAAGCATTCTTCATTATACTTTTCGATGGAATAATGAGGTATTATGTGGCCGAGAATAGCCTTTTTTACATTGTTATCACTACATATCGAATAACATTCCTTCGGAGTCAGATGTGCTTTCTGAGGTTTGTTATATAAATCAAGTTCTCCGCAATCTAACACTGCTAAATCAGCATTTTCGAAAATGGAACTTATATTCGGAGTAGTAAAGCTCATATCTCCTGAATAAGCGAAAATCTTGTCTCCGAATGAAAGACGAACGGCATAACATTCGACAGGATGACTTGTAATAAAAAACTCGAATTTTATTCCTTTGAATTCAAATACTGAATTTTCCTTCAAATTAATTGCTTCGAATCTGTCTGAATTTCTAAAAAAAGAATCGGAGTTATCATTAAAAGGAAAAATAATAGGAATTCTCTTTACTGAAATATTACTCTTTGCACGCATTCCGGAGGAATAACTCATAGCAAGCAAATCCGAATAATGATCATAATGAAGATGTGATAAAACAATTAAATCAATGTCTTCGATATCTATACTTTTTTGAAGATTCATCAGTGAACCCGGTCCCATATCAAAAACAATATTCTTGCCGTCTATGTTAAGAAGATAAGACGAGCATGCTCTTGAAGCGGACGGATACCCGCCTGAACAACCGTTTACAGTAAGTTTCATTTTACTCTGCCTCCGTGTTGATTATTTTTAAAGCAGTTTTAATTCCGTCAATTGCGGACGACATAATTCCGCCTGCATATCCTGCGCCTTCTCCTGCAGGATAAAGACCTTTAACGCTTGTGCTTTCTCTTGTCTCAGGATCTCTAAGGATTCTTATAGGAGAAGAACTTCTTGCTTCTACTGCAGTTAATACAGCATCATCATTATTAAAGCCTTTAATCTTGTTTCCCATCTTATCGATGCCGTCAACTAAAGTCTCATAAATTATATCATTAAATAGAGTTTTAAAATTGCTTTTCGAGGTTCCTGGCAGAAATGACGGGATTACTTCTCCGAATTCAAAGTTATCGGTACTGTCTTTGAGAGCTTTGTAAGTCATAACGGGTGCCGAACCGTTGCTCCCGCCAGCTATATAAGCTTTATGTTCAAGCTCCTCCTGAAATTTTACTCCGTCCAGAATATCATGTCCGTAATCATCTTCGTCTACCGGTACAAGAAGTGCAGAATTCGAATTAATAAGATTACGAGCTCGATAACTCATTCCGTTGGTACATACTGATTCAGAGTCTGATTGAGAAGCTACTACTTCCCCGCCCGGACACATACAGAAAGTATATAATTTCTTACCGGTCTTTGTATCTACGGCAAGTTTATAATTGGCAGCAGACAATAAATCATAATCAAATGTATCAAAGCCGTATTGACTTATATCTATGTTTTTACGAAGATGCTCAATTCTTACACCGACGGCAAAAGGTTTATTTTGAAGTACTATATTGTGTTTGTTGAGCATACGCAAAGTATCTCTACTGCTGTGGCCGATGGCGAGAATAATACAATCTGTCCGAATTGCTTCGGTTATCGATGTCTTTAGATTTTCAATTACTGCTTCGGAAATACAGCCGTCATTTATGGTAATATCCTTGAGCAGTGAGTTAAAGTGTACTTCACCGCCGTAGGCTTCTATTTCTCTACGTAAATTGACAATAACTGATTGAAGAATATCTGTTCCGATGTGCGGATTACTGTCATAAACTATGTCAGAAGGCGCACCGTTCTCAACGAATTTACGAAGTATAAACTCTTTATATTCAGATGTTACACCTGAATATAATTTCCCATCAGAAAATGTACCGGCTCCTCCCTCACCGAATTGAATATTAGAGTTACTGTTAATTTTGCCATTTGATCTGATGGCTTTTATATCTTGTATGCGTTCCTCTACACAGCTTCCGCGTTCTATAATAATAGGTTTATATCCGTTATGTGCCAAAACCAGTGCAGCAAACAACCCGCAAGGTCCCATACCTATAATCAGGGGACGTTTATTGTTTGAGACGGAACAGTTGAGACTGAGGATACTGTTTACGTCATCGATATGCTTTTTGAATTCATTAACACGAATAAATACAAATTTATAGATGATTTTGATATCAGGCTTATGTCTTGCATCAATGGATTTCTTTATTATTTCAAGTTTGTTCTTTTGAGAATAATAATCTTTCAAAACTGTCTTTGAGTGCTTATTTTTTAAAGCGAACTTCTCTATTATCTTCTTTTCAAGAAGCAGTTCATCATGGATTTCATGAAATTCATGAGCGTTAAAGCTCACTTCATAGTTTTCCATAGATACCTCCGGCAGCAGCCACTGCTGAGGACCATGCCCACTGAAGGTTATATCCGCCGCAAGGACCGTCAACATTTAGCATCTCACCGATAACATACAGATTTTCAGTTCCGATGAGCTCCATGGTGTCAGATACTTGTGCAAGCTTAAGACCTCCGCTTGTTACCTGAGCATTATCGAAGCCCATTGAACCACTGATCCTGAATTTTAATTCTTTAAGGAGTGATACAACGCGTTTAATTTCAGCATCATTCATATTGCATAAGGCTTTACTGTTAAGAGATTTATACTCTGATTCATTGATAACTTCATAAACAACTTCAGAAAGAATAATACCCTGTAACGCCATGCTTATCTTTCGGGTTCCGATTTTAGTGTCTCGAAGCGAATTCATAAGAGTAATCATGTCCTCGAAAGAGTAGTCAGGCAATAAATCAGCTGATAATACCGGATAAGCTCCGAGTGAGGCATAATAACGATTAAGAATTCCGGATAATTGCATTACAAGAATGCCGGATATACCATAATCGGTAAATAATAATTCTCCTACTTCTTTACGGGAATTATTAATACTGACGGAAGCTCTTACTCGTGTTCCGGAAAGCTTTGCAGGAAAAGTGTTCTTTGTTTTTAACTGCACTAACGAAGGTATCAGTTTAACAAAGTCCTCCTTTTGAGTGAAGTTCTTCAATAAAGCAAATGATCGACCGTCAGAACCTGTCTTCGGATATGAGGCACCTCCTGTTGCAAGAACAACATACTTTGCAGATAAAGTTTTATTGTTAGCCGTAACAAGGAGATATCTTTCAGATGATTCTTTCTTTAAGTCAGTTACTCTGGTATTAAGAATAAAATGGACATTATTTTCCTTACAAAAATATCTTAATCCGTCAGTAACGGTAGAACTTTTAAGTGTTGCAGGATATATAAGATTATCTTTATTTATTGTCAAAACACCGAGCTTATTTTCAAAGAAGTCAATTGTGTTGATATGTGAAAAAGAATTTAAAACCTTATTAAGTTTATATCTGTCATCTGTATTATACAAGCTCTTATCAATGTTTGTATTTGAGAGATTACAGCGTCCGTTACCTGTCATTGAAAGTTTTTTCCCTAAAGTCAGATTTGTCTCGACAATAGCAATACTGGCTCCGTATGACATTGAAGACAGATAAGCTGCACAAAAAAGTGCAGAGCTTCCGCCACCGACAATAATAACATCAAAATTCGTAACACTGCTAATCTTCATACTACTTCTCTATACCTAATAAATTAAGACATTTTTTAAATTTGCTCTCATTTGACGGCACAAAATCGGAATTTTCTTCAACAATTTTTGCTACTGAAAGTAAATCATCAATACTTCCGTTAACTAATTCCAATTCCAATTCGCATATAACTGACGTTTTACTGCCACCGACTGCCATACCTGAATCAAAGCACGCTTCAATTCTGCTATCTTTATAAACAATATCATAAATTGTTCTTTTTACAACAGTAGAACAAAAACCTTTTAGTAAAGAACAATCAATATCTTTAAAATAATTCCTTAAGATATCGACTGAATCGGCTTGTTCACGGTCTTTTGAAACGTAATCAATAAACGAATTCATATCGATAATATCATTATCACGCGGAACATTCCATTCATATCGCTGATAAAGACCATTCTCACATTTTGAACCGAACTTAACTGTATGTTCGTAGGTTTGTTCTGAATCGGCGGAAATAATTCTTACTCGTACAGAGCCGCGCTTATTACGCAAAGCAAAATCAGGAGTATCAAAGTAAGTGTTATTAAGGACAGCAACAGAGGAAGGTTTTCTTGTCGGGCAAAGCTTAATGAACCATTCTCTGTTTATGATTGAATACAGCTCTTCATCTGAACCTGCTGCAAGCTTAATCTCAGTTTCCATAATATCTCCGATCAGTAATTTATTGTATGAACTCCTGTAGTAGAAATTACGATAATCTTTTTCTTTCCCATAATTCCCAGTCTGATAACGTCTTCATCTATTTCAGTATCAGATTCAATGTTACCGTCAGAATCAAATACAAATACACGTCTGTCGACACCGATAACAAATCGGTCTTCAAAAACGTTGAAAGCAAAAACGTCAGTTCCGATTACAGAATCATAAATTACTTTTCCGTCGTCGGAAGAGATTATCTGTAATTTGTTTATTTGATCTACACCATCGGAATAAATTATACAGATATTGTTATTAACTGCAAAACTGTAATTAATTATTCCGGAATCAAAGGCAACAGTTTTTATGTTTCCGGAAGCATCTATTACATAGTATGAATCAGCGCAGAAAGCATATAAATTTTCGTTATCGGCAAACAAAACAGACAAAACAATTTTACTTTCATCCAACGAATAAACAGCATAATCAATCATTTCTATTTTCTTATCTGTTTGAACAAGCTTAATAAGCTTTACAGTAGATTCAACAGCCGCACCGCTCGTATTTAATACGGATACAGCAAGATACTGAGAATTTTTACTGAACTTAAGAGAAACCGGATAACCGGAGCTGTATGAAATCCATTGACCTAACACTTTTCCTGAAGCATCATAAATCAAAATCTGTCCGTAAGCATTCTCTTTATCAACGATAACAGCACTCAGACCGGTGTCAGATATTGCTACGGATTTAACCTTATCTTCGGTTGAAATCTTCATTATCTGGCCCTTATCGGAATAAACAGAGTAAGAATAACCGTTGATATCCATTACAGCGGCATATCCGTTCTCTACAACACAAAACGGGTTTTGATAATTAACAGATGAACTGTAAACCTCATTTCCGGACAAAGTAAGAAAAGCAACTCTGTCATTTGTTACTTTTAAAACTCCGTCACTGAACGGATATAATTTTTGTGCTTCAGCGTAATCACAATCAAAGCCACCCTGTGCAGACAATTTAATGACAGTATCTGCACCTTGCGCTGCTTTCTCATTTTTTGAAATAAAATATAATAAAATAAAATTAGCAATCAGTAATATAACAAAAACCGATAAAAACAGGATAAACTTGATATTTGGCTTTGCATTACTTTTTTTTACTGTATTTGATTGTATGTCTTTTTCATTTTCCATATATGTATAATAACATAAATATATGATAATTCATCAGGATTAATTTTCCGGAATATCATAAACATTGTTAATATTATTCTCTATTGCTGCAGTCAAAAGGTTATATGCCGGAATTATACCGTAATTATATGTATCAGTTCCGCCGTCAACAATAAATTCCTTCATATTTACATAGAAACCGGTATACGTACCGTTAATGAAAACATAATATGTATCATTGTCTCTGACTACAAAATCAATATTTTGGGTATCGTAATCTTTTCTGTAGAAACAAATATTTACAGAAGAGTTTAATTCAGGATTTGCATCAAGCTCAATACCGTTGATTTCAATACAGGACAAAGCCTCATATAACACGGCAGCATAGCATCTGTTATCTGAAGAATAAATCTTTGCATTTCTTGAATTAAGACTGACTGTAGCTTCTTCACTGCTGATAGAATCCTTTGTATCAATTTTAAACTCAAAGGATAAATCATCTGAAGTATATTTAATTGAACTGATATCACTGACAGTCTGGTAGCAGATGTAACTGTCCAGCAGTTCAAGAATAGGAGTCTCAAGATACTTAATCTGCATATCGCTTACTGTAAAGTAATCTTCACTAACGTTTGTATATCCGTAGAAGAAACCACCGATATTCTTTGACAGATAAATTTCATAAGTCTCACCGTCGTTCATAATGAAAGTGAAATGGAAACTTGGATTATCGAGTCCATATGCTGTAATCTCATCATCTGTAAGATCAATAAACTTTGCAACCTCAAAGGTAGCAACATAATCTACAAGATTTTTAAAGTATGGACTGGCCTTTATTGAAAATGGTGAAGTAAAATAAAAAGATGGCTCCGCAGTACTTGAATCATAAACACAATCTGCTTCGAAAATATAATCATCACAAAAACGTTCAAATTTAATCTTTGAAAGATTTGAATAATCCATTGTATAAATTTTACTGTCAATAAAGTCTATAGGTGAATAATCGGCAAATTGAGACTTCATGGCAACGGTTGTATATACGGCAGTTGAACTGTCTGACATGAAATAAACGTTAACATTATCATAAGTGTTATTGCCCAATAAAACCTTACGAGTAGATCCGTCTCTTAATGTGATATCAATAACATATTCAGGGTTATCAAGACCGTATAGAGCAAGATCTGAAGGATTCTCATCAATTAGAGAATTAGCAACTACCTGAGAAAGCATAATAACCCAAGTCTCGATCTTAGTAGAGGAATAGTTTACGCCTTCCTTAGTATCAGAATTAACAAGATTCCAAACACGTTCTGAATCTATATCTTCAACTTCCGCAGAAACTGAAGTACCATCAGCTTTGGTTACAGTAATCTTTTTTACTTCATCTGCTTTATAAACAACAACATTTTTATCAAATTCATTAACTTCCCCACTTCCGATTGAAGGCTTAATTAAAAACCATACAACAGTGAGTATTATTAATACCAAAAGTATCGCTAATGGAATAAGAAGTTTTTTTAACGATTTCATCTAATTCACCTTTAATTACAAGTTTTTACGTTTATTGTAGACGAACGCAGCAATTACTATAAATGCCAAAGGAATAATTACTATGAGGAAGAATGTAATGACAACGATTGAGTTAGCAGTAACTTTTCCTGAATTCAATGAGTAATTTGCAATAGGCTGAGAAGATATATTTACAGTATTGTCCACATTAAGTAAACTCTTGATTACTTCTTTTGTAAATCTGGCATTAGGATCTGTAACTCCTCCGTTTTGAGATAACCATGCATCATTGGTAAAATCATTTGTACCGAAAACATATACCTCCGGAGGATTCTCCATACCGGTATATGTAGCATACATACCTGCATTTAATTGTGTGAAATTAGCAGTAATCTGTTCTCTTTCTGTACCTACAACACAATTAGGAGAAGTCTGCAAAACCGGAGCAACATTTATATATGTTTTAGGATTATCATATTCTCTTACAGGTCTCATATAACTTGCACGTACTCTGCTGTTGTCAGTAAGTAAAGAACTATATTCGGATGTAACATCAAGATAACTTTCAAGTCCCATACCGTCAAGCATGTAACTTGTATCATTCTCACAGATAACATAAGGATCGATATTTATATTCATATCATGAAGAACATCATTTAAGTTTTTAAAATCGATATATGCATTATCCTGAGTATAGCTTACGGCAACAAACAATTTACCGCCTCGCTGCAAATACTCTTTAATCTCAAATGCAACCTTTTCGCTTAAATCCTGATTGATTCCCAATATAAACAAAATTTCGCAATCATCCGGAACGGTAAAAGAATCAGATACAGGTAAATTCACTGAATCTACACACAAAGAAGACAATATTACGTCTACATATTCATGTGAATCCTCATTTAATCCGGAAAGGAAATATGCTTTAGCATGATTCGGGTTAGTGAGATTTGCGATAGCATTTGCAAAAGTAACCTGCGCCATATTCTCAATTACTTTTATCTGATTATACTGTGCCAGATAATACTCATCTATCATAAAACACATTGCAGGAGTTACTACAAAATTCTTACTGTTGCAATTTAATACAAAAGTATTTGCCTCAAAATTTACTAATCCTTCAGGATCGAGTTCTGTTACGATAGCTGGATTCTTCTCAATGTCAACATATTCAACAGAAATTTTTCCGTCAGATTCCTTAACAAGATTATCAAGCATAGGTATAACATACTGCATTGCGGAACCTGAAATATCATCAGGTCTTTCAAATAATCCTACGATTCTTACTTTGGTATCTGAAGGAAGTCCGTCAACAAACTCTTTAAATTCAGGAGTGATTGAGTTCTGCTTTGTAGCAGATAAATCAAAAGTTAAGTACGGAGCTAAAACCTGATCTAACAAAACATTAAATATTATTGCAATTGCTATAACAATAATGCAGGAAACTGTAGAAAAAGTTTTTAATGATTTAAAACGACTGTCTGTTTTTTTACTATTTTTACTCATGCTTAATCACCTCCAATTACTTCTGTGTCCAGCGTTTCTTCTCGAGATTACGATAAGTAAGAAACAAGAATACAAAAGTTGCGCTTAAGCAGAAAATCAGGGCTGTAAGCGAGAATATACCGGAACGGAAATTAGTTGTCTTTGAGAATGGATCAAACCAGCAAATTGCATCACTTATTTTTGTGCATATATTCAACAACTTATCATTGGATGCGCCGTTATTTGAGACTGCCAACAAGGAAACAAGAGCAGCGGTTGCCAAAGAACTTATTGTATTTGTAAGTTGAATTAAAAGAATGATTACGAAGGTAAAGCATGCGGCAAGAAGCTGATCGTTAACAATTGATGACGCAAGAATACCTATGGATATAAATAATGCTGCAAGGAAAAAATAAACAATTACCGATCCCCAGCTTCCAATATCTACTACACCGCCCAAAAAGCCGGTAATAAACATGTGAATAAATACATTTATGAACATAACTCCAAACAATGAAAGAGCAGCCAGGAATTTACCGATTACAACTCCCCATAAAGATACCGGAGAAGTATAATACAAAATCTCAGTTCCTCGCTTTTTATCTTCAGCAAAGAAACCCATTGTAATTATAGGAATAAGTATAAGAAAGAATGATCTTAATGTACTTATCTCTGATGAAATATTAACCTCTGCAGAACTTAATTGCATAACAAATGTAAATCCCGATAAAACGGAGAAAAGTGCCAAAGCAACATATCCCGTAGGATTTCTGAAAAAAGATTGAAATTCTCTTTTAAAAACAGCAAACATGAATTAACCTCCGGACAATATTATGAGTTCTTGGTAATTGAAATAAATACATCTTCCAAAGAAGAACCAAGTGATTTAAGCTCAAGAATAGGACAATTAAGTCTTACCATCTCATAGAACACCTGTGAGCGAATATCATTCTCAGAATCAACACTGATTTCTAATTCTGAAATATCGCCATCGGAATTCTTTACTTCTACATTAGTAACACCCGGAATATTCATCAAACCGTCGCTGACAGCTTTAAGATTTCCCTTAAAGGTAATAAGAATCTTGTAATTCTTAAATACATTAGCTGATAAGTCCTTCAAATTACTTACTGCCGCAACTTTACCCTTGTTTATGATAACAACTCTGTCACAAACAGACTGAACCTCAGTAAGAATGTGTGAACTTATAATGATTGTATGATTCTTTGCTAAAGACTTAATAAGCTTACGAATCTCAATAATCTGATTTGGATCAAGTCCAACTGTAGGCTCATCAAGAATAAGAATCTCAGGATCACCTACAAGAGCCTGTGCAATACCGACTCTCTGCTTATAACCCTTGGAAAGATTGGCTATGAGTCTGTCAGATACGTTGGAAATCTTAACCATAGCAAGAATTCTTGCAAGCTGCTCTTTACGATCAGCCTTCGGAACCTTTTTTAAATCGCATATAAATGTAAGATATTCTATAACTGTCATGTCAAGATAAAGCGGAGGAAGCTCCGGAAGATATCCTATGCTTTTCTTTGTTAATTCCGGTTCTTCAAGAACATCGTGACCGTTAACTTTAACCGAACCTGAGGTAAAAGACAAATAACCGGCAATTATATTCATTGTGGTCGATTTACCTGCACCGTTAGGACCTAGAAAACCTAAAACTTCACCTTTGTTTACGTTGAAAGAAATACCGTTTACGGCTTTAGTATCGCCATAATGCTTAACAAGATTGTTAATTTCAATCATTCTCAACGACCTCCCCTTTTTACATCCAAGGTATTTTATATCATTCTTGAAAGTTTTGATATAAAATTCCATACAATATTTACATTTATTTAATATTTAAGTTCAACTTTTATGATAAATGAAGCTTCATTATTGTTGTTATACCCTATTACGGTCTTAAAATTATCTTCATCAATTACATATATAGAAACTTTACTGCCTTCTTTAACTTCTGATTGATATTCTATGGTAAACTCACCAATACTCTTAATATCAATGTCGCACTTATGCATTGCATCTTCAAACCAAGCAAGATAACGAGAATTGTTAACGTGCCTGTTTCTGTCTAATTCAGAATAATCGGCATACTTAATGATAACCGGAGTTAAGTTCAATGATTCGAATTTAGGCGCTCTGAGTCGTAGCAAATCTTCACTGAAAAGTCTTCTTTCATTCATTACATAGTCACTGTTAAAGAACTCTTCTCTTGAAGGAATAACAGGATGATGTGTTGACCAATCGGCTATAATCCAGTTAGATGTAGCCTCACAAAGCACCTCTCCTTCTGAGGACAAAATCTCATATTCACGTTCCCAGAATACTCTGTTGATACCTCTCGACCATGTTCTGATTTCAATATTCTCGCGCCATCTCGGTAATCTGTTAATTCTGATTTTTGTTGATATAATAAGCCAGCACCAGTTATTCTTATTCAGAACAAGCGCGTCAAGTCCCATTTCAGAGGCACTTATGTCAGCAGCTTCCTGCATATAGCCTACAAGATTATTAAGAAGAATCTCGTCGTTTACATCACAATCGGTTCCCTTAACAAAGAACTTATATGAAGTAAAACTATTACTCATCTTTATTTACCTCTTTTGTTCTTGCTATGTTCATAACAACGGTTCCTCTTGGATTATATCTTCTGAAAACCTGATACATCTCATCTTTGAATTCAAAAACAACAATATACTTCATATTCTCATCGTTTACGTAACAAAACCAATTTATATCTTTATCAGGATTAATCTTACGATCTTCCGTACAATTAAGTATAAAGGACTTATCATTAAGTGCTTCTTTGTATTTATCTGAACTGCAAGGTCCTATTGAAATACAGTTTCTTATACTGAACTGAGTAAGAAAAACTCTTTTTTTCTTGGCAACAATCTTACAAATAGTAATATCATCATTTACCATTTCAATTTCGTATTCGTAACTCATATTCAGAAGTAGATAAATTGTACCTGCTATAGTAAGAACCGTAATAATTCCGGTAACAATAATCAGGTTATATCCCATAAAAATAGGAACCAGATTAACTATGGCAACAAAAATAAGTGTGGCAATACAAATGCAAATCATGAAAACATAATTCATTGCATCATATTTACGTTTGGTCATTTGTGCAATAAAAGTATCCTGTAACATAAAAATACCCTTTCATAGAAATACAGGATACAGTTTATCACAACTACAAAAACAAAACACTATTTTCTGTATTTAACTCATTTTTCATTCAATTTTCGAAAAGATTGTCCTGAGATGCTTCAGATTTTCTTCTGCGGCTTATTAACGTAATAAAGCATAAATCTATGCCGAAAATACAAATAATCTCCCCTATTCTTATATAATTTATTCCCTCACCTGTTTTGGTGATTGCCGGTCTTACCTTTACGGTTACTGTCTGATTCTTGTTATTGATATCTCGATGCTCTGTAACATGAATTCTGCTTATGGTTATTCCGTCTCCTGAGTAAAGACCTTCTCTGTATAAATCTTCGTAGCATACAATATTTTTGCCGTTTGTCAGATTACTTCCGCAGAAATTAAACACTACTTGAGCGGTTCCGTTCTCTGTTAAAGGAATAAAGCTTGTCTCTGACGTGACTGTTTCATCATTAATCTTAAATTCAGTCCCGTCATCATTCATTAATTGACCTACAATCACGTAGGTGAAGCCTATTTCGAGATTTGTATATTCAATCTCATCAATAAGTGTAATACTCTCTTTCGGCGAGAATTCTTTTAAATCATTTACATTGGCTGAGGTAATAATTGATGGAAAGTATACTGTCTGATTGAAATCATTTAAATCATTATGCTCACAAAGCAATGTGTCATTCAAGTACAGTTGTTCTGTAACGACAACAGTTAATCCGCTGAGGTCTTGATTATTAAAGCGAAAATCTACTGCTATTGTTCCGTTAGTGTCCTCAGGCATAAATTGAACATTTGATACAGCACCTGTAATATCTTCTCCGCTGTCTATATATACGATTTTTCCGACCAGACCGTAAGTACGGCCCGGAATAAGATTTTTATAGCTTACATAATCTGTAATTGTAATTTCATCAAGAGCATTTGCATACTTTGATTTGGTGCAAGAATCCATAGCATTTGTTGACAATTCAGGTGAATATACTGTTTGTTTGTCATCATATATATCTTTATGAGAAGCAATTAATATATCTTTGAAGTAAAGCTCCTCGAAAGCTACAAGTGTATCTCCGATATATTCTGTTGTATCTAATATAAACGGCATTTCTATACTTCCGTTTGATTTATCAGGACAGAATATAACTGATTCGATTGACTCTTTAATTATTCCGTTAGAATTATAAGAGTAGATGCTTCCAACAAGTTTATATTGCATGCCCGGAATAAGATTTTGGTATTCCACTTTGTCGATGAGTGAGATTTCTTCTCCGAAGCTAACATTTTTTGAAGAGGTAATTCTATCCGTAAAGCAAGAACTGATTAATGGTATATTAACAGCTTGATCCACATCATTAATATCAGCATGGATAGTAATCTCTACGCCGTTATAAGTAAGTGTCTCAAAAGCAACTAAAGTCTTACCTGTAAGAATTGTTGAGTTAATTACAAATTCAACATCAACAGTTCCTGAAACTGTAGTCGAGGTAAACTTTGTTGATGCTGTAATAGGATTACCTTCGCTGTCCAATAACTCAGTGTTACTGTTCTTATCCATGAGCTTACCTGATACAGTATATTCCTTACCTACTACAAGGTTAGAATAGCTTACGGTATCAACAAGAGTTACGCTGTCTGCATAAGTTACAACATCAGTTCTCGTATTCTTATCTACAAGAGTTGTCTTAATCTCCGGCACATAGATTGTCTGATATAAATCGTTTATGTCTTCATGTGTCTTAATTATTTTTCCGTTAAAAGAAATAACTTCGAAAGCAACAAGTGTCTTATTCTCAAGGTTTGTTGTATCAACTGTAAAAGTAATATTAATGCTGCCGTCTTCTTCAGACGGGGTAAATGTCTTACTTGCGGTTATTACATTACCTTCGCTGTCCTTTAAGGCTTCACCTGTTTCCTTAACCATTATGGTTCCTGTTACGGTATATTCCTTACCCGGTACCAAGTTCTCATAAGTAACTGTATCAGTTAACTTAGCAGCACTGTTTCTGCTTACTAACTGATTATTGGTTGCTTCATCAATAAATGTAGTCTTCAGGTTCGGGAAGTTTACTGTCTGGCTTTCATCATTAATATCGCTGTGAGTTGTATATGTTAAGGCCTTATACTTAAGATCCTCGAAAGCAACAAGTGTAATTGAATCACCAAGTAAAGCTCCGTCGAATGTAAATACCACATCTACTGTTCCGTTTGCACTTTCAGGTGTGAACTCAGTTGATGCTGTAATAGGATTACCTTCGCTGTCCTTTAAGGCTTCTCCCGTTTCCTTTACCATAAGTGTACCGGTCATTTCATAGGTCTTACCCGGTACCAAGTTAGAATAGCTTACGGTATCTGTCAAGGTTATTGTGCCGCTTTCAGCTACAATATGGTCGTCTGTAGCCTTATCTACAAGTGTTGTCTTAATATCAGGTACATGAACCGTCTGATATACATCATTGATATCTTCATGTACTCTTACTAAGTTATTACCTAAGTACAATTTCTCAAAACATACTAATGTTTTACCCTTAAGCTTAGTAGTATCGATTGTAAATACAACATCAACAGTACCGTCTTCGGTTGTAGGAACAAATGTTGTACTTCCTGTGATTATATTACCTTCACTGTCCTTTAAGCTTTCTCCTGTTTCCTTTACCATTACTGTACCTGTTACGGTATATTCCTTACCAATAACAAGGTTGGAATAGGAAACAGTATCGATTAAGGTTTCTGTCTCGGATACATTTACAAACTTATCGTTAGTTGTCTTATCGATAAATGTTGTATGTATCTCAGGATACTTAACTGTCTGATTCTCGTCATTAATATCAGCGTGAGTTGCTACATTAATTCCTTCGTAATACAAGTCCTCGAAAGCAACGATAGTTTTCTTATTCTCAAGCACTACACTGTTAAATGTAAACTCGATATCAATACTTCCTGTTACTTCAGTAGCCTTAAATGTCTTACTTGCGGTTATTTCCTTGCCGTTTTCATCAAGAAGCTTCTCACCTGTTACCTTATCCATAAGAGTACCTGTTACGGTATACTCCTTGCCAGGAACCAAATTCTCGTAAGTAATTGTATCTGTTAATGTGATATTCTCTCTTTCAGCTACAACGTGATCCTGTGTTACG
>JAKSRF010000003.1 GCA_024403755.1 Clostridia bacterium
ATTAAGAAGTATGGATGATTATATTAAATTAATGCCGGCCTATTGTTTGGATTTTCATTGCATTGCAGACAAGTGTAAGCATACGTGTTGTGCGGGTTGGGAAATAGACATAGATGAGATTTCTTTGAAGCGTTACAGTTCCGAGCAGGGAGAGCTCGGTATCAGGCTGGCTTCCAATATCGAGAACGGGGCTTTTCGACTTGGAGAGGATGAGAGATGTCCTTTTTTGAACAGCCGCAATTTGTGCGATTTGATTCTTGCAAAAGGTGAGAATTATCTTTGTGATATCTGTAAGGAGCATCCGCGATTCTATAATTACCGCGGGGATACAGAGGAGTCGGGAATCGGCTTATGCTGTGAGGAAGCAGCACGAATTATACTCGGTGCCGAAGACAGAAGCATAATCGTTTTGAACGGTCAGTTGTCTTCTGAAGAAGCCAAACTTCTCAAAAGAAGAGAGAACTTTATATTGAGCTTGGCGGCTCAGTTACTGTGTTCAAATCCGACAAGTGAGAATTTTGATTTGTTTTTCCTTTGCGAAAATCTTGATTCAGAGTGGCCTGATATTCTGAAAAAGGCATCCCAACTTCAAAATTATGTTAATCCGTCAGATAAAGGCTGCACGCTTGCAATAATGAATCTTGTTGCATATTTGGTTTACAGATATTGGAATGAGAGCATAGAGTACGGAGAAGATAAACTGCAAAGGTTTGTCAAAGATTGCGTGAATGTAGTTAAAGCAGTTTACGTAGTGCGTGCCGGTGACAGAAAATTTGATTTTGAATTGTTTTGTGATACAGCAAGATTGTTTTCATCCGAAATAGAGTATTCAGACATAAATACGGGACTTTGGTTTCGCTAATTTCGGCAAAGTTTCAACGATATGTACAAAATGTGTAAAAAACTTGTTGACTTTTTGCATTGCGACAAAACGTAAATAAATATATAATTGCTCTATTATATATGGCAGGAGGTTATTATGGCTAAAGTTACATTTAATGACGACTTGTGCAAGGGCTGCGGTCTTTGTGTAAATGCCTGTCCAAGAAAGATTCTCGCACTTGAGAAGGTAAGATTGAATACTAAGGGTTATCATCCTGCAGTATGCGTTGATCCTGATTCATGTGTAGGATGTGCGTTCTGCGCAGTTCAATGTCCTGATTCGGCAATTACAGTTGAAAGATAAGAGGAGAATTCTGATATGGCACAAAAAAGAGTCTTAATGAAAGGTAATGAAGTAATTGCTGAAGCTGCTCTTCGTGCAGGCTGCAGAAATTATTTCGGTTATCCTATCACACCACAGACCGAAGTAATGCATTACATGGCAAAGAAAATGGTCCAGATCGGTGGTAATTTTGTTCAGGCAGAAAGTGAAGTTTCTGCAATTAACATGGTTTACGGCGCTGCAGCAGCAGGTGCCAGAGTATTGACATCATCTTCATCTCCGGGAATTTCCCTGAAGCAGGAAGGTATCTCATATATTGCAGGCGCTGAGCTTCCGGCAGTTGTAGTAAATATTGTACGTGCAGGCCCGGGTCTCGGTGGTATTCAGCCGGCACAGGGTGACTATTTCCAGGCTACAAAAGGCGGCGGACACGGTGATTACAGAAATATTGTTATTGCTCCGGCTTCCGTACAGGAGCTTTATGAGCTTACTGTTGAAGCGTTTAATCTTGCTGATAAGTACAGAATGCTCGTTATGATTCTTGGTGACGGTACTTTGGGTCAGATGATGGAGCCTGTTGCTTTCAGAGATGTTGAGCCGATTGAGGTATATGATAAGCCATGGGCTTGTACAGGACGCGGTGATCGTAAGGAGCACAATACAATTACATCAATTTATATCGATCCTGATACACTTGAAGTTAAGAACAGAGAGCTTCAGGATAAGTATGCTCTTGTAACAGCTAACGAAGTTCGTTATGAGGCATTCGGTCTTGAGGATGCAGAGATTGTTATTACAGCTTTCTCAACATGTTCACGTATATCAAAGAATGTTATTCGTCAGGCAGCTGAGCTCGGTATCAAGGTTGGTATGATTCGTCCTATCACATTGTGGCCGTTCCCGTCACAGATTATCAGTGAGACTGCTGCTAAGTCTAATGTTAAGGCTTTCCTCGATGTTGAGCTTAATGCAGGTCAGATGGTTGAGGATGTACGTCTTGCAGTAAACGGTCAGAAGCCGGTTTATTTCCACGGACGTATGGGCGGAAATCTTCCTACACAGAAGGAAATTCTCGATAAGATTATCGAAATACATAATGGAGGTAACAACTAATGGCTATAGTATTTCAACCAACAGAAGGTTTAACAAAGAAGCCTTTGCACTATTGTCCGGGTTGTAACCACGGAATTATCCATCGTATTATTGCCGAGACTTTGGTAGAGATGGGACTTTTGGATGACGCTATCGGTGTTGCATCAGTAGGATGTACATATAACAGCTATGAGTACTTCTCATGTGACTTCGTTCAGGCTGCTCACGGTCGTGCACCGGCAGTTGCAACAGGTATTAAGCGTACACACAAGGACAAGGTAGTATTTACTTATCAGGGTGACGGTGACCTTGCTTCCATCGGTACAGCAGAGATTATCCACGCTGCTGCAAGAGGAGAGAAGATTTGTGCTTTCTTCGTAAATAATGCAGTTTACGGTATGACTTCAGGTCAGATGGCACCGACAACACTTCTCGGTCAGGTTACAACAACTTCACCATTCGGTCGTGATGCTTCATATCAGGGTTATCCGATTAATGTAAGTGAGCTTATCTCAAATCTTACAGGTGCCGTATATGTTGAGCGTGTATGTGTTACTGACTATAAGAATATTATGAATGCCAAGAAGGCAATCCGTAAGGCATTTGAGTGCCAGCTTTCAGGTAAGGGCTTTGCTTTTGTAGAGTTCCTTTCCACATGTCCTACCAACTGGGGTAAGGAGCCTGTTGAGGCAATGGATTGGCTTAAGGAGAAGATGATTCCTCAGTATCCTTTGGGATGCTTCAAGGGTGCAGACGTTGACTTCACAAAGGCTGACGAGAATGAGGAGGTAAAGTCATGATTGATTTTTCAGTTATTCTTGCCGGATTCGGCGGTCAGGGTATTTTGTCAGCAGGTAAGATGGCTGCTGAAGCTGCTCTTTTCGAGGGTAAGGAAGTATCATGGTTCCCTTCATACGGTCCTGAGATGCGAGGTGGAACAGCTAACTGTTCAGTAGTTATTTCTGATGAGCCAATCGGTTCACCTGTTATCAACGATGCTGATGTAGTTATCTGTCTTAATCAGCCTTCTGCTGAGAAGTTTGAGGCTTCATTGAAGCCAAACGGAATTCTTATTATCGATTCTTCTTTGTTCAAGTTTGAGCCGACCAGAAAAGATATTAAGTTTATTGAGATGCCGGCTTCTGATATTGCTACTGAACTCGGAAATATGGCATTTGCTACTATTTCAATGCTTGGCTGTCTCTCGAAGTCAACAGGATGCTTCAGTCGTGAGTCATTTGAGTCATCACTTTATGAGGTTCTTCCTGAGAGAAGACATAAGCTTATTCCGGGTAACCTTTCAGCTTTTGATAAGGGTGCTGAATACGCTAAGTAATCCTCTCGGATTATAAAATTGGTTATTTATATATGTCTAAAGGTGTTTTAGATTACTGTTGTCTCAGACGACGACATAATTCGATTCACCTTTGGGCATTTTTTATTTTGCGTTTTTGTTGAGTAAATTGTATTTTTGATTGTCCCTTTTCGAAAAGCGGTTTTTGTACAAAATTAACTATTCAATATCTTGCTAATTGTAAATATGTTGTAAAGTTTACACAAAACATATTACAAAAAACTCATTTTTTTTGTATTTTTAATTGGAGTTTATCAATGTTTTAAGATATAATTATCTCATATATCTGTTTTTGGGTTTTCCAAAGCAATGGAGGAATGATGGAACAAGCATATTTATTTAATCGTGGCGAGGATTATATGGTATACAATTTCCTTGGCTCACGACCATATAGTGACGGTGACGGAGAAGGTTATTTATTCAGAGTCTGGGCACCTAACGCAATTTCAATCAGTGTAATCGGTGATTTTAATAATTGGGATTCAGAGTGTAATTATATGTATCGTCTTGACAATACCGGCGTATGGGAATGCAAGATACGCGGAGCTAAGCAGTGGGACAGATACAAGTACAGAGTTATAGGAGCTGATTCGCGTGCCTATGACAAGATAGATCCTTTTGCAAGACATTTTGAAACACGACCTAATAATGCGTCTATTCTTTATAACTTTGATGATTATAAGTGGGGAGACGGTGATTTCTGTTCAGGTCGTAAGGACGCACTCGATGTTGCACCGATAAATATTTATGAAGTACATCTTGGTTCTTGGAGAAGACATCCTGACGGTAATTTCTTTACTTATCGTGAGATGGCATTGGATTTGGCTGAGTATTGTCGCAAGATGAACTATACTCATGTTGAATTGATGCCGGTTATGGAGCATCCGCTTGATGCTTCCTGGGGATATCAGGTAACAGGATATTATGCGGTTACCAGTCGATTCGGTACACCTGCAGATTTTAAATATTTTGTAGATATTATGCACCAGAATAATATTAAGATTATTTTGGATTGGGTACCGGCTCATTTTCCTAAGAATATAGAGGCACTTATTCGTTTTGACGGAACGCCGTGTTATGAGTATTCCGATCCGCGAATAGGTGAGCATCGTGAGTGGGGTACGTACGTTTTCGATTATTCTAAGAATGAAGTAATATCTTTCCTTATTTCAAATGCGGTTTTCTGGCTTGAGGAATTTCATCTTGACGGTTTGAGAGTAGATGCCGTAAGCAGTATGTTGTACAGAAATTACGGAAGAACGCAGTATATACCTAATGTTAACGGCGGTACTGAGAATCTTGAAGTTATAGAGTTTTTTAAGAAGCTTAACAGCATTATAAGAAAGAATTATCCGCATGCTATGATGATTGCTGAGGAGTCAACTGCTTGGCCGAAGGTTACGCACAAAGTAGAAGACGGCGGACTCGGCTTTACGCATAAATGGAACATGGGTTGGATGCACGATACGTTGGATTATTTTTCCACTGACTCATATGCAAGAGGTTGGCATCATGATCAATTCTGTTTCTCTATGATGTATGCTTTCTCAGAGAATTTTGTATTAAGTCTTTCACATGATGAAGTAGTCCATGGCAAATATTCAATGATTGATAAAATGCCGGGAGACATATGGCGTAAGTTTGCTTCTCTCAGAACTCTCTATATGTATCAGATGAGTCATCCGGGTGCAAAACTTAACTTTATGGGTGCTGAATTCGGACAATTTATAGAATGGCGTTTTTATGAAGAACTTGAATGGTTCATGTTGGATTATGAATCGCACAGACTTCTTCAGGATTATTGTTCAGTATTAAATAAGTTCTATATTGATCATCCGCAGCTTTGGGCAGATGATCATTCATGGTACGGTTTTGAGTGGATAGATGCTACGGATACACTTAATAATGTGTTTATTTACAAACGTGCTTGTCCTGGTGAGGAATATAAAGATATTTATTGTGCACTGAACATGGTTCCTAAGCCTTTGGAGGGCTATAAGATTCCGGTATACGAACCAGGTACGTACAAGCTTGTACTTAATACGGATGATATGTCTTTCGGCGGCAGCGGTTATCCTACCGGTGTTGACGTTAATATGTGTATTAAGGCAGTAGAAGAGGAATATAACGGAAAACCGTATCATATAGTAATAAATATTCCTCCTTTGGCAGGTATTTACTTTATGAAAGTGGATGATCCCGTTGTTACGGATATAAAAGATACAGCAGTTAAGATTAAGGCTGTATCTTCGGCAAAGACGAAGACAGTTGCGAAGAAGGTAACGAAGACAACAAAGTCAACTGCCAAGAAATCAACTGCAAAGACAACCAACAGAAAACCTTCATCGAAGGTCGATAAAACAAAAAAACAATGAAAATAAGGAATATACGGAGGTGTAGTTTATGGCTAAATTAGCCGTTGCAATGATTCTTGCCGGAGGACAGGGTGCAAGACTCGGAGTTTTAACAAAAAAGATTGCTAAGCCGGCAGTACCATTCGGAAGCCGTTACAGAATAATTGACTTGCCTTTGTCCAACTGCGTTAATTCAGGTATAGAGACTGTAGGTGTTTTGTCACAGTATCAGCCTTTGGCATTAAATACATATGTAGGAAACGGACATCCGTGGGATTTGGATCGTCATAATGCCGGTGCATATATTTTGCCGCCTTATCAGAAGACAGGTAAGAGCGACTGGTATAAAGGTACAGCAAATGCGATTTATCAGAATAAGGATTTCTTGGATGATTGTGATCCTAAGTATGTAGTAATTCTGTCAGGTGATCATATTTATAAGATGGATTATTCAGAGATGATAGAAGCACATATAAGAAAGGGTGCCGATGCTACGCTTGCCGTTATTGAAGTACCTTGGTCTGAGGCTTCAAGATTCGGTATTCTTAATACCAAGGATGATGATGTAATCACTGAATTTGTTGAGAAGCCGGCAAAGCCTGAAAGTAATCTTGCTTCTATGGGTGTATATGTATTTACATGGGATGTGTTACGTAAGGCACTTATTGAAGATGAAGAAAATCCTGATTCAAATAATGATTTCGGTATGAATATTGTGCCGATGCTTTTGGCTTCAGGAAAGAAACTGTGTGCTTACAGATTTTCAGGATATTGGAAGGATGTAGGAACCATAGCTTCTCTTTGGGAAACCAATATGGATATTCTGGATAAACCTGAAGATATTAATCTTACTGACAGAAGCTGGAGAATTTACAGTCGTAACCCGGTTAAGCCTTCACATTTTATCGGAGCTGATGCAAACGTTGTAAGTTCAGCTCTTACAGATGGTTGTCGAATACACGGAACAGTTATTCATTCAGTATTATCAGATTCAGTAATTGTGGAGAAGGGAGCTGTTGTTAAGGATTGTGTTCTTTTCCCGGGTGTAACGGTAAAATCAGGAGCACATCTTGAAAGATGTATTGTTGATTTCGGTACAGTTATAGGTGAGAACGTCAAGGCAGGACCTTCAGTTGAGGGTGAGGGACCATATACCAATCATAAGATTTGCTCGGAGGGAATTGTTGTAATAGAGAGAGGACTTAAGATTAAGGCCGATTCTGTTATTCCGGGTAACAGCATGATTGATTCCGACGTCAGTGTATCTGACGATCAGAATGTAATCGAAGAAGTATTTAGAGTTTAATGGTAAGGAGACAAGCGTTATGTTTACAAGTGTAATGGGCTTGATAGTAGCCGACAATAAGAAAATAACTTTGGGAGAACTTACCGGACCGCGTGCTTTGTCTGCCGTACCGTTTGCAGGAAGATATCGTATAGTGGATTTTATGTTATCCAATATGGTTAATACCGGGATAAAGAATGTAGGTGTTTTAACTTATAATAAATACAAATCACTTATGGATCATTTGGGAACCGGTGCACCGTGGTCTCTTGACCGTAAGAATGACGGTCTCCACATTCTTCCGCCTTATGTTAACTCAGAGGCAACAAGTGTTGTGGGTGATGAGGAATTAGCGGGTATTATAGATTTCCTGAGAACATCTCGTACAACTTATGTTGTTGTTGCTTCATCAAATGTGGTATTGAACACAAATTTTGATGAATTTATTAAAGCACATCAGGAGTCCGGAGCTGATATATCTGTTATGTATAATCGTGACAGCAATAAATGCGGAAGTCCTTGCTTTATTCTTGATACAGACGAAGATGATTTTATAGTAGATATGCTCTACAATCCGGAGAGAAGTACTTCAAATAAGTGCAGTCTCGGTATTATTTTGTTGAGACGTGATCTCATGATAGATATCATCTCAAGAATGATGGCACACGGTGATTCTCATTTTGGTATTCATTCTTTTGTTAAGATGTATGATGAATACAGAGTCCGCGGTTTTGAATATAAAGGAACTGCATTAAGGATTAACAGTGTGCAGACATATTTCAATGCCTCTATGGCATTGCTCGACGGAAGTGTAAGAGACAATTTATTTTGGTCAGGAGAGTCTGTTTATACCAAGATTAAGGATGAGGCACCTACTCTTTATTTTGAGAGCTCACAGGTTGCAAATTCTATTGTATCAGATGGTTGCAGAATCTATGGAAATGTCGAGAATTCAATTATATTCCGTGGCGTTACCGTATCAAAGAATACGACGGTTAAGAATTGCGTAATAATGCAGAGTGCACATATCTCCGAGAATTGTCATTTGGAGAATGTTATTCTTGATAAGAATGCTTTTGTAAGACCGGGTGTAAGATTAATAGGTCATCCAAATTATCCTGTAGTAATCGGAAAGGGGGCAGGCATATAATATGAAGAAATTGAAAGTTTTATTGGTATCATCTGAGGTTAGTCCGTTTGTTAAGGTCGGAGGCCTTGCTGATGTTGTAGGTGCTTTACCTGTTGAATTAAATAAAGGTGAGGTTGATGCCAGAGTAATTCTCCCGCTTTATCGTAAGATAAAGATTAAATACAACGATGAACTTAAATTCCTTGGATGGAAGATGGTTCATATGGGTTGGAGATCTCTTTATGCCGGCCTTTTCTCATTAGAGATGAACGGAACAACATTCTATTTTGTTGATAATGAGTATTATTTTAATTTTGAACAGGTTTATGTTGAGTATGTTTTCGATATTGAGAGATATTGCTTCTTCCAGAGAGCAGTTCTTGATTTTATGGGAGACTTTATGGATTTTGAACCTAATGTGCTCCACTGTAATGACTGGCAGACCGGTATGATGCCGATGCTTTTGGATGCTCATTTTAAGAAACAGGGCTATCATACAGATGTACAGACGGTATTTACAATTCATAATCTCAAGTATCAGGGAGTTCACAGTGTTGATGTAGTCAGAGAGATGCTCGATTTGCCTGATGAGTACGTGAGAGATGAATTCTGTATAAAAGATCGTGCAATTAACTTTATGAAGGCCGGCATTGTTTACTCTAATTCAGTAACAACTGTTTCTCCTACATATGCATATGAGATAATGACTGACTATTACGGTGAAGGTCTGAATTATACTTTGCAGAGATATGCATATAAGGTATCAGGCATTTTGAACGGAATTAATAATCTTGAATTCGATCCGAAGAATGATGATAAGATTCCGGCAAAGTATGATATTACTAATTACAAGGAAGGTAAGGCAATTTGTAAGAGATCTCTTCAGGAGCAGTTGAAGCTTGATGTGAATCCTGGAGCTCCTTTGTGCGTAATGATTTCAAGGCTTGTAGATCAGAAAGGCTTGGATTTGCTTTTATATGTAATTGAAGAGATGCTCTATGACGGAATGCAGATAGTAATACTGGGCACAGGTGACGCATATTATGAGAGAGCATTGGCAGATATTGCAAATCGCAATCCAGGTAAGATGTGTGCTTGTATCGATTTTGATAACGGTCTTGCTCATACGATGTATGCTGCAGCCGATATTTTCCTTATGCCGTCTTTGTTTGAGCCATGCGGTTTGTCACAGCTCGTATCAATGGCATACGGTACAATTCCGGTAGTACGTGAGACAGGCGGTCTTAAGGATACTGTTATTCCTTATAATGAGTTTACGGGTGAAGGTAACGGTTTCTCCTTTGCTAACATTAATGCTCATGAATTCCTTTTTGTTACAAAATATGCATGTGACTTGTATCGTAACCATAAGGATGTATGGGATAAGCTTATCAGAGTAGGTATGAGCGGTGATTATACTTGGAAAAAGTCTGCCAAGGAATATGAGGGGCTTTATTCATTAATTACCGGTATTCCTATGGAAAGTGATAATGAGCAGAATGTTGAAGTGAGCGATAGTTTATCTGTTGCTGAAGTTACTGTTCAGGAAATTGAGTCAAAAACTGAAGAAGTAAAGAAAGCACCGGTTAAGACTGCTGCTTCAAAGAAAGCAGAAGCAAAAAATGATAAGGCAGTTACTAAGAAGAGTGCTGTAAAGAAAACTACAGCTACAAAGGCAACGGCTAAAAAGGCAGCTCCTAAGAAAACCGCTTCCAAGAAAGTCACAGTTAAGACGGCAGAAACTAAAGAAGCAAGTGTAAAGGCGAATGCTGAGGAGACTGTTGTAAAGAAAGTTACTTCAGTAAAGAAAGCAACAACTGCTAAGAAAACAGCAACTAAGAAAGAGTCTGCTGAGAAGTCGGCAACAAAGAAAACTGCTGATAAAAAAACAAAATAAAAAACTCGTATGAAAGAGGTCATTTGTAATGTCTTTTTGTTTGGATGAGGAACAGTGTGATTTATTTCTTCATGCTTCACGTTCCGAGAAATATCGTTTCCCGTTCGGTGCACAGCCTACAGACGGTGAGGTAAAGTTGAAATTCAGGGTTCCTTCCCAAACAAAAGAAGTTACTTTGTGTTATTCCTACGGTTTATACGATTTTACTTATCATGAAGAACCAATGCGACTGGTTGAGACAACTTCAAGCTTCGACATGTATGAAGCAGATGTGATGGTGTCTCATGAACCCGGATTGGTTTTTTATTGGTTTAAATTCAGATTGAATACAGAATATTCTGAATTGTTCTATTATGTTGCAGATGCAGATACTGATTTCGGTACCGGAAAAATATATCATGAACCGCCTCGAATCGGTGCAAATGAAGAAAAATATCCTTATGCATGGCAGATTACGGTTTACAAACGCGGTTATAAAACACCGGACTGTCTTAAAGGTGCTCAGATATATCAGATATTTCCTGACAGATTTGCAAGAGACAGAGGTTTTAATTACAAGAAAATGACATCTTTTCCGGCTGGACCGGAGAGAATATATCATAAAGAGTGGAGTGAGGATGTTGATATTGACGGTAAGGAAGAAACCGGCTATTTGGCATGTGACTTTTACGGCGGAAGTCTTGACGGTGTAAGAGAGAAACTTGAATATATTAAATCTTTAGGAATCAACATAATATATATGAATCCTATCTGTCAGGCACGTTCGAGTCACCGCTATGATACGGCGGATTACCTTAATGTCGATCCTGTACTCGGAGGTAACAGTGCATTTGAAAGACTGGTTGCCGAAGCACATAAACTGGGTATCAAAATTGTTCTTGACGGTGTATTCAGTCATACAGGTGCAGACAGTAAGTACTTTAATAAATTTGACAGATTTGAAGGAACCGGTGCGTATAAATCATATATTACCGGAGCGGAGAGTCTGTACAGATCTTGGTATAGCTTTATCGAAAACAGTGACGATCAGGTTCTTTATCATTCATGGTGGGGATTTCCGGATCTTCCTAATGTTGATGAGAATGATTTATCTTATAGAAAATACATTTTCGGAAAAGGCGGTGTGGTTGATACATGGACTTCAATGGGAGCTGACGGAATAAGGCTTGATGTGTCGGACGAGTTGCCGGATGGCTTTATAAGACAGATGCGAGATACATTAAAGACATGTACTGCCGATGAGGGAATACTTATTGGCGAGGTTTGGGAGGATGCCAGCAACAAATGCAGTTATGGTTCCTACCGTGATTTTCTTTTGGGAAGAACACATGATTCGGTAATGGGTTATACGTTCAGAGAGGAAATTTTGAATTTCCTTAAAGGTAACATAAATGCAGAGGTACTTAATTCCCGTATGGAAGGTTATCGTGAACGTTATCCTGCAGAAAGCTTTTACTGCATAATGAATCTTATATCGTCACATGATGTGCCGCGTGCTTATACTGAACTTGCTTGTTTGGAAGAACCGGACGAGCGACGGATGCAACGAGATATGTGGGTTCCGGAGAGTAGAGAAGCAGAGGTATCTGCTTTAATGAGAATGGCATATGCTTTTCAAATAGCTTATGTAGGTTGTCCTTCTGTTTATTATGGTGATGAGGTTCTCATGCAAGGCTATAAGGATCCTTTTAATCGTCGACCTTATCCATGGAATATGTTAGATGGTAAGATGCAAGCCCATCTTGAATTCGTTAGGAAATTGGCACAAATAAGAGAGGATAATCCTTGCCTTAAGACAGGCTTTATAGAAACTCTCTATGCTTCGGGAGATGTAATAGTATTCAGAAGATTTCTTAAAGACGGCAAAGACTTTTTTGGAAAAGAAATAGACAAAGGTGCTTCAGAAATTATTTTTGCAGTGAATCGTGGAAATAAACCTGTTGATATTGAAGTCAGTGAAGAAGGTGATGTAGAGATTGTTGCAACAGATTGTTTGAAGAATGAAAAATCGGATTTCGTTTCTTATGGTAAATCCGGCAAATTTAATGATAGAATAGATGCGATTGCATTTAAGTTTTTCTTGTAGGAGGAAAGAGTATGGCAGAGAATATGGGAAATGATATGATGGAGAATCAGATTGAACAAGATGTAACAATGGAGGTTACCGACAAGAAATGTCCTCAATGCGGCGCAACATTAAAATTTAATCCGGGTACAATGTCACTCAGTTGTGAGTTTTGCGGATACAGTAAACAACTTCCTAAGGCTGAGACCGGTGAGGCAGTAGTTGAACTTGATTTTAAAACAGCTACCATTCGTTCTTCATGTGAGTGGGGAACTAAGAAAAAGAGTATTGTATGTAAGCAGTGCGGCGGTGAGGCAATCTATGATGCACTTGATACAGCTGCTACTTGTCCGTTTTGCGGTTCTTCAAGCGTAATGCCTGTAGACAATATTGAGGATGTAATGTCCCCGGGCGGAATTGTACCGTTTGAGATAAGTAAGGAAAAAGCGGAACAACTGTTTAAGAGTTGGTTAGGCGGAAAGTTATTTGCTCCTAAAGCAGCCAAACAGTCTTGCCAGGCAAAGGATTTTCAGGGAATATATCTACCATTCTGGACATATGATTGTGATACTACATCAACCTATTCAGCCAGATTAGGCTTTGAGTATGGTTCCGGTGATAATAAGAAAATTCGTTGGAAGAACTATAGCGGAGTTTATGATCAATTTATTGATGATGAAATAGTATACGGCAGTAAGAAAACTGTTTCACCTGAACTTAAGGCAGTATCTAATTTCGATTTTAAGAAGATACAGCCGTATTCTCCTGAGATAGTTGCAGGTTTTGCAGCTGAGAGATATTCTGTCGGACTTGACGAAGGATGGACTAAGGCTCAACAGACAATTAAACCGAAGCTTCACAGCGGTTTAACCAATCAGCTTCGTAAGGCTTATCATCCGGATAGGATTGAAGGAATTAAGATGGCTACCAATTATGACAATATAACATTTAAGTATTTGCTTGCACCTATTTGGATGGCTGCATTTAAGTATAATGATAAAACTTATAATATAGCCATTAACGGACAGACGGGAAGAGTAGCAGGAAAGTCACCTATATCAGCGATTCGTGTTATTATTGCTATTATTATTGCTATTGCAATTTTTGCATTTATCATGAGTTTGCAAAAATAAACTGTATATTTTGTATATTTTCATGAAGCTGGCTGTCTCAATCGAGACGGCCTCTTTTTATTTTCGAGAATTCAGTCTTAAAAAAACACAGTAATCAGTACAGTAAATCTGTGTTAGAGAAGTGTTACAAAATGAAACATAATATTGAAAGTTTTAATGTGATAAGACTCTTTTTCAATTGCTTTTTTCTTTGAAATTGTAAATATTTTTTTCCGTTGAAATGCTTAAAAACAGGCACTTTGTTTATCCAATTTATATAAAGTACATAATTTTGACACATTTTTAAAAATAGTACTTGAAATTTTAAAATTTCTGTTAAATAATTCTAATGGTTCATTGTGGATACATGAAAATCATCTCACAACATGTAGAAGAAGTATTTATTAAAAGTTTTAGGAGAAGTTAGCACATGTTAAAATCAGTTAAGAAGAGATTAGCTTCATTTTTAGCCGCAGTTCTTTGTGTTTCGTCTTTGTTGCCGATAACAAACAATATGTTGAGAGCTGATGAGACGTATACTGATGGGTATTCCTTTTCGACGGTTCTTTCAAAATTTCAGTGCTTTGTCGAGAATGATTTGAATTATAACAATCATTGTGTAGGCGCTTTGGTAGCAGGCGGAACCGCTAATATTGATTGCTTCGGTGAAGGATCAATCTCACCTTCGTATTTCGGTAATCTTGCTAAGCTGAATAACTTTAATTCTCCTGCTTGGGTAAGCGGTGCGGGCGTTGATTATCTTTATTTCAACAATATAGACAGCAATCTTTATAACTTAATGGTAAATGCCGGAAGAGCTAACGCTTTCCGACAGAATCCGGGTTATATGAATGTTGCTTCTGCTTTTAATACACTTCGTTCTGATTCAGCAGATATTGCAAACAGTGCTAACAATTATATAGATGCAACTAAAATAGATACATATGGTACACTTCAGGTAGATTTGTTAAATGGTTCAAATGTTAAGATTGAGTATGATGCTTGGCTTAAAGCTGACAGAGTAAGTTTCTTCAATTCCAGTAACGGAGACTTTGGTCCTGCTTCGTTTGCTACCGGAAACTACGAAATCAGTATTGTAAATGTTGGTCTTGAGAGCGGAAATTCAGTTAATTTGGATTTCTACAACAAAATTTATGTTAACGGTGTGCCTTTCAGCAATGAAAATGCTTTGAAGTCTTGTCTTAATGCAAGTAACGCAGGTCAGATTTACCTTGGTGGTGTAAACCTTGTGTGGAATTTACCGGATGCAGCTTTGGTAAACGCTACTCAGCTCCAAGGACATTTGCTTGCGCCTAGTGCTTCGGTAGTTGCTGAGGGTGGAAACTATGAAGGTGGAATTATTGCGAAGAATCTTACTGCTTCTGCTGAAGGACATTTCTTCCCGTATAATCCTTCCAATGGTTCTATTCTTGCTTATTCAAATACAATAAGCATTGCTAAGGTTGATGGTTCTTCAAATCCTGTAGCAGGTGCTAAGTTAAAGATTTCAGGTGTTACTTCAGAGAATAATACTATCTTTAATTTTAATGAGGCTACGTACGATGCTTCGACAGCTGCAAGTGTTAACGTTAATCCGGGATATATTGAATGGGTAACCAATGATTCTGAATTTAAGGTTGGTAAACTCATTGAAGGTTCATATTTAGTTGAAGAATTAAGTGCGCCACAGGGTTATAAGACGGTTGCTCCGTTTTCATTTACAGTTAATCACGACAGAACAATTTCTTTTGAGAATACTAATAATGTTACTTTTGACGGCGATACATTGACATTTAAGGTAACTGATAATGAGTTGCCGAGAACTGTGGTATCTATTTCAAAGCAGGATGTTGATCATAAGGGAAGAGAACTTGAAGGTGCTTCAATGAAGCTTGTCGGAGTTGATACATCAAGAAATACCATTATCTTCAGTGAGAAGAATGTTACTCCGGGTGCTGATGCTACAGATTTTTCTTACGGTGAGTCTTTGATTTGGACTTCAGGTACAACTGCAACATCAGTTGCACTTCTTGACGGTACTTATACTCTTACCGAGGAAGTTGCACCTACAAAGTACGATAAGGTAGTTACGAGTTTTACATTTACGGTTAACCAGGGTAAGGTTACTACGTCTTCTACAGATGCAAGTTATATGTTGGATTCAGCTTCCAATAAGATTGCTATGTTTGATGAACTTCTTCCTACTCCTACACCTACGGTAGAGGTATCCATTTCAAAGCAGGATATTACAAGCGGTGAAGAGATTAAGGGTGCTTCTCTTACTTTGATCGGTAAGGATGTAAATGGTGCAGATATAAATTTTGCAGATACTGATATAGTTGCTTTAGGTGATGAGGCAGTTGTTTCTTCTTACGGCAAGTCGTTAGTATGGACATCAGGTTATACTGCTACTAAGGTTGGTCTTGTAGATGGTTCTTATGAGTTGAAAGAAACTGTTGCTCCTGAAGGATATGATGCAGTTACTTCTGTATTCTCATTTACAATTAAGGATGGAGTTATTTCTTCAAATGTACAGAGTAAATTCTATTCATTTACCGATAATGTAATTGTGGTATTTAATGAATTAACTCCTGTTACTCCTACACCTACTCCTACTGTAGAAGTATCAATCTCAAAGCAGGATTTGGCTGATAAGGGAAGTGAACTTGCAGGTGCTCAGATGGTTCTTAACGGCTATGAGGATGCAAGCAAGACAAGTAAGATTACTCTTGATAAAGATGCAATTATATTGGGTGAGGGTGCTAAGCTTGTTTCAAGCGGTGACTCTTTGATTTGGGTTTCCGGAACAAAGACAACAAAGGTTAATCTTCCTGATGGTTTCTATACACTCTCAGAGGGTTATGCTCCTGAAGAGTATGTTTCTGTAACAACTGTATTTGAATTCGAGATTACAAACGGTGTAGTTTCTTCTTCAGATGTTTGTGATATTTTCAGTGTTTCTGACGATTATGTAGTTTTGTTTAACGAGCTTAAGCCTACAATAACGCCGGAACCGACAGATACACCGGTTCCTACTTATGAAGTTAAGCTTTCTAAGCAGGATATTGCAGACAAGGGTGCTGAGATTCCGGGTGCGGAGATGAAGCTTACCGGTGTTGATGTTAACGGTGTAATCGTTGAGTTTACTGCTGCTGATGTAAGCGCACCGAAGGATGCCAAGATAGAGTCTTACGGATCAAGTTTGGTATGGACTTCAGGTTCTGATTCAATAAAGGTTAATCTTGTTGACGGTGAGTATAAGCTTATCGAGGTTAATGCTCCGATTGATTATTTGCCGGTAACAACAGAGTTCACGTTTACAGTAAAAGACGGTGTAGTAAGCACTGATGAGACAAGTGTTAACTTCTATGCTGCGAATGGTTTGGTTGCTTTGTTCGATGAGCTTCGTCCTACTCCTACACCAACTGTATATGTTTTTGTTTCAAAACAGGATATTGACAATAAGGGTATAGAACTTAAGGGTGCTACACTTGAACTTACAGGTGTTGATGCTGACAATGTTGCTGTTTCATTTGACAATGTTGAAGTTAAGTTAGGAAGCGGAGCTTCGAGAGTTAATACTGACAGTTCAGTATTAAGTTGGATTTCAGGTACTACAGCTACTAAGGTTGGTCTTGTAGACGGTACTTATTATCTTAAGGAAGTTGTTGCTCCTACTTACTATAACGGAGTAACTACTACATTTGAGTTTACAATCAAGAACGGTGTGGTATCTACTTCAGTTGTTGATAAGTGTTTTACGGTTGAGAAGGATGTAGTGGCTTTGTTTAATGAATTGGCTCCTACAGAGGTATCAATTTCTAAGCAGGATATAGATAATCAGGGTAATGAGCTTAAGGGTGCTACACTCGAGCTTTCAGGTGCTGATGTAAACGGTGATGCTATCATTATTGACAGTTCATGTGTAGTTCTCGGTGATGAGGCTGTTATGGGTAAGGCTGAAGCTGAGGGCGGTATCAGATGGACGTCAGGTTTAACAGATACTAAGTTTACTTTGGATGACGGTTTATATACCCTTAAGGAAATTGTCGCTCCGACAGGTTATGATAAGGTTGTTACTATCTTTACATTTACTGTTATGAACGGAACAATTTCTACTAAGGTTGATTCATTATCATATGCATTAGATTCAGATTCTAATTCAATTGTAGTATTGAATAACCTTACCAAGAGTACGGTTTCTATTTCAAAGCAGGATATTGATAATAAGGGTCCTGAACTTCCTGGCGCTGAAATGTCTCTTGAGGGCGTTGATGTAAATAATAATCCGATTGTTTTCTATGATAAGGATGTTACAAGAGGTAACGGTGCTGTTATTGAGTCCGCTCCGAATTCTAAGGTTCTTGTTTGGGTATCAGGTACAACTGCTACAAAGGTAAAACTTATTGACGGTACATATACTTTAACTGAGAATTATGCTCCTAAGGATTATGAGAAGGTAACAACAACATTTATATTCACTGTAGCTAATGGTGTGGTTACTTCTTCGATGAGCAGTTCAGAGTTTGCTGTTACAGATGATTCTGTTGTATTGTTTAACGCACCGATACCTGTTCCGTCAAAGACACCTGTAAGTATTTCAAAACAGGATATAGCCGATAAGGGTCCTGAACTTCCTGGTGCAACATTGGTATTAACCGGTGTTGATGCAGATAATAATCCGGTTGTATTTGAGTCTACGGATGTAGCTGTAGGAAAAGATGCTACTCTCCTTGATACAGGTGATAATACTGTATTAAGTTGGATATCAGGCAGTGATGCAACAGCAGTAAATATGATTGATGGTACATATACTTTGGAGGAAACATATGCTCCGAAGGGTTATGATAAGGTTACTACGACATTTACCTTTACTGTTACAAACGGTGTAGTTGATACAAAGGAAACAAGTGTTAACTTCTCAGCTGAGAACGGATTGGTTGCATTGTTTGATGAACTTATTCCTACTCCGACACCTACAATTGCAGTAACTGTTTCAAAGCAGGATTTTGATGATAAGGGTGATGAACTTAAGGGCGCTACATTAAGTCTTACAGGCGAGAATGTAAACGGTGAGGTCATTACATTCAGCAGTTCTGATGTTGAACTCGGTACTGATGCATATTTAGTTGATAACGGTGATGATACAGTATTGACATGGGTATCAGGTACAACTTCAACAAAGATAAATCTTGCAGACGGTAAATACTCTTTGAAAGAAGATTATGCGCCTGAATATTATGATAAGGTTACAACAGTATTCACATTTACTATTACAAACGGAGTTGTATCAACAAGTGAAGTAAGTGATTATTTCACAGCTTCAGATGATATGGTAGCGCTCTTCGATAAGCTTCTCCCGATTCCGACTGTTGAGGTTTCTATTTCAAAGCAGGATATTGATGCAAAGGGTGATGAGCTTAAGGGTGCAACTTTAAGTCTCTCAGGTAAGGATGTTAACGGTGATGCTGTTACGTTTGACAATGCTGATGTAACATTAGGTAAGGATGCTGTGCTTGTAGATAATTCTGATAGTTCAGTATTGAGCTGGGTATCAGGTACAACATTAACTAAGGTAAATCTTGTTGATGGTACATATACTCTCAGAGAGGATTATGCTCCTGAAGGATATGATGTAGTTACAACAGTATTCACATTTACTATTACAAACGGAGTTGTATCAACAAGTGAAGTAAGTGATTATTTCACAGCTTCAGATGATATGGTAGCGCTCTTCGATAAGCTTCTCCCGATTCCGACTGTTGAGGTTTCTATTTCAAAGCAGGATATTGATGCAAAGGGTGATGAGCTTAAGGGTGCAACTTTAAGTCTCTCAGGTAAGGATGTTAACGGTGATGCTGTTACGTTTGACAATGCTGATGTAACATTAGGTAAGGATGCTGTGCTTGTAGATAATTCTGATAGTTCAGTATTGAGCTGGGTATCAGGTACAACATTAACTAAGGTAAATCTTGTTGATGGTACATATACTCTCAGAGAGGATTATGCTCCTGAAGGATATGATGTAGTTACAACGGTATTTACTTTTACTATTGAGAACAGTGTTGTATCAACAAGTGAAGTAAGTGAGTTCTTTACTGTATCAGACGGTGTTGTTGCCTTGTATAATGAGCTTATAAGAACAATTACTCCACCGACAACACCAACACCTACATCTACACCGACCCCTACACCTACAAAGGCTCCAACGCCTACACCTACATCTACTCCGACAGAGACTCCTACGCCTACTCCGGCTGTTTATGAAGTAAATCTTTCAAAGCAGGATTTGGCTGGTAACGGGGAGGAACTTCCTGGCGCTAAGATGGAACTTACAGGTACTGACGATAATGGTGTATCTGTAGTATTTGAAGCGGATGATGTTGTTCTTCCTTCAGATGCTAAGCTTGTTTCAGTAGGCAAATCATTTGAGTGGATATCAGGATCTAAGGCTGCTGTAGTAAATCTTCCAAACGGTGACTATTCTTTGAGAGAAGAAGTTGCACCTGACGGATATGATATAGTTACAACTACATTTACATTTAATGTTAAGAATGGCGTTATTTCAACAAGTGAGGTAAGTGAGAACTTTACCGTTTCCGGTAATACTGTTGCTCTGTTTGATGCTTTACTTAAGGATCCGACAACAACTGCTACACCTACACCTACACAGCCGACGCTTGTTCAGGGTACAACAGTTACACCTGTTCCTACAGAGACAGTTGATGTTACTGTTATTGTTCTTAAGGAAGAGGATGAGACACCTATTGAGAAGGCTGAAGTAGTTGTAATTGACAATTCAACAAATACAGTTTACGAGTCTTTTGAGACAGATGGTAACGGTTCATATATATTAGAGGATCTTCCTGTAGGTAACTATACTGTTGTTCAAACTACAACAATTGACGGTTATCATATTGATGAGACTGAATACACAGTAGTTGTTGCAGGTGCTGATCTTGTTACAATAGACGGATTGATTACTACTACATTGACAATCTATAATCCGACAGAGAGACCTGAAGTTACTCCTAATCCTACACCTACACCGGAGAAGGCAACTTCTAATATTACATCCAGTCATTCTGTTACAAGAACAGGTGAGAGTGTATCACTCTCTTACATCATGGCTATAGTACTTTTTGCAATTGCTGGATTTATGCTTACTGCAGCTCCGGGCAAAAAGAGAGAAGAAGATTAATCTTTTGCAGAAATTAATTAACATTTGGCTGTCTCATATTTGAATGAGGCAGCCTTTTTTGTGATTAGTTACGTTGTAAGACTGTAAGTTAATCCTTAAAAATCGGTTTTATGACTTTTTCGAAAAGTGTGATGAAAAAAGTGGAAATTTTTTCATAAAAGTACTTGACTTTAGTGTGTATGATGAGTACAATTATTCATGCTTATTGACGCATACAGATGCGGATGTGGCGGAATAGGCAGACGCGCACGTTTGAGGGGCGTGTGGGAGACCGTACGGGTTCAAGTCCCGTCATCCGCACCATTGACTCGGAGATTGAATAATCGATTTCCGAGTCTTTTTTTATAACTGACAGGAGTTAATATGAGTATTACTAACGAAGAATTAAGCAGAATACTGGCTGTGGAGCTTACACAAAATCAAAAGTATGTATTGAATGTTATTAATTTAATTGATGAGGGAAATACTATTCCGTTTATAGCCCGATATCGTAAAGAAGCACATGGTTCTATGGATGATACTGTGTTGCGTAACCTTGATGAAAGATTAGTATATCTTCGTAATCTTGAAGATCGTAAAGATGAGATAATTAAATCAATTGATTCTCAGGGTAAGTTGACTGACGATATAAGGAAGTCGATTTATGTTGCCAAGACTTTATCTGAGGTAGAAGATATATATCGTCCGTTTAAGCAAAAAAGAAGAACAAGAGCTACTGTTGCCAAGGAGAAGGGACTGGAACCTCTTGCACTATATATACTTTCTCAGCTTCCGAGTAATGAACGTCCGGAAGCAGTTGCCAAGAAATATATTGATGTTCAGAAGGGTGTGAGTACTGTTGATGAAGCACTTGCAGGTGCATCGGATATTATTGCGGAGATGATATCTGATTCGGCGGAGGTTCGTAAAAAACTTAAGATTCTATATACGAGAGATGGGGTGTTGACTTCTGTTAACGCTAAAGATGAAGATTCGGTTTACAGCAATTATTATGCCTTTCAGTCTTCGTTTAAAAAAATGCAGGGACATCAGGTACTGGCACTTAACCGAGGAGAGAAGGAAGGCTTTCTCAAGGTTAAGCTTACAGTTGACGAGAATGAGGCACAAAGTGTTATTGAACGTTGTGTAATACAAAATAACGGTAACTGTAAGAGCTTTCTTGTGAGTGTTATTAAGGATGCTTTCTCGCGATTACTTGAACCTTCTGTTTCAAATGAGATGAGAGGATTACTTACAGAGAAAGCCTGTGAAGGTGCTATTAAGAATTTTGCTGTTAATCTTAAGCCTTTGTTGATGCAGCCGCCGGTAAAAGGTAAAAATATTCTTGCACTGGACCCGGGTTACAGAATGGGCTGTAAAGTGGCTGTAATAGATTCTACAGGCAAGGTTCTTGATACAACGGTTGTGTATCCTACTCACAGCGAGGAGAAGCAAAAAGAGGCAATTAAATTGCTTTCAGCATTAATAGTGAAAAACAAAGTATCTCATATAGCAATAGGAAACGGAACTGCTTCCAGAGAAACAGAGATAATGACGGCTGAGATGCTGAAAAATTTGAATGATGTGTCTTATATGGTTGTATCTGAAGCCGGTGCTTCTGTTTATTCAGCTTCAAAATTAGCTGCTGAAGAATTTCCGCAGTTTGACGTTAATTTGAGGAGCGCTGTTTCCATTGCCAGAAGAATGCAGGATCCGCTTGCCGAACTGGTTAAAATTGATCCTAAAGCAATAGGAGTCGGTCAATATCAACATGATATGCCTCAGAAAGAACTTGGAATGGCTCTGGATGCAGTTGTAGAAGATTGTGTTAACAGTGTCGGTGTTGATTTAAATACGGCTTCTGCGTCGCTTTTAGAGCGTGTATCCGGCTTGAATTCGACTGTAGCAAAAAATATAGTATCTTACAGAGAAGAGAACGGAGCTTTCAGTAATCGTAAAGAATTAAAGAAAGTACCTAAGCTCGGACCTAAAGCATTTGAGCAGTGCGCAGGCTTTTTACGTATTCCCGAAAGTAAGAACGTTTTGGATAATACCGGTGTACATCCGGAAAGCTATGATGCCGTAGGAAAATTATGTGATAAACTCGGATATAAGAGTACGGAAATCAATGTTGACAGTATGAGATTAGTCTCACAAAAGGTAAAACAGTACGGTGAAGAAAAGCTGGCTTCAGAAATAGGTGTAGGTGTCCCAACTTTGCAGGATATTATAAAGGAACTTCAGAAGCCGGGAAGAGATCCGCGTAATGAGTTGCCGGCACCGATTTTCAGACATGATTTATTGGATATTTCCGATCTTAAGGAAGGAATGGTATTAACCGGAACCGTGCGTAATGTAATTGATTTCGGTGCTTTTATTGATATCGGTGTGCATCAGGACGGTTTGGTTCATATTTCGGAGATTGTTGACAGATATATAAAGCATCCTTCTGAGGTTTTGAGCATAGGTGAAGAGGTAAAGGTAAAAATATTAAGTGTTGACGTCGGTAAAAAGAGAATTGCTTTATCTATAAAGCAGGTGTAATAATGAGAATTACGGTACTTACAGAGAATACAACAGAATATGAAGGAATAATTCCCGAACACGGTCTGTCTCTTTATATTGAGACAGACAATCACAAGATACTGTTTGATTTCGGTCAGACGGATACAATGTTTAAGAATGCGGTGAAGCTCGGTGTAGATTTATCCGATGTGGATACTGCTGTTTTATCGCACGGTCATTACGATCACGGTGGAGGATTGGCGGAGTTCTTTAAAGTTAATGACAAAGCTTTGGTTTATGTTAACGAGAACGCTTTCGGTGATTACAGACATGGTGACAAATATATAGGATTGAATCAGGAAATAAAGAATAACAGTCGTATTGTGTTTGTCAGCAGTGATTATAGTATAGATGAAAGTATATCTGTCTGTATGCTTCAAAGATTAATTCAGCCTATTGATGCTTCAGGATTGACTTATGTTGAAAATAACAGTGAGGAAGCGGAAATATTCAGTCATGAGCAGTATCTCTTGATTAATGAAGACGGGAAGAGATACTTGTTCAGCGGTTGTTCGCATAAAGGTATTATGAATATAGCAGACTTTTTTAAGCCGGATATTTTTATAGGCGGATTTCATTTGATGAATATGGATATGTCATCAAAAAATGATATTTGTATGCTTGAGAAATACGCCGATGATTTGTTGTCCTACAATTGTCATTATTATACTTGTCATTGTACCGGAAATGAGCAGTATGTGTTTTTAAAAAACAAAATGCAGGATAAGCTTTTTTACTTATCCTGCGGTAGTACAATAGAATTATAAATCCACCTTATTTAGTTTCCTTGACAGTCTTCTTTGCGTGTGAAGTTGCATTATTTGATTCCTCGTCTGCAACTTTTCCAAGCAGGAGATTGAGGAAATTAAGCAGTTTTGCTGTAAGACCGAAAACATTAAATATCTGAATAAGTGTGATAAATACCGTAGGACCGATAAGGAAACCTATGGCCCCCCATATATATACGCCGGCAGCCATTGAAATCAACATGATAAGCGGGTGAAGCTTCATGGATTTACCTAAGATGAGCGGTTCAAGAAAACGACGTATTATTGTCATAAGTGTAATTCCGACTACTAAAATAATTGCAGGAATATAATTTCCGTGCAATACGTTAAATATTATAAGAGGAACCATTGTTGCACTTACACCGAGAACCGGAAGAAAATCAATAAGTGAAGTAATTATTGCAAGAATTGCCGAATACTTAACACCTGCAAAAAGAAATACTAAGTACGCTTCTGCAAAAGTAATAATTAAAAGAGCAAGATAACCGCCTAAGACATTAAACAAGGTTATTGAAAGCTCATTTAACAGAGACAGGAACTTTTTGCGGAAATTGCGATTCGGAACAGCTTTGTAGTACAGACGAAGGATGTTAGGCGTATCTTTAAGAAAGTAGTAACCGCTTAACATAACACTTATTACTAAGAAAATAGCATAAGGAATGTTTCCGATAGCTGAGAATATCTTTGATACAAAACCGGTTACTACATCAGGCAAATAATTTAATATACCTGATATTGTTGAAGTAATTCCCTCTTCGAATGAATGAACCATGTCTTTGTTGAAGAAAATGTTGTTCTTCTCGGCAAATTCCTCAAGATATGAGAAGTTGAGCGAAGAATAGTTAAATTCAGTTAAATATGTAGTTAATTGCTTTACGGCATTTATAACCTGTGTAATGGCTGTTATGCCGGCCCAAATAACACCGATTAACATTACTATGAGAAGAATCACATAAATGATAATGGAAACCCTTTTGCGTTTTTGAGAATTGTTTACCTCCGGAACAATTCTTTGAGCTATAAGATAGCTGGTTTTGGCAAGTAAGAAACCAAGAAGAAAAGGTATCATAATCATTACTATTTTTGTAGCAAAGAAAATGGTTACAGCTATAACGCCCATAACAAGAATATATTTCAGTATAGATATGACGGTAGCTTTGTCTTTGCTGTATTTTTCCAAATCAGTCATAAAAATCCTCCCTTAAAAAGAATAGTCCAAATCGTTATAAAGATAATTACACCGGTAATCAGTGCCGGAAGGTAGCAAACCAGCGGCATTGACGGCAGTTCGGAATATAATTCTTGATTTTTTGTATCAAGATTGTCCGCCATGGATGATGTAAAATACAAATCTTTAAATTCATTCAGATATCTTCGTACCAAAAGAAGTAAAATTATTCCGAAGAACAGTGCAGGTAAGGTAGAATAAATGAATGAATCATCGACATCCGAAAGAGTCTGTGTTGAATATATATCAATTTCACGGATAATATCCAATGTGAGAATACTTGTAAGCTTCATGGACAAAAGGCATAAAACGATACTCCAAGCATTTCCTATTCGATCACGAAGTATGCACATCCAGGCACCGACGAACAGATATGAGAAGAAATCAATAGGATTGAGCTGAGCCAGTGCATAAACAACAGAAATAATGCATAAAGCATAGTAAAAACCTCTGCGTGATATTCTGTCCCACATTATTCCGTAAAGTAATATTGCCACACCTATCGCAGGAATGATACACCCCGACAGAACTTCCGTTATTCTTGAGAGCATAGTCGTATCGTCACAGTAATAGAATAAAGCAGGAAAAATCGTAGTGCGTCCGCTCCACAAATGAAAATATGCAGAAAGATTGTGTATTGTTCTGAAAACAAGGGCGAGCGGAACACCTGATACAAACGCCATAATCAGAGAACCGATACCGGTATTGTCAGTCCATGTATCACTTTTTATCTTTGTTCCGGCAATTATTGCAGGAAGTATATAAGCAAATACACAAAATATAGGTGAGATAAGCGCATAGCCGACGAGGGAAGTAGAAGAGAAATTACTGTTTTTTAGCAGCTTAATAAGAATTAATGCAATAAGTATACCGAATGAAAACAGAAAAAATGTATAACTCCAGGATATCTGTCTCGGCTTAATAAAGTTCTCCCTTAGAATGGGAAGAACTCCTCTCGGTGCTTTATAACTTGTTGAATTGTTTTTTGTACTATCAGTCATATATTAATCTCAGCAGAAACAGTTGCAAATCAGAAAATCAGATTGAATGATTCAAAGATACCGATAAATCTGATAAGTAAAAACGGTTCTAACGCCAGAAAAGCGGCACCGCCCAAAGCAATAAAAGGTCCGAATGCCAAATAATCAGGATCATCGGCATAGTGTATACTGTTTTTACGCATCTGAATCTCTCTTCTGGTTTTTGAAGGATTCTTACTGTTTTTAATTTCTTTATTTTCTTTTGCTATTCTTATATACTTGCGTATTATTAACGGAATTGAGTAAATGGCTCCGACAAAAATCGCAATAAGGAACGTGAAATAAAGGCCGTATCCTCCAACAAGGAAGCCGGTCGCGCCCAAAAGCTTTACATCACCCATTCCCATACCGACGGTACCGAAGAAAGTCTCACATATGAAGTTAATCAAAAGCAGAACTCCTCCGCCTATAACTGCGCCTAAAACGTGATTGAGAACAAAAACATACCACGAAGCTTCAGGAGAAATCCAATAACTTCCTTCTATAAAATCTGCTGCGATAGATAAGAGACCTATAACGGCAACATATACAGAAAACTGATCTGGAATAATTCGGTTCAGTTTATCTGCAAACATAGTCAGAATAAATACAGGTACTACAAGAATAATAATACTTAAGTGAATCCATTTGATATCCGCAGTATTAGTTATTTCGTTAATTTTTGACACGGATAAGAAGTATGTCACTGAACAGCAAACTCCTGCAATGAGTCCGTGAGGAAAATACTTCATTCGTTTGGACAGTCTGAAGTCAGGAGCTTTGGGGTCATAATCATAATCCTGAAGCCAGCTTTCCGGAAATTTTCCGAAAAGATAAGCTGTAAACATGCCTATTAATAAGCCGAAAACGACTAACAAAATATAGATAACAGTTATATTCATAGAAACCATCCTAATTATCATTGTTAGACAATTATACCACAAATCAGGCAAATAAGAAGTTTGAGACATGATTTTCGAGCAATAAAAAGTTAGGTAAAATTAGGGCAAAATGTGTAAGTAAAATGAACTAATTTAATAAGAAAACAATTTGTAAATTTGTTAAGATATACCCTGTTTCAATTTGACCTATTTGAGGATTAATTGTATAAAATATACATTGTATTTTTATCAGGGGGTAACGTCTTGGACGTTTTTATTGTTTATGGCAAATACTAAAATTACAGCAAAGAGCCTTGAGACACAGATTAAATCATATATCAAGGCAGAGACAGGTGGTTCTATTAAAGAGGCATCGGAGCGTGATTATTGGACTGCTTTGTCAAGAAGTATAGTTGAGATTATTTCAGACAACTGGCAGAAGACAAGAGAGAGTTATGATAATGTTAGACAGGCTCATTATTTTTCTGCAGAATTCCTTGAAGGTCGTTCAATGTTAAACAATCTCGTAAATCTTGGGATTTATGATGAAGCTAAAGAGGCAATGGAGTCCTTTGGAGTTAATTTGACGGATGTTTTGGAGGAAGAGACCGATCCTGCTTTGGGTAACGGAGGTCTCGGAAGACTTGCAGCTTGTTTTCTTGATTCATGTGCAACACTTAATCTTCCTGTTACGGGTTACGGTATTATGTATCGTTACGGTTTATTCCGTCAGAGTATCGAGAACGGTTTTCAGAAGGAATATCCTGATTCTTGGATGGAGAGAGGATATCCTTTCATTATCTCGCATTATACAGAGCGTGTGAAGATTCACTACAATGATATGGATGTTTGGGCTTATCCTTGTGATTTGCCTATTACTGGTTACGGCACAAATAATGTTAATCTTTTGCGTTTGTGGAAGGCTGAGCCGGCACAGGAGTTTGATTTCAATCTTTTTAACTCACAGCGTTTTGATGATGCTGTTATTCAGCGTAACAGAGTAAATGATATTTGGAGAGTTCTTTATCCGAATGATACTTCTTATGACGGAAAGGTTTTACGAGTTAGACAACAGTATTTCTTTGTATCCGCGTCACTTCAGGATATTGTAAGAAGATATAAGAAGGTTCATGGCGATGATCTTCGTGATTTTGCAAAGTATAATTCAATACAGCTTAACGATACACATCCTGTAATAGGAATTCCTGAGCTTATGAGAATTCTTGTTGATGAGAACGGCGTTCGTTGGGAGGATGCTTGGGAGATAGTTAAGGAGACTTTCGCTTATACAAATCATACCGTAATGCAGGAAGCACTTGAGAAATGGGATATCTCAATATTCAGATTCCTTTTCCCGCGTATTTTTGAAATCGTAGAAGGTATAAATAATCAGTTCCGTGCTCAGATGTATGAGGCAGGTCTTTACACTGATGTTATAGACAGAATGAGTCCTCTTGCAGACGGAAAGGTTCATATGGCTTGGCTTGCTGTGTACGGTTCACATTCAGTTAACGGTGTAGCTGCTCTTCATACTGATATTCTTAAAGCAGATACTCTCAAGGATTGGTATGCAATTTATCCTGAGAAGTTCTCAAATAAGACAAACGGTGTTACACCGAGAAGATGGCTTCGCTCTTGTAATCCTGAATTGTCGGCACTTATTACTGAGCTTGTCGGAGATGACAGTTGGGTAACCAATCTTGATGAACTTAAGAAGATTGAGAAGTATAAGAATGACAAGGAAGTAATGAAGCGTCTCCTTGCCATAAAGAAAAACAATAAACAAAAGTTTGCCGACTATATGAAGCAGGCATACAGTGTAGAACTTAATACTGATTCTGTATTTGATATTCAGATTAAGCGACTCCATGAGTATAAGCGTCAGCTTTTAAATGCTTTATATGCTTTAAATCTCTATGACAGAATTAAGGAAGACCCTTCACTTGATTTACCGCCGGTTACTATTATGTTTGGTGCTAAGGCGGCTCCGGGTTATTTCAGAGCAAAGGCAATTATTAAGTTCATTAATGAGATAGCAAAATTAATCGATAACGATCCTGATATGGAAGGTCGCCTTAAGGTTGTATTTGTCGAGAATTACAATGTATCAAACGGAGAGAAAATGTTTCCGGCAGCTGATATCTCAGAGCAGATTTCCACAGCCGGACTTGAGGCTTCAGGTACAGGTAACATGAAGTTTATGATGAACGGTGCTGTTACACTCGGTACTCTTGACGGCGCAAATGTTGAGATTGCAGAGGCTGTAGGTGATGAGAATATTTACATTTTCGGATGCCGTGCTAATGATATGGCTGCTACAAAGGCTTATTACAATCCAAAGTGGCAGTATGAGAATATTCCGGGTATAAAGAAGGCTCTTGATCGTTTAATTGACGGCTCATTTAATGATGACGGTACCGGTATGTTCCGAGATTTGTATAACGGAATTATTTATGGTGATAATTGGCAGCCGGGCGATCCTTATTACGTTCTTGGTGATTTTGACGATTACAGAAAGACAAGAGATCGTGTTTATACAGATTATAAGGACGATTTGAAGTGGGCTAAGATGTGTTGGGTTAATATCTGCAATTCAGGTCGATTCTCTTCAGATCGTACTATTTCAGAATATGCTTCAGAGATTTGGAACATTAAGCCTTGTAAAATTAAGTAATCAGTACATTGATGCATAAATAAAACATTAACTCGGATTGCGAATGATGCAGTCCGAGTTTTTTTGAATACGGCAGAAGAATTGAACGGTAAACCACAGAAGCTTGATATGAACGGTGTAGCTGCACACTAAACGGAAAGCCCGCCAACAGTGTTATTACAGAGCTGGCGAGCAATTCAATACTGCTTCGCAGGAGTAAGGTTTTACTTTGTAATCGGAAAAATCAATGTAGCTTTGAACAAATCTCCATCGATGTCGAGTTTTAAGGTTCCGTGCTGAAGCTCAGTCAGACTTTGCGCTATTGAAAGTCCCAGACCGTTACCTTCGGTTAAACTGTTTCTGGATTTATCGCCGCGTACAAATCTCTCAAGAAGTTCTTCCGAACTGATGTTGAGTTCTTGCGCGGAGGTATTCTTAAAGGTAATAACCGCATTCTCATCAATTGCCTTCAATGTAAGATAAACTCGTGAACCTCTTAGTGAATACTTGCAGATATTATTCATCAGGTTATCAAAGATTCTCCACATTCTCCGAGGATCAGCGTTAATCATAACCGATTCGGGAGAACAGTCAGTTACCAAGGTGAGCTCAGAAGCAGCGAGTTTATCTTCGTATTCACCGCTTACTTGTGAGATGAACATTGTGGCATCGCACTCTGCCAGGTTAACCTCAATATTTCCGGTTCCGGCACGGGAGGCTTCCACCAGGTCCTCAATCAATTTTTTTAATTTGTCGGACTGAGTAATAAGTACTTCGGAATATTCTTTGATGACGTCGGTATTCGTGGAATTACTATTTGCAGAATTGTTATCTGCGGTCAGATTATCGACTTCTTTAGTAATTAATCCGACGTAGTTAATGATTGAAGTGAGCGGAGTTTTAATGTCATGTGAGACATTGGTGATGAGTTCGGTTTTAAGAAGTTCACTTCTCATCTTGCTTTGGATGGCCTGTGACATTCCGGAAGAGATGTTATTAAGATTGTCAGCACACTCTTTGAAGTCAAAGCGAAGGGGAACGGTATCAACCTTATAGTCGGTGTTGCCGCCTGCAAGGGCCTGAGTGCCTTTCTTAATCTGATTGAAGGAGAAGGTTACACGATAGAGGATAAACAATATTATGAGCTTCTCAATGAACCACATGATTAAGAGGCTATCCGTCTCACTGTTACTTATGAGGATTCCAAAGAACTCGCAGAACGTGAGGACACCTACCAGTAGAGCAATCTTCCAATAGAGATTGATAAGTGAGATTGACTCTGTGAGTATTCTTTTTATTCGATGCAAGACTTTATGTATAACACGAACAAGTTTGCTGCAGAGTGAGCTTCTGATAAGGGTATGCCCCTTAAGCTGGATGGCAAGAATAACACAAAGGCAGAGAGTAAGGGCAACGCCCAAGGTCGTAGAGAGTGTCATAAACAGCATGAAAGCCAAGATATTTCCTTGCATCTCGAAGAAATCCCAAATCTCGAATAGAAAGTAAGCGATAGCGATTACTCCGCTACCGACGGCCGCGAGCGGAAGCTCAAAAGGAATTCGGGCAGGGAATGAGATTGAAGGTTTAGCTTGAGGGGGTGCGGAATAGGAAGCTACAGGATTCTCGATAGCAGAGTCATTGTTTCCTACTGATTTCATAAGAAGAATGAAGGTTATAAAGGCTATAATGAATGCTACAGCAACGATGGCTATTCCGTAATACCTAAACAGATACAAATAATGAATTAATTTGATTGTAGGGGCCAGGAAAGAGCGCTGTGTGATGTCCGGATTGAAATAGATTTCTAAAACGTAGAATTCAGAATTGCTGCGATATTTCTCGAGAGCGGAATTATTAACGGAGTCAATGGAAACATCAGGTCTATCGATAATCTCATTGCTGTAATAACTTTCTACGCCCTCGTCATCAATCTCAATGTGTGACTTGGATACTTCATAGACCTTGGTAATGGTTTGAGTAATGCCTTGTATGAATACCTGATTTTCCGAGGAGCCGGAGGCAACAATATTTTCTTTACTGTCGTAAATATCGTATGCAAGGTTCAAACGTGAATAATTACTTAATCGTATTCCGAGCAATTCTGAATGGACGATGTCGTCCATTGTCATATTAATCTGGGAATTAACATAATCGTTAACCAGAGTCTCCTCTGATTTAGCGTAGAAATCACTGATACTTGCCAATACCAGGCAGAATCCGCTTATTGTCGTAATTACCGTCATCAAGGTGCAGACAATCCCCAGGAGGAGTTTTGAGCCGAGACTCTTGTTCGTATTTTTTTTGTTTGTCATACTGCTTTAATTCCTTTGTTTTTCAATAATGTAGCCTTGTCCGAAAACAACTTTTATGTAACGAGGTTCGGTCGGATTGATTTCAATCTTTTCCCGAATGTGACGAATATGCACAGCGACAGTATTCTCACCGCCTATGACGGAGTCTTCTTTCCAAATGAGATGATAAATCTCCTTGGGAGAGAATACTCGGTCGGGATTAGAGATTAGTAGCTTTAGGATATCGAATTCCTTTGGGGTCAGATACACCGGGTTATCATCTACCTTGAGGCTCTTGGAGATGTCATTCAGGACAATTCCGCCGAGTATGTATTCTTCCTGTTTTTTTGGTTCGGTACGACTTCTTCCGATACGTCTTATTTGAGAATTAACTCGTGCCACTACCTCCAGCGGATTAAAAGGCTTCGTCACGTAATCATCGGCTCCTGTATTGAGACCGTTGATTATATCGTAGTCCTCACTTTTGGCGGTGAGCATAATAACCGGGACGTCACTTATTCTGCGAATCTTCTCAAGGGCTGTGATGCCGTCCATGACCGGCATCATAATATCCAAGAGAATGAGATCGATTGAACCTTCGCGTACTGCATTTATGGCTTCAAAGCCATTGCTTGCAGTCAAAAATTCGTAGTCCGGGTTATTGAGATAAATCTTGAGGGCGTTGGTAATAGCTGCCTCGTCATCGCAAATCAGAATTCTATACATATTTCCTCCTCGTGTAGCCCCATTATAGAGAAATCCTTTTTAACATAGTGCACTTAAGTTTTTAAGATTTGTTTAAGGTATAGTATATTGCATTTTATCGAAAAGGGAGAATAATTCAATGAAACGGTATTGCATGTCGTGAAGATGTATTTGCAGTTTTTGCAAATTCAGTAGAGTTTTATAATCTTTGCCTAAAATACGGTGTAGTAGCCGGTTTAACCTGCGCATACGGATTTGTTTTCAGTCCTGAATTTATGGGACTTAACTTGAATAATACTGATTATGTAGAGTATATGTATCGCGCATTCTTCGGTCGTGAGGCTGATGAGGAAGGCTTAACATACCGGGTTGATAAGCTTAATGCCGGAACAGCAGATTTTTTGATATCTATAACGGTTTCTCATGTTCGGCTGAATTTGTTAATCTTTGTGCCGAATACGGTATTCAGGCATAAAAACCATTAAATATTTATTATATTTACTTCTGGCCTTGCACCGAGTCTGAGAGGAAGAAGGACACAACCGATTCCTCTTGAAATGAAAATCTTTTTACCGTTTACTTCGTGAAGACCGGTGTAGATACCATAGTTCTTGGCAATTCGGTCCTTGCGAAGTACGGTGAATTCGATTTTAAACGGAGTTCTGATTTGACCTCCGTGAATATGGCCTGACAAAATAAGTTTATTATTTCTGAATGCTTCTTCCGGAGCCAATAAAGCATAATCAGGGTTATGTACTACAATAATATCGGATTCTTCACTCGGCATATCCCATACGCGGTTTATCTTACCGGAGTCGCGAATACCGCAAATCCTATAAAGCTTACCTTCTTTGTTAATACAAACGGAATCACCGTCAATCAGCTTAAATCCACATTCTTCTAAGTCTTCTGAAGAGAGCTCTGTTGCTTTATCATGATTACCGGTTACGCCGATAAACGGAATGTTGAGTTCATCGCAGGTGCTTTTTATTCTTTGCATAAGATCGCGGGCTTTGCATAAATCACTTTTTTTGTTTATCAAATCTCCTCCGAAAATCACAACATCCGGTTTCTGATTATAAATAGTATCGGTTATTCTCTTTGCCGGTATAAAACAAAAACTCATATGAAGGTCACTGAAAAATAAGATTTTGAGAGACGATTTGTTGTTGCCGTTGATACTGTTTTCAGTAACTTTGAGCCAATGTGGCTCAATAAGTGCTGCTGTCACCGGACATATAATAAATGCTGCTATTGCAATCAAAATGTATTTCATCAGTTAATACCCTTTTTCGAGAATAAATTAGATTTAATATACCATATTTTATGTTATAATCGAAAAGTATTATTTTATGAGGCACGGAGGAATTGTTTTTATGCCAAAAACAGAGATTAAATCAGAGATTGTTAAGACTATAGGCACTCTTGCCAGTAATAAGACCGGCTGGAATCGTGAAGTAAATATAGTTCGCTGGAATGAGGGTAAGGCTAAATTAGATATCCGTGACTGGGGCCCTAATCATGAGCGTGTAGGTAAGGGAATCTCATTAAGCAGTGAAGAAGTAGCAGTTCTCAAGGAATTACTTGCTGATTACGATCCTTATGAGTGTGAAGAGTGACGTATAAATGAGAAGCGAAGAGCGATCCGGAATTGTTTTTTTATTTGTCTTATTTTTGTGGGGGACTCCTGTTACGGAGCCCTTCCGTGTTTTTGCGGAATATCTGAGTAAATTCCTTTTTGATTTCAGTGATAAGATTAAGCTGAACGAAGAGGGGATTCCCGCAAATATTTTGAATTTTGTTTTTTTGTGTATTATAGGTGTATTACTTCTGTTGTTGTCTAAAACAAAGTTTGTTACGGTTATACCTCTGTTAGCTTTGCAGTTGACAATAACAGTAATGGTAATTTATATCTTGAGAGATTATATTTTTGATACTAAAAGGATGGCTGTATATTTGGTTCTTCTTGTCGCAGTGTCTTTGCTTTTTGCCTTGCGTAAAGAGAAGATTTTGATATGGCTTGCTGATTTGTATATTTTTTCTATACCTGTTTTTCTCTTGTGCGGTTTGCTTTTAAAGAATTTCAATGCTATGAATTTTATTGCAGGAAAACAGACAGTATCGTATTCGGAATGCTTTAACGGTGTGTTCGGAATAAATGGTATTTTATGGGGATTATTTTGGCTGATACTTGTTTTTCTTCCTCTTATCTATAATATTCCGGGACGAAGAAAATAAAACGGCAGAAAGTATAACTGAGGTGACTTATGGCTGATGATATTGAGCAATTAAGTTTGTTTGGTGATGAGAAGAATATAGATAATGACAGCAAACTCAAAACCGAATATTTGAATCTTGTAGAAACACTGAATTATCACTGTGAACGATACTATAATCAGGATGAAGCCGAAATATCCGATTATGAGTATGATCAGCTTAATCTTAAATTGAAGAAAATTGAAGCCGAGCATCCTGATTGGGTTACAGATAATTCCCCATCACGAAAAGTCGGTTGGAAAGCAGAGAAGGGTATTCAGGTTCAACATGACGTGCCGATGCTCAGTCTTCAGGATGTTTTTTCCAAGGAAGAAGTTGAGGAGTTTGTCAACAAAGTCAGGGAAGCCTACAATAATGAGGTGGAATTTCTTGTTGAGACTAAGATTGACGGATTGTCAATGGCATTAAGATATGAGAACGGTAAGCTTACTAAGGCTATTACCAGAGGTGACGGCCAAATTGGTGAAGACGTAACACTTAATGCACGTAAAATATCTGATGTTAAGTCGGAATTATCGTTTATGCCGCCGGAATATCTTGAGATACGCGGCGAAGTATATATGACAAGGGAAGCATTTGCCAAGGTTAATGAAGAACAGGAGCTGCTCGGCAAAAAACTATTTGCAAATCCTCGTAATTGTGCTGCAGGTACTTTGCGTCAGATAGATACGAGAATTACGCAGAAAAGAGATTTGTCTTTGTTCATTTTTAATATACAGGATGTAAGAGGAATGGATATAAAGCTTCATTCCGAAGGTTATGATTTTCTCAAAATGAACGGCATAAAAGTTATAGAGCATTCATACAAATGCAGTAACTTTGACGAGGTTTGGGACAAGATAGTTAAAATCGGTGATTTACGCGGTGAATTACCATACGATATAGACGGTGCCGTAATTAAATTAAACAATCTTGATTATCGTAATGAATTGGGAAATACAATTAAGTTCCCTCGCTGGGCTGTTGCTTATAAATATCCGCCTGAGGAGAAGGAGACCAAGCTTCTTGATATAGAATTGGGAGTAGGAAGAACCGGTAAGGTTACGCCTGTTGCCGTATTTGAACCAATCAGGTTGTGCGGAACTACGGTTACGAGAGCTACACTCCATAATCAGGCATTTATAGATGAATTGGATATCGGTGTAGGGGATACGCTTCTTGTATATAAATCAGGTGAGATTATTCCGAAGATAAAAAGTGTTAATAAAAATCTTAGACCGGAGAGTTGGGTGAGGTACAGTATACCTGATATTTGTCCTTCATGCGGTCAGCCTTTATTTAAATCGGAAGAAGAGGTTGATATCAGGTGCATTAATCCTAATTGTCCGTCGACACTTGTAAATCATCTGATTAATTTTGTATCAAGGGATGCGATGGATGTAAAGGGATTTGGTGAAGAATTAATAAAGGCGCTTGTAGATAACGGCTTTATTAATGATGTTGCCGATATTTATTATTTGAAAGAAAGACGTGACGAGTTGATAGAGAAGAAGCTTCTCGGATTGGCTAAGAATACGGATAAAATTCTTGACAGCATTGAGAATACAAAGAGTAATCATCCGTCTAAGCTTCTTGCCGGACTCGGTATACCTAATGTCGGTAAAGCGACAGCAAAGGAACTTATTGCACATTTCGGTTCTGTTGATGCAGTCATTAATGCCGGTGTTGACGATTTGACGGCTGTCGGAGATATAGGTTTGATATCGGCAAATGATATAGTCAGCTTTTTCGATAATGAAACCAATATCAGTATTTGTGACAGATTACGTTCTGCAGGAGTTAATTTTGAAGCAGCTTCACAGGCGCTTGATTCAAGTGCTCTTGCTGATATGACTTTCTGTATTACGGGTACGCTTCCGAGTATGGGACGCAATGAAGCTACGGAGCTTATTGAGAAAAACGGCGGTAAGGTAGTCGGTTCGGTATCTAAGAAGACAATGTATCTGCTTGCGGGTGAGAATGCCGGAAGTAAACTGACAAAAGCTAATGAGCTTGGCATTAAGGTTATCAGCGAGGATGAGCTTCTGTCTATGATTCAAAATTAACTTAAAAACAGTTATAGTGCTATAATAAATTCAGTATTCTTTTGGAGGTGCTTTATGCGTGATGCCATATTAAAGTCGCAGATTCGTTCAAGTATAAGAGAACAACGTTCGTTGCTGTCTGCAGAACAGACAGATGATGGAAAAGAGATACTTAAAGAGAATTTTATGTCTCGTGAGCTTGATCCCGAATTAAGAAGTATTATTTCTTCGGCTAAATGTGTTGCATTATATAAAGCAGTAAACGGTGAGCTTTCATGCGACGGTGTAACCGAATATCTTATGAGCCTTAATAAAACCGTATGTTTTCCGAGAGTAAAAGGCGATACTATGGATTTTTATGAGATTAAGGATATGAATATGGACTTCTCAACAGGTGCTTATAATATCCCTGAGCCTCGAAAAGAGATGCGCAAAATCCAGCCTGAAGATATAGATTTAATGATTGTCCCGGCTGTAGCATTTACTGATGACGGTATCAGATTGGGACAGGGCGGAGGATATTATGATCGTTTCCTGAATGCACTTGCAGCGAAGAACAAAGCACCGTATACAATAGGTGTTTGTTATGATTTTCAGATGTATTCCGCTTTACCGGTTGAGAAACACGATTATGCTGTGGATTGTGTTTTGTGCGTATGTGTTACTGATACAATAGAAGACGATACAGATGAAGATTTTACTGAGGAAGAAGTGTAAAAGAATATGAAGTATTTTATAGCTAACTTGTCTGCTCATAGTTTACTGATGATTTTTTTACTTATCCTTTTAATAATTTTTTCTAATCGTAATCGCAGACGCAAAAACAAATGGGCCTTCTCGTACTTGATACCGGTTGTATTATCTGTCGGTATAGTAATATATATCAGTTTGATTATTGCACCTCGTTTCTGTGATATTACCGATGTGTTGAGCCAGAATTACCAGTCATATACGGGAACATTGGAGAAAAAGTCTTTTTTTAACAATTATATTATTGTTGACGGAACGAGATATTATTATAATCCTTTGCATGAAATACCGAATGAAGGCGAGAATGTCAAAGTTTTATATACGCATAACTCCAACTTTGCGATGAGTGTTGAATATGCACCTGTTGTTGTAATGGAGGAGAATTCTGAAGCAGAAGGTTAACATAGCAGGTTGATATTAAAATTCACCTTTTTTTGATGAGAAAGGGTGAATTTTTTTATTCTGTATTTACTTTGCTATATTTGCAATAATCCCGATATTAAAGGATTTTTGTGTACATTGTTTACTCGAATTATTGATTTGTTACAGCTGTATCAATCAACAAAAAATGCAGTATGTGTTTCAACTTAAGTGTTTTGATTGTTCAAAATATTCAGTTATGTTTTCGCATGCAATATAATAATTCAGAAGGGTTTATTGTATTGCCGAGGTGACATAAATGAGCAAGAATTCCGGTATCAGAAGTAATATTATAGTCGTATGCGATGATCAAAGCATACTTGACAGAGTGAACGGATTGCTCTGTCGTGACGGCATAGTGAGCTTAAGTGATGTTGACGGCAAAACACAATACTTGGTTGATGCTCGTAATAAACGTGAATTAAGCGCAAATAAACTAGACTTGTTTATAGACAGTGTCAGCAGCTGTGATGTTCAGATGAAGGCAATTATAGAAGAAATACTGATGGAGTTTGGTTTCAATTTTGCTTTAATAGGAACTCGAATTTATGCTGATTTGGTACGAGACACCGTAATGGAGATGGATTTTTCAAAAAACATGCAGCAGTACTATTCTGTTATTTCTGAACATTACGGAATGTCGATATTACAGGTTGAACGCAATGTTCGCTATGCGATAAGTAAAAGCAGATTGCCGGATTGGACTCAATTGAGAACGTATATATCAAGAGAGTGCTTTGAACGGGTGCTTCTCTCTAAGCACAAGTCAAAGAACCTTCATGTAATAAGAATTCTTGCACAAATTGCACTGGACAGATATAATAAGCAATCGACAAAATAAGTTTCTTGGTGTATGCTTATTAGGTTAAATATGAAATTATCGGAGGTGTATATATTATGGTAGTAACAAAGGATACTATTGTCGGTGATATTATCATGGCTGATGAGGGCGTTGCTCCAATTTTGATGTCAGCAGGACTTCATTGCCTCGGCTGTGCTTTAGCTTCAGGTGAGACAATAGAGGAAGCTTGTCAGGTTCATTCAATGGATTGTGATGCGCTTATTGATGATTTGAATAACTATTTTCAGTCTATCGGCTGATTTGCATTCTTTGTAATGTGATTAAGTTTATACGAGACGACTTTCTGCTTGTGGCAGAAAGTCGTTTTTTTGAATATAAGAAAGAACTGCCTCAATAAAGTGAGACAGTTCTTTCAACCTTGTGGGAGGGGTAATAATCTGATTAAGAGTTTTCATTAAGTTCTTCTTCAATCGCTTCCTCATCAATATAAGGATTGAAAATTATCTTAAATGTAGTGCCTACATCAACTTCGCTTTCTACTACAATTTCAGCGTTGTGTTTATCGGCTATAAGCTTAACAATTGCCAGACCCAAGCCGGTTCCTTTAATATTTACACCGGAATTTTTTGCCCTATAAAATCTGTCGAAAATATGACTTACATCTTCAGCCGGTATACCGATACCGTTATCTGATACTTCCACTACTATCTTATCTGAAGAGTTATGGTAGGTTCTGTAAGCTTTAACATGTATTGAGCCTTTTTCTCTGGTGTAATGAATGGCGTTTGATATGAGATTCTCGAATATTCTGACCAATTTATTAGGATCGGCCTCAACCATGAGTGAATCCTTGTCAGGAATAAACAAATCCATTTTCTTTCCGTGAAGTGAAACATCTGCATCATACATATAGTATGTCTCTTCAAGCATTTGAGCGAGAGAAATAGGCATCATCTTAAAGGATATACTTCCGGATTGAAGCTTAGTGACTTCAATAATATCTGCAATAAGACGTTCCATCTGATTTGTTCTCTTAAGAATGTTATCAGCATATGATCTTGCCTGATCATCACTTATATTCTCTCTGTTGGTAAGTAATAATTGAGCATAACCTTTAATGGCGGTGATAGGTGTTTTAAGGTCATGAGAGATATTAGACATGACATTTTTACGTGCAAGCTCGTTCTCCAGAAGTTGTGCATTGGTATCTAATAATTCCTTGTTGGTTTTACTTAATTGCTCAGTTCTTATTTCTACCAGTGATTGCAGATTCTGCGAGGTGATAGCAAGTTCTCGGAACTGGATTACATAATAAACAACGAATATGAGCTGCATGGAAACGAGAGATATAGCAAAGTATACAGAGTACACCGGAATGTAGTAAGTGTACATGTTACTTACTGTCATATAAAGGTATACAAAGCACATTGACGTTGAAGTAAACATTCCCATTACGGCATTCTTCTCATTACTTGTACACTTGTAAATTGCATAAATTGTTTTTATCAAACCCAAAAGAGAGATTATTATCAAGAATACCGTAATTGAAGTGAAATCCGAATAGTTTGATAATTTGGAAGGTTTTATCTCTTGAGGGAGAATGAGGAAAAAACCGACCAAAGCAATGAATATGCTGTCATGCCATCTTACAAGCGGAGAAAGATTTTGTGTCATATATGAGAAAATTGAAGAAGTAAAGGCATATGACAAAATACCATGTAACGTTAACAGCATGAAAAGTATATAATTACGCATACTTGGATCTGAACAGAAATACCTGTTATCTACGCAGATGTACAAAAGCATTACCACTGATACAAATACGAAGAGAACCATTTTTGATTTGTATCGGAATGTGAAGGAGAGAATCACCGCTCCTACAATAGAAAGCAAGAAAACAGCAAGTTCAAAGAAGAACCATGCATTCTTAAGTACGGAGAATCTGTTGTTGGATACAAAATTTCCAATTGCAGGATATGAGGTTAATCCGCTTTTTCTTATATATCCTTCAGAATAGATAACTATTAACAATTCAGTGTTTTCTGAGGCGGTGCTGAAATCAATATTCAAATCTCCGCCTGTAAAGTCAAAGAGAGGTTGCTTCTTAGCGGAATCGTATCCGATTTTGCCTATGAGCTCACCGTTTATATAAGCAAGTCCGAAGCCGTCTATTGCCGGAATGTTTATATACAGAGAACTGTTTGATTTATTTGCTGTCAGATTGATGATATAAGTGGCAGTTTTTACATTGTCCATACTTGCTGAATCTACAGCAAAAGCATCTTTGCCCAAATTATTCCAACCCTCTGAATTTATGCTGACATTTTCAAAATGCGGGAAATCTGAATAGGTTTTTACTTCCTGTTTTGCACCGTTATAAAAATCACAGTATTCTGTGTTAGGAACAAGAATCCAATGATTGGCAAGATAGACTTCATTTTTGTCATTAAAATCAATGCTGTTTAGGCTGACAGTATTTGTTGAAGAAATGAATGGAAGATTGGAAGGTTCTCTGACGTTATAGTTTGTGATAAGAAAACCTACCAAAATATAAACTGAAACCAAAATCAGTATTCCTACTAATTGTTTTGTCATGGAAGAAGATGACAGGTTGATTTTGTTTTTACTGCTGATTTCCATATGTCGCCTCTGTTAGTATTGATAACTTAATTATACATAAAAAAAATCTCCACGAACCGAAGTTCATGGAGAATTAAATAAATTTTACAAAATGTTAAATTTTATTAATCATCGGTGAGAAGACTGCTCTTAACAGGCGGATATGCAAAGGAATAACCGATACCCCACTCTGTTTTAACGAATGTAATTTCAGGTGCAATCTTTTCCATTTTCTTACGGAGATATGAGATGTTAACCATTACGAGATGGTTATCACACTCTTCATTCTCACCCCAAACGTGTTTAAAAATACGTTTGAAAGGGACGATAACGTTCGGTGTCTCTGAAAGAAGTCTTAAAATATCAAACTCACGATTTGTCAAATGAACAACCTCATCTTTGAGAGTAACCTCACGAGTTTTTATATTAATCTTAAGAGGAGGGAACTCAACCAAGAAACCTTCACTCATGAGATTACGTTTAATATGTGCATTAATTCTTAAATGTAACTCTTCAAGAGCAAACGGCTTGGTAATGTAATCATCAGCACCTGCTTTAAAACCAGCTATTCTGTCATCTAAATCTTCAAGTGCCGTGAGGAAAATAATAGGAGCTTTTGTATACTGCTGAAGCTTTGGAGTAAACTCAAAAGCATTTCCGTCAGGAAGCATAACATCAAGAACGATACAATCAAAACTGTGAATTTGAACACGTTCTATAGCCTGTTCCATTGTCGTAGCCACCAAAATCTCATAGCCCTTGGATGCCAAATAATCTTTGTTGACATTAAGAATATCAACATCATCATCAACCAAAAGTACTTTGTATTGTGCCATATAGATTCTCCTTTCGTTTAGAAATTGTTAAGGTAAAGTTTTTATTACTTTTATGGGTTCATTATAGATATATGTTTTAGGTTGTTCAAGCGTTTTTACAATTCATTAACAAAAAGATTTTATTATGTAAATAGTTGAATTGTTTAGTTAATAACTTAATCCTTTACAACCGTAAATTATATTAGATAATAAACAAATAATACATTATTCTTTTCTCTATAATGCTTGATGTTTTTTTGAATTCTTTATTCGATTTTATCGCATTTGATTGTATTGCAAAAACCTTATATGATTTTTTTGTACAAATTAGAGAAATTACCGGAAAAGCAGAAATTGTCAAATGAATTTATCGAAAACACAAGCTTTTCAGGATAAAAATAAGAACTTTTGTTTGCAAAAGGAAGCGCGAATTATTATAATATTTTTATGGACAGATGTATTCTTCATGTAGATCAAAATTGCTATTTTGCTTCAGTGGAAATGATAGACCATCCGGAGTACAGAAATGTACCGATGGCCGTTGTAGGCGATGCATCACAAAGACACGGAATTATATTGGCAAAGAATCAGCTTGCTTCAAAGGCAGGAGTTAAAACTGCAGAGGCTATCTGGCAGGCCGAGCGTAAATGTCCTAATCTTGTAACTGTGCTTGCCAACCACGATAAGTATATAATGTATTCTAATATGTTGCGTGATATGTATGAAGAATATACTGATAAGGTTGAGCCGTTCGGATTGGACGAGTGTTGGCTTGATATTACAGATTCACTTATGGGAAGGACTTCTGAAGAGATTGCCGAAGAGATAAGATGGCGAGTTAAGCAGGAATTCAATCTCACATGTTCAATAGGCGTCAGCTTTAATAAGATATTTGCTAAGCTGGGGTCTGACTATAAAAAGCCGGATGCCGTTACCGTAATAAGGAGAGATAACTTTAAGGATATAGTTTGGCCGCTCCCGGTTGATGATTTGCTTTTTGTCGGACGTAATACAGGGGAGAGATTGCGTAAGGTTAATATTAAGACTATAGGTGATCTTGCAAATTCCGACAGGAACTTTATATGTAATTATATGGGTAAAAACGGTGAAGGACTGTGGCTTTATGCTAACGGCTTGGATGAATCTCCTGTAAAAAATATTAATTATTCCCGTGAGATAAAATCAATAGGAAATTCATGTACAACTCCGGTGGACATGGTTAATATGAGGGAAGTATCGGGTACATTTAAAGAACTGTCCGAACAGGTAGCAAGGAGACTTCGTAAGAAGCATCTGCTCGGTTCTTCCGTACAGATTACCGTTCGTGACAGTAAATTGAATATATTTGAGAGACAGAGAAGCTTATTTGAACCGACAAACAGCGGAAAAGTTATTTTTGATACGGCTATGGAGCTTTTTGCTGAATCGTGTGAAGCAGATTTCGCATTGAGAAGCATCGGTGTTCGTACAACAAAGCTGATACCGGATGATTCCTTGTTGCAGTTGTCCATTTTCGATGAGGGCATGCAGAAGAAGGCAAAGAACAGTAAAGTTAACGATATCGTAGATAAAATTAATAATCTTTACGGAAAGGGAAGTGTGCGGACTTTAGGTGAACTTAATTCCGTGGAATACAATGAGGAGCGAAGTGATGAGAATAAATAATGCAAATTCTTACTTCAAGCAGGTCTTTGGTACCAAGATATATAAGGTCGGAATAAGTCTTAACGTTACTTGTCCCAATCGTGGCGGTACCGTCGGCAGCAGCGGTTGCAGCTTTTGTTCGGCAGGCGGTTCAGGAGAATTCAGTGAGGATAAATCGTTAAGCATAACCGAACAGTTGGAAAACGGAATAGCGGGGCTGAAGAGGAAATGCGGTGAAGAAGTAAGGTATATAGCATATTTTCAAAGTTTTACGAATACTTATTGCGCGCCGGAATATTTGAGAAAAGTCCTTGAAGAGGCAATGACGCATACTAAGGTGGTCGGCGTATCGATTGCAACAAGACCTGATTGTCTTCCTGATTCGATTTTGAATGTATTGCAAGAGTTTGTTGAGAAATACGGTGATGACAAACCACGACTTTTTGTTGAACTCGGTCTTCAGACTTCTGACGATAAGACTGCGGAGCACTTTAATCGCGGCTATGCAACCTGCGTTTATGATGAGGCAGTAATAAAGCTTCATAAAATAGGTGCAAATGTTATTACGCACGTTATATTCGGTTTGCCCGACGAGACGCAGGAGATTATGATGAGAACCGTTCGACATGTGTGTGAAGTCGGTACGGACGGTGTTAAATTTACATGTCTTTATGTTCTTAAGGATACAGAGTATGGTAAACTGTGGGAACAGGGTAAGATAAGTGTTTTGGATATGGAAGAATACTTTAATCTGATTGCTGAGGCACTTAAGATTTTAGATGACAATGTTGTAGTTCACCGACTTACGGGAGACGGTCCGAAGAAACTTCTTCTTGCTCCTGAATGGACAAAAAATAAGCGTAATGTTGTAAACTATATAAATAAGAGATTTTATTTATGAAGTCGTAACCTTTTTGTATAACATAAGGAGGCTGATTATGAAGATATATATACAGGAATTCATGGCTGCAGCAGACAGATATATCAGTTGTGAAATGAAGAAAGCAAGTATCGGTGAGAAAGAAGAATACCTCGCGGAATTTACGCAGAAACTGACTTTTTATATGCATGAGAGATTAATACATCTTATAGTTACGGTTCTGTTTGCACTTATGGAAATACTGGCAGTTACGTCATTTGCCGTAAAGCCGAATAATACCTCGTTGGTCTTGGGATTAATGTTTTTGATTTTACTTGTTCCATACGTAATGCATTACTATTTTCTTGAGAACAGTGTTCAGGAAATGTATAAAATGCGCGATAAAATTGTTGAGAGCATAAACCGCGACAAAAAATCTTCGAAGGTAAAAGATACGATCGAAGATTCTGATAATTTTGAATCAATTGAGATTTAAAAATATATAATTGCTTAAATTCTTAACATCAGTTGGATGAGTTAGCGGCTTCACGGTCTTTAATCATATGCTGAAGTGTTACTAAAATGGCAACTACAATAGGAGTAAATTCAGGCTCATAAATATCAATACAGTATTTATCGTGTATGGAAAGCATTTTCTGACTTATTACTGCAATTATCTTATTGTTTTCGTCAAGAATCTCAAAATTAAGTCCCCATACGTTTCCGTTAAGATTCCAACCCAAGCCGATAATGTTAGTTACATCCTTATATATATGTAATAATTCGTTCGAAAGCTCGAATTTTTTACCGTCTGCCATCTCGACATAATGACGCTCGTGAAACGAGAGGAATTTTCTCTCAATATGTGCCACTTTGTTGCCATCGGCATCCTCAATATCCGTTTTATCGTGAAGTGAGATAACCTTGGATATTGAACGGTATACTACCTTTTCAGAAGCATCTGTAATATCGATATGATGATTAAGAGACAAAATCCTTGTTGAAGTAAACAGGGAAAGAGCAGGTTCGCCGTGTTTTAAAACATTAACTGCATTAGCCTGTTCGCCCGCCTCTCTGTATCTTAAATGTTTTGAAAATGAACCCATAACTTTTCTCCTTTAAGTTTTATTTTCGAAAATAAAACTACCAAGCAAAATGATAAGACGATAAATCAGTTATCGAAAAGCTCGGTACTGAAATATCTTTCTCCCGTATCCGGAAGAACGGTAACAACAGTCTTTCCTTTACCTAACTCTTTAGCGAGCTTAAGGGCAGCCGTTACATTTGTACCGCTTGAGATACCGCAAAGAATACCTTCCTCGCGGATAAGTCGTTTTGTAGTATTTATAGCTTCATCATCGGTTACGATGACAACATTCTCGTAGATATTTACGTCAAGATTGTCAGGAATAAGTCCGTCACCTATGCCCATCTGAAGGTGAGTACCGATACTTCCGCCTGAGAGAATAGCTGCATTCTGAGGCTCGGCAACCCAAATTTTGATATCAGGATTCTCTGCCTTAAGTGCATTTCCGATTCCGCTTAAGGTACCGCCGGTACCGAAGCCCGAACAGAAACCGTGAATAGGACCGTCTACGTCACGGAGAATCTCAACTGCAGTATGATTCTTGTGAACCTGCGGATTATCCGGATTGGTAAACTGCTGAGGAACCCACACATTGGAATCCTCTTCAGCCATCTTAAGAGCTGTCTGAAGACATTCATCTATACATTTTCCGATATCACCGTCATCATGAATCAATACAAGCTCGGCACCGTAAGCCTTGATGAGCTTTCTGCGCTCTGCGCTTACCGAATCAGGCATAATAATTCTTACATGATATCCGCGTACGGCACCTACCAAAGCAAGACCGATACCCTGATTACCGGATGTAGGTTCAACTATAATTGTATTGTGTGTGATTGTGCCGCGTTTCTCGGCTTCAATAATCATATTATAAGCAGTACGTGTTTTAATGGAACCGCCAATATTAATACCTTCGTACTTAACAAGGATATCTGCGTATCCTTCAGGTACGATGTGTGACAGCTTTATAAGGGGAGTATTTCCCATTGCTTCAAGAACATCATTATAAATCAAAATCGGCCTCCCAAAGAACCTAGTACAAAAATGCTTTGCTATTATAATACTTTTCAGCATATAAAAGCAATCAATAATTTCACTTGGTCATCTTATAGTAATTGTTAAATTGGCACTTAATGTTTCCGTTATAAACCTTGGTTCGCTTATCCGCTTTAAAGCCGGTCTGAACCTCGAAAGAATCATCCGGAGTAATTACACTTAAGCGCACGCCTTTGCGGCAATGACCGAACTTATCAAGGTAAGTGTAGGCAATGGATTTGTATATTTTAAAAGCCTCTGCCTCGGTAAGAAGTCGTCCGCCGTAAGGTGGGTTTGTAATAATGAGTTGTCTGTCAAATCCGGTTCTCTCTGCAAGATGAGCAGGAGTCTGTGTTTTAAAATCGGCAACCTCAAGTCGAATGAATTTGTCCAAACCGGCATTCGCTACATTCTTACGAGCGTTTGAAACGGCGGTAGGATCTATATCCGAACCCCAGTAATAGCAGTCATCCAGTTCCGACAAATCTTCTTCGTCCAGTGCCTCCTCAAGAGCTGTTTTATAAACATCGCTTCCTATGTATGGCAAATTCTCATAGGAGAAGTGTCTTTTCTTTCCCGGCGCTATATTAAGAGCAAGCATTGCTGCCTCAATAAGAATCGTTCCGGAGCCGCACAAAGGATCAACCAGAGCTTCATATCCGAATGGTTTATAGTGAGCCAAAGACACAAAAGCAGATGCCAGTGTTTCTTTAATAGGCGCTTCATGCGTCAAAGGACGATAGCCTCTCTTATGAAGTCCGTCGCCTGAAGTGTCTATCATCATTCGTACGATGTCATCTACAATTCCGAACTGTATTTTTACACAACCTTTTTTTGAATCCTCGAAAATGGATTCATCTGCATTCATATGTCTTGACGCACGTAATGAATCTACGATGGCTTTTTTTGCAAGACTCTGACAGGCAGGGATACCGAATAATTTGGATTTACGTGAAAAACCGTTTACAATAAATGCATAGTCCGAAGGAATAAAATCATTCCAACAGATGGCTTTTGTTCCGTCAAAAAATTCTTCGAAGGTCTCAGCTTTAAATGAACCTGCTTCAAAAAATACACGTTCACCGCGTCGAACCCACATATTAACTCTGGCAATATGTGTGGCAAAATCTTTGTCTGAAACAGAAAGAGTAACTACGCCGTCCGTTACGGTGATATTCTCTTTTGAGTAACCTACGGCCAATAAATCCTCACGAACCAGGCTTTCCAAACCGAATAAAGCAGTAATAATAATGTTCATATAAACCTCGAAAAGTGAAATGCATTAGCATTATATCAGAATATTGCAGAAAAACATGTGTAATAATTGAAATCTGATTTTAGGTGTACACGAGTCGTGGACACTTTGAGAATTTTCAATTGAAAGAGAAACGGACAAGTACCACAGTTATGGTTTGTAACACAATTGCAACAAAAAGCAAGTGTTTTATCAAAAAATATTCTAAAAATATTCAATCCGATAACATCGGGCGTTAACAAGTTATTAAAAAATGAAGTCCTTGTTTTATGGTTATCTACAGAGTTTTGAACATTATGAACATTTTTGGTTGTTTATAAACGTTAAAACTAAAATTCTCTTGATAAGTAGGGGTAAAAGTAAATAATGTTTTATATTTAAAACTCTGTTTGCCGTTAAATGCGATTGTTACACAAAAATTACAAAAACTGTTAAAAAACAGATTATCTTTGATATAATTAAGTAGAATTTTTTAACTGAGAGGTGTATATGAGCGAACTTACAATGCATGCCAAAGAGGCAAAGGAAGCTTCACATATTCTTTCCTGTCTTGATACTGAACAGAAGAATAAGGCACTTTTAAACATTAAGGATGCTTTGTGTAAAAACAGAGAATCCATTTTCGAGGCAAATAAGAAGGATTTGGAGAAAGCCATTGAGGATAAACTGCCTGATCCTATTGTAAAAAGGTTGAAGTTCAATGAAGATAAACTTAATGATGTAGTAAGCGGAATTGAGAGCCTTATAGGTCTCGCTGACCCTGTAAATGAGATAAAGCTTCATACAGAGCTTTCAGAGGGCCTCGATTTGTACAGAGTAACATGCGCCATCGGTGTTTTGGGAATTATATTTGAGTCGCGTCCGGATGCATTGGTACAGATAGCTTCACTAGCTTTGAAGAGCGGAAATGCCGTTCTTCTTAAGGGTGGTTCAGAGGCTAAGAATACAAATGCGATTTTGGCTTCTGTTATTTATGAGGCAGGTGTTGAATCAGGACTTCCTGAAGGTTGGCTTTATTTGATTACGGCACGTTCCGAAGTAAACGAGATGCTTGCTCTTAATCAGTATATTGATTTGATTATCCCGAGAGGCTCAAACGAGTTTGTACAGTATATAATGAAGAATACTACAATCTCCGTACTCGGACATGCAGACGGTGTCTGCCACACATATATTGATGATAAGGCAGATAAAGAATTGGCAAAGAAGATTGCAATTGATGCCAAGACGCAGTATGTCTCAGTTTGTAATGCGACAGAGACAATCCTTATCAACAGAAATATAGGATTCGAGTTTGTTGATGAGTTGGTTGAGGCTCTCAAAAATGCCAATGTTGAGATTTACGGTGATGATGAGTTAAGTACTCGATACGGATTGGAAAAGGTTACTGAGTGGCATCATGAATATCTTGATTATAAGGTATCAATGAAGCTGGTTGATTCGGTTGAGGAAGCAGTAGCACATATTAATGAGTTCGGTTCAGGACATTCCGATTCTATTATTACGACCGATAATGCTAAGGCAGAATATTTTATGTCTGCTGTTGATTCAGGAAATGTTATGTTTAACTGTTCTACAAGATTTTCCGACGGTTTCCGTTACGGCTTCGGTGCTGAGGTTGGTGTATCAACTTCTAAGCTTCACGCAAGAGGACCTGTCGGTCTTGAGGGATTAGTATCTTATAAGTATAAGATTTACGGTCATGGTGATATAGTAAAGGATTTTGCCGATCAAAAGCGTAAGTTTACGCATAAGAAGTTTGATGTATAATTTGTTTTTATTTGAGGAGGTTATTGTATGACTATTTCTGTCAGTTCCGATCATGCAGGATATGAATTAAAGCAGAAGGTAATTGCTTATTTGAAGGAGAAGGGAATTAATGTTATTGAAGAAGGTGCTCCTTCAGGAGATAAGCCGTATTCTTATGTTGAAGCAGGTTGTGCACTTGCTGAGGATGTATTAAGCGGTAAGGCAGATAAAGGTATTGCGATTTGCGGTACAGGTATCGGTATCTCAATTGTTGTTAACAAGTATAAGGGAATTCGTTGCGGTCTTTGTAATAACGAATATACTGCAAGAATGGTAAGACAGCATAACAACGGTAACGTGCTTGCCATGGGTGCCCGTGTTGTAGGTCAGGCTGTTGCTTTGGGTATGGTTGATGCCTTCCTTAACGAGGAGTTTGCAGGTGAGAGACACGCTGAACGAGTAGGTGATATCTGCAAGGTTGAGGAGAAGAATTTTAAGTAAATTAATCTGACAATAGTTATTGTCTTATAAGGAGTGTGAAAGTCTGTGCAGTATCAGGAGCATTCGGACTTTGCGCTCCTATTTTTGTGATAGGTATATGATATTAATATAGGGTGATTGTCAGATAAGAATGCGATTAGGCATCGAATTTACTAAAACCGGTTTTTCTGCAAGAATCATGCTTTTCCTTAAGGATTATATGAACACACCTTACGGAATTGGCGTCTACAACAGTGATTGAAAGCGGAGACGGTGATTATTGTCAGTTTAGCGTTGCATATTAGTGTTGCAACTCAAACATTCCATTCCATATATTGCAGTTGTATAATGGTGTATAGGAATAGGCCGAATTGGAGGGATTTACTGATGTCAGCAAAAACGACTCTAAAAACACTATCAATAGTATTAGTCTTTTCGTTGCTGTTTCCTTTTGTAGGTTGCGCATCAAAGAATACTAAAGGACGTGTTGTCTCGAAATCTGATCCTTATTACAGTTGTGATGAGATTACATTGGATATTCAAACTCCGAGTGCAGAAGATAAAGAGTTGAAATCTCGTTCATTTAGGCAAATAAACGTATTTCAGGATTGTGTTATTGTTTCAGTTTATGAAGAATATGTTATTCCTGAAGAACTTGAAAAGGAAATGGATGAATTTTGGAAAAACTTCTTTAAATATACTGAAGAAGATGCACTTGAACTCCAAAACAGATATAACAGTTATTTCCGAAACGGCCTTGCATGTTTTGATATGGATGGAAATATGAAGGGCTTTGTTGACATACCATCCGATTCTGAGATTGTTGGCATGAACGAAGATGCTGCAGGAAATCTGAAGATTTTGTTGTCTTCATTTATTGGGAACGGATACGCATATGAAATATGTGATATTTCTTCTGAAGGAAATATTACCAACGAGATTAGCTTAAATACTGATGGATCATCTATTTTGAACGAAGATTTTTTTGTTTTGGGTACTGGGAATTTTCTCTGTTATGAGGATGCATACGATGGCTCATCAGTTCTGCTGTTCAGTTCTGAAGGAATGCTGTTAAGCGAAGAAAAAATATTAGATCCTATAACCAAGATGTCTCCGAGTATAGACAGGCTCTTGCAAGTTGATGGAAAATTCTATGCCTGTTATGAAAAACAGGATTTATATGATGATTCTGTAATGCCTAAGATGTATATGTATGAGATAGACCCTTATTCAGCGAAAACGTTAGGTGAAGCGATTGAATCGACGAGTTCAATACATGCCAGCAAGCTGATACAGGGACAAGACGGTGTTTATGCCATTCTCGGCAACGGAATCGAGAAGGTTGATTTTATTGGGGAAGATTCATCTACTATACTGTCTTGGAATGAGACCGATTGTAATCATATCGGTGATAATCCTTCTAGCATCGGTTTTCGATTAGTATCAGAGAACGATATTTACTTAACTCGAGAAGTTATATCCGAACAGTATCAACTAATAGATACACCTAGTGAAATTCATCTTTTGCACATAAAACGTGAAAGTACAAATCCTCATGCCGGAAAACAGATTCTTTATCTGGCTTATATTGGAGATATGAGAAAAGAATTCGTAGAATACCTTAACACCTATAATCTCAATCCTACACGAAATGTACGTGTTTTAGTTTCTGATTATTCAGGAGACAGCAGTCTTGCTTCATCGATGTACGGAATAATAGAGCCAAATTCAGACGAACTTTCGCTTATTGTTGATCAGATATATACAGATATCTTATCGGGAGATGGTCCGGATATTCTTTTGAATTTCGGTTCTTTTTCTCAGTTTGACACAGACCGAGTTCTGGTTGATCTCAATACTCTGATTGATGGCGAAAATGCGCTGGATAGAAATCTTCTTTTTGATAACATCTTACGAGCTTATGAGAGGGACGGGAAACTCTATCAACTTCCTTTGAACTTTTCTGTGACAGGTATGGTAGCAAATAAAGCCTATGTCGGAAATCGTATAGGATGGACATTTGAAGAGACCGAAGAGATTTCAGAGTCCCTTCCTGATAACTGTACCATTTTCGGTAATATATCACAGAGTGATATGCTTCAGACTTTGATAGAGGGAGAAATACATAATTTACTGGATTACGATAATCAGACGGTTATGTTTGATTCTCCTGCATTCAAGGAAATACTGGAAATGACTAACAAATTCGGAATTCCCAAAACCAGTGCAGAGATTCTTGAGGAGATGTCAGAATCCGTAGATGTAATTAGCGAAGAAGAACTGTTTGATATCGGAGCAATCGTGGCATTAAAACGAACTGTACACACATTGTCAAATTTCGGTATAGCAACTGAGTATTGTAATGGCAATGTATGCTTTATTGGAACACCAAACTCGGACGGCTCCGGTGCTAAAGCTGATGATGTTTCTTCTGTTGCCATTTCCAAGTCATGTCCAAATGTTGATGAAGCATGGGATTTTCTTCGATATTTGCTGGAAGATGATATCCAATTGTCTTTGGCGAATTCGAATTTTAACTTTCCTGTTAATAGAAATGCATTTGAAACACAGATGAATCAGGCATTGGAAGAAAACCAATTAGGATGGGAACTCGCTGAAACGGACGAAAGTTATTTTTCATATATGGCGAACTTATGCGGACACCTGACTGAGGATGATAAGGCTAGACTTCAAGAAGTAATTGAGGGCATTAATGGATTCTATGCTACAGATCCTTCTGCTATGATTATAATTGAAGAAGAGGTTCCGGGATATTTTCTCGGACAAAAGACAGTCGATGATGTTGTTGCTATTATTCAAAGCAGAAGCGAAACTGTTGTGCAGGAACGAGGTTGATTGAATTTATTTTTCGGAGGCAAGAGTATGAGCCTTGAGTTAATAAAGCTTTCTAAAGAATATGAGAAGCAGCTTGGTGATATGATTGAGGAATGGAAGGCTGATATTATAGCCAATAATACAGATCGATCGCCATGGGTTATTTTCAAAAACGATTAACATGATTTCGATTATTATCTGGAAAATCTGGAAACAAAGCAGGAGACCGAACGGTGGGTACCGGATTCTGTTTTCTTTTTGCATGATACAGAACGAGATATTCTCTTGGGAGCAGTTAATATCAGACATAAGTTAAATGATGAACTTTTGTATACCGGAGGACATATCGGAGATGGCATACGCCCGAGCGAGAGGCGGAAAGGTTATGCTACGGCTATGATTGCGCTTGCTTTGGAAGAATGTAAAAAGCTTGGCATTAACAAAGTCCTGATGTGCTGTGATAAGAATAATATAGGATCTGCAAAATCTATCATAAAAAACGGCGGCGTTCTCGAAAACGAAGTTGAGGAAGATGGCCACCTGGAACAAAGATACTGGATTGAATTGTAACTTAATCATCAACTCAGAAATGTTTTGGTGCTGTCTCAAAACAAAACATGGTTTTGGGACAGTTTTTATTTGGCTGTAAACCACGGAATCCTGCAAATCAGCTGTGCTTTATCGTAAGCGCTTAACAATCCGGTGCCTATAAATGGGAGAAAAACAATGCAATACTTTGGAAAAAGTCTAATATGGTCTAATTAGACCTGATTGGACAGAATCTAAGGAGGTCTAAATGGACAGTATTGCAGTTGTTAAGAATAATGTGAAGTATGCATCCTGGATAAGTATGGTTAATGC
>JAKSRF010000030.1 GCA_024403755.1 Clostridia bacterium
GTTTTGTTGTTTTCAGTTATTTGCAGCAGATATAGGAACATAGCCTTCTAAGCCAACAAGCTTCTGACCGTCTTCACTTACTAACCAGTTATAGATAATTCGTGCTGTAGAATCCTCTTCAGCAGAATGAGCAATTACACAGTAGTATGGATTAAGGAAAGGGTATTCACCCGATCCGATTGTGTCTACGGAAGGTTCTACACCCTCAATTGAGATAATCTTAAGTCCGTCAGCCATCTTCATATCATTAGCATAATAGTAAACCGTGTAACCGATTGCATTACCGGAATTATCGTATGAAGCTACGGCATCAATAAGTCCGCCCATATCAGCAGGAACCATCTCGGTAGGTGCATCCATAAGCTCCAAATCTCCCATAACGCATTCATGCATCATAACCTGTGAGCCGGAAGTCTCTGTACGCTGAAAAGCTTTTATTTCTTCATCATTACCGCCGACTTCTGACCAATTTGTAATCTCACCGGTATAGATTTTTTGAACTTCCTCTATGGTAAGTGAATCTACCGGATTTCCTGCATTTACGAGAAAAACAAGACCTTCCATGGCAATCTCTTCCATTTCATATTCAAATCCGTCTTCTTCGAGTTTATCAAAAACTTCTTGGCACGGCTGGGCTACAATAAGTACGTCAGCACTTCCGTCTTCAAGGTAGTAGAATGCTTCATCTGTCCAATGAAAAACAGGCACATAACTGTCGGCGTCTTCCTTGGATTTACCGAGAAGAAGACTTGCCATTCCGACACCGAGCGGGCGCATTGCAGTTGAACCGTCAAGAACAGGGAAATTCTCTTCAGTAAAAACAAAGCTGTTGTCTACGTAAGATACGGATGGTTCGGCTGAAGTCTCTTCAGTTGTTGCAACTGTAGTTGCCTCGGTTGTTGCATCTGTAGTTGCTTCTGCTGTTTCTGAAGTTGTTGTTTCTGACGAAGCAACGGAAGATGCGTCAGTCTTATCAGTCGTTTCAGTTGCACATGAACATAAACTGCTTATAATAAGACTGCTGCAAATAAGTGCATTGATAACTTTTCTTTTCATTTTAACTGGCTCCTTGAAAATATTTAAAAATTAATTATACAACATTAAATGTCCCCGTCTTCAAGAGTATTACTCAAATCAATCGGAGTATAACTGAAAACTAAATCACCTGAAGTGTTATATATTTGTACTGTTCGGCTTTCATAACTCAAAATCACATTTTCACCTGTAATGTAGTAAAGTGATGTGTTTATTTTGGTATCCATATTCATATTCTTACCGGTAGTCGTTTGATATAAAGCCATAGTAACATTACCGTTGCTGACCAAAATATAGTCAACAGTGTCATTGTGTTTTGTAATTAAAAGCGGCGATTCATTAAACCATATGCCATAGTAATTGTCAAAATTACTAAATACTGTTGAACCTAATTCATACTGATCATAGTCGACGGAGGCTTCAGGTTCACCAAATGAATTATATATATCCAGAGTTGTTCTGTCAGATGATAAAACAAGAACTTTATTGCTTGTTACTGTTATTTCACTGTAATCATCTATTGTTTTTAATATATTACCCTGTTGATTTATAAAAAATGCCGTATTGTAATCATCGGAAGACCAAGCAAGATAATTCTCGTCACTGATATATTTAACTTCACTGTACTCTTCAGTTGAATAAATCATATTAAACTGAAGAGTATTAGCGCCAATCGTATTAGGATATGCAATACCGCCATCGATTGAAATATTACTGTAGTCGTAAAAATCAGGATAATCAGAATCGGAAAAAGTATCATCATTACTGAAATCTAAGAAATGTAATTTGCCTATATTCAGGTCGACATATGCAGGGACGTAAATTATTCCTGCAGGCTGAGATATCTCACCATTCTCACACAAAAATATATGTGTATCATCCAATATGCTTAATACTTTCAGACCGTTACATTCAAAAGCAATTTCATCCTGTAAATGTTTTCCGTCAAAATCCAATATATATGCGTAACCGGTTTGACCGTCTGAACTGTAATTGAAGCAGAAGATTTTATCATGATAGAATTTCACTGTGTCGTATCCATCAGTAATCGCAACTTCACCATCAGCTGAATAAATATCATACTTGTCGCTGGTTTGGTTTTTTGCCAACCAGTATCCGTTAGTATCATATTCTACATCGCAGTAGACAGAATCACAGACAATTCTTCCTGTTAAGTCTGTAAAACCGTAGCTATACATATCAAATTCAACTACTCCGTCCTCAGTACTTGGATCGTCCGAATATGCATGACTGTCAACAACACTGATATTCTTAAAACCTGAATAAGGTACTATTCCGTTTACAGCAGTTTCGGCTTCGTATTTATACATAAAACCATCTGTTAATCTCGTATAGATATTTGTATTGTGATTATGAACTTCCTCGTTTTCCTCTGAAGAATAAATATCCCAATTCGTACTTACGTGAATATCATCGTACATGTTTTCGATAATAATCTCAGGAGTAGGTGATGGCTCGGACAGTGAGACTTCGGCGGTTGTTGTCGCTGAAGGTGCTGCTAAACTTTCTGAAGGATTGGATACTGAAGTCTCTTCTCCAATGTTGTCTGAACACGAAGTTATCAGACTGACAGACAAAGCGAGAGTTACGGCAATCGAAAGCATTTTACAATTTGACATAAAGCTATTACTCCCTTATTTGATAAATTATTTCTGATTGATTCCTTCAGCTTCATCACCCATCCAACTCTGATGGTAGTATTTCTTGCGATAGTCTTCCGGCGTATATCCGGTTTCTTTCTTAAATACCTGTATAAAATGACTTTGAGAAGAGAAACCGAGGAAGTTTGCTATATTAAGACTCGATTCATCAAGATGTCTCAACATGTTCTGTGCAATGTTTATTTTTTCTTTGCGTATGTACTGGCTGATTGTTATATCCATTTCCTGCTTGAAAAGCTTGCTCAAATAACTTGGATTTAAGGAAAGAGATATGGCAATATTCTCAACCGTGAGATTGTCCTGTATATGTTCGCGAATATAATCAATTGCAAGTACTATATGGCGGGATACGACATTTTTCTTCTTCATGTCGTGCATACGGTGGCAGTACTCATCAGCTATCTCACGTCTTAAGTCTCTGATTTCTTTTACGGTCTTAAGTTGATCGAGTCTTTGAATAAAAATATCACTGATTGCATAGCTTTCGCAGATATCCATTCCTGCTTCTATGCAAAAACGTGATATAAGTGCTACCAAAACGATTCCGTGATAACGTTCATTGGTAACATCATTATCGCTGAGTTTTCCGAGGGCATGCTTTGACAGACCGTAGGAATTGCGCCATTTGTTCACTCCATCTATGTCACCGTTGGCAATGAGGTCGTAAAAAACAATCTCGTGATTATATGAATCACGCAGAAGAGTGGATTCGCGTTCACTTAATAATTGGTTTTGTAACTGTTGCTCTATGTTCATAAGGCTTATTTTAGTCTATAACTCTGATAGTCTCAATAACCGGCTGATCGGCAGGCTCTACTGCACCGTTCTCACCGGAAGGCGTGTTCTGGCAAATCTCATCAACTATTTCCATTCCGCTTGTAACATGACCAAAGGCTGCATATGCTGTATCGCAGTATTTAGCATCGGAGTGAACAATAAAAAACTGATCTGATGCACTGTTCATATCGGAACTTCTTGCCATAGAGATAGTTCCTCTGAGATGTGAGATATTGTTTTTGTAACCATTTTGACTGAACTCGCCGACAATCGTATGTGTGGACTTTCCTACTGTTGAACCGCTGCCGCCCTGCATCATGAATTCGTTTATGATTCTGTGGAATGTTGTACCGTCATAGTAACCGGATTCTGCAAGATTCAAAAAATTGGTTACCGTAATAGGTGCGGTATCTCCGTCAAGTTCAAGTGAAATTGTACCGTAATCTTTGATTACTATCTCAGCATGATGAATACCTGTTCTGTATACTGCATTAGGTGATTCATATTTTACACAGCCTGCTATTATTGTTAACAGCATAATTATACTTGTGATTGAAACTAAAATTTTCTTATAACTCATATTAAACTCTCCCAAAAAATAATATAATCTATTATACTATTTTTTTGAAAAGATAGTTTTTTATTTTTTATTTGTTCGACGGAGGTTTTTGCTTGAAAAGTTTTATTGTAACATCGGAACAAAACGGAAAGCATGTTGTAAGAAACGTTATCGATGCATTTCCTATGTTAAAATCTGCTGATATAAACAGAGCACTTAAACATCGTGACATCAGAGTTGACGGAAAGAGAATCTCAGCTGATATGGCTGTTTACGAGGGACAGGAAATACAGATATGGCTTCCTGATCAGCTTTTCGAAAATATGGGCGATAAGCATAAAAAGACAAATGCAAAAAGCGATGCTGATTATAAAATCGTAGCAGAGACAGATAATCTTTTACTTGTAAATAAACGTCAGGGACTCGCTGTTCACAGCGGTGCAAATACAGGTGATACATCTCTCATAGATATTTTAAGAGAGGATACGCATAATCGTGAGCTTGATTTGGTGCACAGAATAGATATGAATACAGGCGGTATCATTATGCTTGCCAAGAATAAGAGAGCACTGGATGATGCAATAAAGTTGTTTAAACACAATCTCCTTATAAAAAGATACCGTTGTCTTGTACTTGGGGTTCCGAGTGAAGGCGAAAATGTGATTTGCGAGGATGAGACCATAATGAAAGAGGTATCGCATTTTCTGGAGAAAACTTCAAACGGAAATGTTTTTATTCATGATACACAGCAGGCAGGCGATTTACCGATTACTTCAAGATATCATGTGCTTCATGTGTTTAAGGGTAAAGGACCTGAAGGAATTGATGTTGCCGAATTGGAGGTTGAGCTTGTTACCGGACGAACTCATCAGATAAGAGCGCAGTTTGCACATATGGGATATCCTATTATCGGTGACGGAAATTACGGACGCAATAAGCAGAATATGTTCTTTAAAGGCTTGAACGGCGGAAAGGTGAGTTATCAGCAATTGTTTGCCACAAGTTTGATTTTGCGTAAAATTCCTTCGGATAATATTCATTCTAATCTGTCGGGACGTCGTTTTGAGATAGAGCCGAGATATGATGTGCAGATATAACAGTACTGTTGTTTTACAGTAAGTTATGTGAAAGTTTAGGTTAAGAAATGCGAAAGTTTAGTTTTGAGAAAGTATTGAGTCTGGGATTGATTTTAAGTGTGTGTCTGACTTCAGCTTGCGCCGGTAAGGGCGATAACGAAAGTAATCAGACTGATGAGAGTACTGCGGTTATGACAGCCGAAGGGACAACTGTAACTGAACAGACTTCTGCAGAAACTTCAGAAGAGACTGAAACCACTGATGTAACTGAAGCTGTGAGTGTTCAAAATACAACTGTGGACAGTATAGATGGTGTTTATGCTGATTGGGACAGTTATTTAAATTCTGACGTTGATTCCGACGATGAAAACAGTTCTTCAAGTCCGATGCTATTCTCAAGATATAAAGATGAATTTATATATTCATATGAAGCCGGCTCTGCAAGTGAATGGGTTGTACCTTTTACAGGTTCTGCTGACTACAGCATGTGCGATAATTATTGGTATGGTTCAGTAAGATGTTTGTACGGTCTGGTTGATAAGAACGGACAAATTGTTTGCGATCCGATTTATAATGAATTTCAATTAACTGATGACGGATTGTTTTGGATTTTTACAAGACCTGAAGGGCATGATTTTGACATTATCTCATTTGACGGAACTGTAGTGATTGACGGTTCATTTGACTTTGTTGATTTCTATAAAGGTAAGATATACGGATTTGATTACGTAATAAATCAGAATGATGATACAGAAGAAATATCTGAAGTTAAAATGTATGTCTATGATTACGACGGTAATGAATTATACAGTAGTTCATTTGACAGCAGCGGTTTGTATGTGATTGACGTCATAGATGAGAACCGTATGCTATTAAGTTCGTCTGAGTTTGGTATGGCGCAAGGCGGACCAATGGATACAAATATTGCGGATTTGAATGGTAATACTGTTTATCCTTATGATATTTACGGAGTTTATCTTAGATATGACGGTTACTTCAGACATATTTATTATGACGAAAATCATCCTGATCTTTTTGGAAATTTGTATGAAATTAATGAGGACTTGTCACTCGGAGTGAATCTTGATTATATTGCAATAATTGACAGCTACGGGAATATAACAAAGAAATATAAAACAGGAAATGCTTTTTGGTGCGCAGGTTATGACAGGATATATAATTTGCTTGAAGACCAACTGTTGATATACGATTCAAACGGTCAATTTATTGAGAAAAAAGATTTATCGGCTACATTATCTTGGGGTTATGAAGATAATAGATTTTGGGTTGAAGATGATGGGAAGTTGATACAAATTACTACTGATTATTGTAAACATTATTACATAGCGACAGAAACCGGTGAAGTGTTTTGTGATATGGAATATTATTCTTGGATTAATGGTAATTGTGTTATTTCATCTGACGATGAACGAATAACCATAATGAATGATGAATTTGACGTTTTGTTTGAAGGCTTAAGGGATGATATAGTTTTTATCTATGGTTCCGGCGAATATTTCATAAAAAAGGTTAACGATGAATGGATAGTATGTTTCTTCGAAAAAGAGGAGGAAATACTGCTGGTTAATTCGGAGTATCGTGATATGAATAAACTGAGAAATTTATACCGTCCTGATGAAGATACAGTAGTGCTGATAGGTGAAGATTTTGCGACAATGCTTGACATTGACGGAAACGTTGTTTTCAATTACAATTCGGTTGTCTTGCATTGAGTGTGTTTTTTTCGATTACAAAAAAGAAGGAGCGTTGAGGGGAAATTTATAGTATTTTCCTGATACTTTATTAAGATGAAAGCGAAAATATCAGTTAAAAGCGATTTATTAGACGGTGGTTATCACGAGTTTCCGGCAATATATAATGATTACGAAAGTTATTTAAAAGTTGTTTGGAAAGAAAAATTTGATGACGATGAAGAAGAATCTATTTTTGAACTGACTTATGACAAGGAACTTAAAGAGGCAGTGCTTGTGCGTAAAGGCGGAATATCCAGCAGAATGGTCTTTAAGAAGGGCGTTACCACGCAGGGCGCGGTAACAAGCAGGTACGGAACTATTCCGGTTGAATTCTACACAAACAATTTGTGTATGCCGGATAAGGTGAGCAACCGAATATGTATTGATTATGAGATTGTAGGAACAACAAAAAATACTTTCGAGGCTGTTTTGAATTTTCAGTAATCATTTTTGGGGTTCTTCACGGAAAACATAGGAATAAATGGTGGAAAAGCAGCATATAAGTTCTGGAGTTTGAGTTGTAAACACTAAAACAAAGGAAGAACTGATACGTAACGCTAAAACGACAATAATCACTAAAATCTCTGTTTTTTGTCACTAACCAAGTGACAAAAATGGCTTGATTTAGTGAATCCGGGTGGTTGATGGCACAGATTCACGGTAAAACCCGATTTTAGTCACGGTAAAAGTGAAAAAATTGCCCGTTTACCGTGAATCCGGCCGCCCGATAGTTATGAATCCCCCCCCAAAAAAAACTGTCTGCCAATTATTTTGCCAATCCTTCCTTTTCCCAAGTAGAACGGGAAGAACTATGTTTTTGTCTTGAATTCAGCCTTGAATTATGGTAAAAATCATGCGTTGCTTATGCAGTCGGCATGCAAATTGCATCCTTTTGTACGTTTAGATAAAAAAAGTTTTTGTTTTTTAGTAAATGCCTATTGCAAAAAGAAAAAAAGTAATGTATTATTTTTTAGCAATATGTGAGCCGAGTGCTTATGTAGGGTAATGAAAGTAGTAAAATTCCCACCTGATTTGAATCAATCTCGGTGGCGAAGAGCAAATCGGAAGTGATTCTGATATTTATATAAAGTGAGGTGGAGACAATGGCACATCCAAAGCGTAAATGGTCAAAAGAGAGAACTTCTCGTCATAGAAGTGCATGGAAGCTCAGTTTGCCTGGATTCGTAGAATGCCCAAAATGTCATTCAAAGATGCTTCCGCATAAGGTTTGCAAGAATTGCGGCTATCTTGATGGCAAAGAGGTTATCAAGCTCAGCGAGGAAGTATAATCTTCAATTCGACTAACGATTAACAAGGCAGTGTTAAAACAGACACTGCCTTTTTTTACGTCTTAAGTCATTGAACTTGAGCATAGATCAAAGCTACAGCATAGGAGTAAGTTAATGTCTGCAGAAAATCTGATAACACAAGTTGAACCGGGGAGTATAGCCGAGGAATTAGGAGTGGTTCCGGGTGATATTCTTCTGGCAATAAACGATACACCGATTAAGGATGCGTTTGATTACAGAATGCGCATATTGGATGACAGTTTTACCATGACATTCAAACTTCATGACGGTGTTACTCAGACTGTTGAGATAGAGAAGGATGATGACGAGAAGATTGGTTTGTCCTTCGAGAATCCGCTTATGGATGAGTGTATGAGTTGCCATAATAATTGCATATTCTGCTTTATAGCACAGCTTCCGAGAGGGATGCGTGATACGCTATATTTTAAGGATGACGATGTGAGAATGTCCTTCCTTACCGGCAACTATGTTACGCTTACTAATCTTGATGATGATGAATTTGAGAGGATGTTGTCTTACAGACTGTCTCCGGTTAACATTTCCGTTCATACGACAAATCCCGAATTACGTGTGAAGATGCTTCGTAATAAGCATGCGGGGAAGATTATGAGCAGAATCAGACGAATTGCCGAACTCGGAATTGAGATTAATTGTCAGTTTGTTCTTTGTCCGGGATATAATGACGGTGATGAGTTGGAAAAATCATTGGAGGATCTTGCTTCCGTCGGTGATGCCATAAAATCAATAGCTGTTGTTCCAATCGGTAAAACCAAGTTCAGAGAAGAGAATAAACTTACACCGATTGACAGCTATAATAAGAATACAGCATCACAGGTTCTTGATATAGTAGATAAGTGGCAGGAAAGATTCCTCAAAGAGCGCGGAACAAGATTATTTTATGCAGCTGATGAGTTCTACTTGAGAGCCGAACGGGAGATTCCTGATGTTGATTATTATGAGGATTTTCCACAGCTCGAGAACGGAGTGGGAATGTTAGCAGACTATAGAGCTACTGCTCTCGGTGCCATCGAATACTTCAGAGGTAAGAGTAAGACGTCTAATCCGATAACTTCTTTTGTTGAAAAATTTAAATCGGATTCTGAAGATGCGGATGCTTCTCGTAAGTACAAAGTGTTTCAAATAAGCGGGACGGATGCTGCTTCATTTTGTGATAAATTCACACAAGACATAAATGACCTTTTTGATATAGACTTTAATGTTGTACCGGTCATAAATAAATTTTTCGGAAGTACAATAACCGTTACCGGCCTTTTGACCGGCGGAGATATATGTGACACAATAGATGAGCTTGTCGGCAGGAATCCGGAAAATAAACCTGACTTGATTATTTTGAGCAGCAGTTCGCTTAAGGCAGATGAGGATATATTTTTGGATGATATGACTCTTGATGAGTTCAAACGCAGAGTTGCATCTGATGTTTACGTAACCTCGGATGTCGGTGACATGTTCAGGACGTTGGCCAGAAGGTATATGAAGAATTGTCCTAAGACTATTTTGAAGGATAAATATATTTACAGAAATCAAATTGTTGAAAGAAAGAGGAAACAGTGATGGGAAAACCGGTAGTAGCGATTGTAGGAAGACCGAATGTAGGAAAGTCTTCACTTTTCAACACACTATATGGCGAGAGAATTTCAATTGTGCACGATACACCGGGTGTTACTCGTGACAGAATATACGCAACGACAAAATGGCGTGAGAAAGAATTTGTTATGATTGATACCGGCGGTATTGAGCCGGATAATGATGACGTTATTCTTCAGGGTATGAGAATTCAGGCTGAGATAGCAATAGAGACTGCTGATGTTATATTGTTTATGGTTGATTTTAAGTCGGGTATGGTAGCCGCAGACGAGGAAATCGGTGTAATGCTTCGTAAGTCCGGAAAGCCGGTTGTAGTTGCTGTTAATAAGTGCGATAAAGTCGGTGAGATGCCGGCAGAAGCATATGAGTTTTATAATCTCGGATTGGGTGATGTTATTACGATATCTAGTCCCACTATTCCAGAGTTTGTATATTTATTTTATAACCTTGGTCTTGATGTTGTTCTTCCAATATCTGCTTCACACAGACTGGGATTGGGTGAACTGTTGGATGCGATTTTCGAGAAGTTCCCTGAAGAGAAAGACGGTAATGAGGAGGATGAGAGCATTAAGGTTGCTCTCATAGGACGTCCGAATGCAGGCAAGTCTTCGCTTACCAATAAGATGACCGGCGATAACAGAAGTATTGTGTCTGATGTGGCCGGCACAACGCGTGATTCTATTGATTCATATGTTGAGAATGAGTTTGGTAAGTTTACTATAGTTGATACTGCAGGAATGCGTAAAAAAGGTAAGATAGAGGATGTTATCGAGAAGTATTCAATGGTTCGTGCACTTGCAGCAATAGAGCATGCTGACGTATGTGTTATCCTTATTGATGCTTCGGTCGGTGTAACCGAGCAGGATACGCGTGTTGCAGGTCTGGCACACGATTCGGGAAAAGCCTGCATTTTTGCAATAAATAAATGGGATATTGTCGATAAAGAGACCGGCACTATGGAGGCCATGACTCGCATAATACGTGATCGTTTTGCCTTTATGACATATGCTCCGGTTATTTTCATTTCAGCTAAGACCGGACAGCGTGTTGATAAGCTTTTCCGTAAAATAGTCGAAGTTAATGAGCAGGCTAAGAGAAGACTTTCTACCGGTGTTTTCAACGATATGCTGAACGAGGCTATTGCCATGGTTCCTACGCCACAGGATAAGGGTAAGCATTTAAAGATTTATTATGGTACTCAGGTGTCAACAAATCCGCCTACATTTGCCTTGTTTGTAAATGATAAGGAGCTTTCGCACTTCTCGTATGAACGTTATCTTGAGAATCAGATACGTAAGAATTTCGGTTTTGAAGGAACACCTATCAGATTTTTCTTGCGTAATAAAAATAAAAACGACGATTAAGGTGCTAAATTTTGTGTAATCTGCTTTATACCGAATATGAGTATTAAGTAGGAAAATATATGAGTTGAATTAGTAGGATATTATTTTTCTTTTCGAAAAGGAGAACATACAAATGGCAAAGATTGAGAATATGCGTAATGTGGCTATTATCGCGCACGTTGACCATGGTAAAACAACCATCGTTGACTCAATGCTCAAGCAGGCTGGTATTTACAGAGAGAATGAGCAGATTGTTGAACAGGTTATGGATAGTAATGACCTCGAGAGAGAGAGAGGTATCACAATCCTTGCCAAAAATACAGCTATTCAGTATAAGGATATTCGTATTAATGTCGTAGATACTCCGGGCCATGCTGACTTCGGAGGTGAGGTTGAGCGTGTACTTAAGATGGTTGATGCGGTTCTTCTTGTTGTTGATTCTTATGACGGACCTATGCCTCAGACACGTTTCGTGCTTCGTAAGGCATTGGAGTTGGGACTTAAGCCTATCGTTTGTATCAATAAGATTGACCGCCCGGACGGACGCCCTATGCAGGTAGTCGATATGGTATTCGATCTCTTTGTAGAGCTCGGTGCAGATGATGAACAGCTTGAATATCCGACAGTATTTACTTCAGGTAAGACAGGTATTGCTACACTTGATCTCAAGGAGTTCCAGGAAGGTAAAGCGCTTGATTTTACTCCGCTTCTTGATACTATTGTTGAGTATACACCTTGTCCGGAAGGTGAGGTTGAAGAGCCTTTACAGCTGCTTGTATCTAATATTGATTCCGACCCTTATATCGGAAGAATTGCAGTTGGACGAGTTGTAAGAGGTACAATCAATCAGAACCAGAATGCAACAATTGTTACATACGGTCAGGATAATAAGACTAATGTTCGTATAGCAAAGCTTCTCCGTTTCCAGGGACTCGGAAAGCAGGAGATTCAGAGTGCTTCGGTCGGAGAGATTGTTTGTGTTGCAGGTGTCGGTAACATTAATATCGGTGATACCATCTGTGATGTAAACACACCGGAACCTCTTCCGTTTGTTAATATCGATGAACCTACTATTTCCATGACATTTTCCGTAAACGACAGTCCGTTTGCAGGTCAGGAAGGTAAGTTTGTTACTTCAAGACATATCAGAGAACGTCTCTTTAAGGAAGTTGAGACCAACGTATCAATGCGAGTAGAAGAGACAGATACTACAGAGGCATTCATTGTCAAGGGAAGAGGAGAACTTCATATCTCAATTCTTATCGAGACAATGCGTCGTGAGGGTTATGAGTTCCAGGTATCACGTCCTAAGGTAATCATGAAAGAGATTGACGGTGTTATGTGTGAGCCTGTTGAAGAGCTTATGATTGACGTACCGGAAGATTTTGTCGGTCCTGTTATGGAGAAACTCGGTCGTCGTAAGGCAGAACTTCTTAATATGCTTCCGCCGGATAAGGGTTATCAGAGACTCGAGTTTAAGATTCCTTCAAGAGGACTTATCGGTTATCGTACGGAATTCCTTACCGATACAAAGGGTAATGGTATTATGAACAGCGTAATTTCAGGTTTTGAGCCGTTTACAGGTGAGATTGAGACAAGAAACCACGGCGTACTTGTTGCTTTTGAGAGCGGTGAGACAATGACATACGGTTTGTTTAATGCTCAGGACAGAGGTGCGTTGTTTGTAGGTGCAGGTATTCCTGTTTATGAAGGAATGATTGTAGGTGCAAATCCTAAGCCTGAAGATATTACGGTAAATGTATGTAAGAAGAAACATGTTACTAATATGCGTGCTGCAGGAAGTGACGATGCAATGCGTCTTACTCCGCCGCTTAATTACAGCCTTGAGCAGTGCCTTGAGTTTATAGATGATGATGAGCTTTGTGAGGTTACTCCTAAGAATATTCGTCTTCGTAAAAAGATTCTTAATACGGATCTTCGTGCTAAGGCAAACGCTGCTTTGAAGAAAAAGGATTGATTTTTATAAATTTTCTTCATTTTGAGTTATAATATTATAGTGTTGGATAGACTGTCCTACCATTGACAACTTTTGTTCTATGGTAGGACAGTTTGCAGAACATAATAATTTGACTGACTATAAGGAATAGAACATAGATGGTATCAAAAAAAGTACAGGTAGCACTCAGAATACTGATAATACTGATTCTTTTAATCGGATTTTGTGTATTGGGTGTATTCTTTGGATATAATTACGTTGTTGTACAGGAGCAACGTTTGGATTCTCTTCAAGCAAGAATTGAAAGCGGAGAACTTGTAATTGACGAGGATACCGAAGGCGCGGTACCTTTGGTAATTCAAACAGGTGATCTTACCTCTGATATAGCTCAGCATTTGTTTGATGCGGGACTTATAGATAATACGATGATATTCTCACTTTTGAGTAAGGTTAACGGCTTTGACGGTGCATATATGGCTGGTACTCACTATCTTTTGCCGGGACTCGCTTATGACGAGATAATGTATCTACTTATTCAGAAGCCTGAAAGTGTAATAATTACTTTCCCTGAGGGCATTACCTATGAGGAGATAAAGCAAAAACTACATGAAGCTGGATTGACGTTTACCGACGAAGAGCTTGATGCTTGCATGGATTCCCCTGATATGTTTGTTGATTACGATTTTGTTGCCCAGCTCAGAATTCATGAGGAACGAGACCATATTCTCTCAGGTTATTTATTCCCTGATACCTATGAATTCGATGTTAATGCAAGCCCTGAGACTATAGTAAATACATTTCTCAGAAATACCAATGTTAAGCTTTATGACGAATACTATGAGCGTGCAAAACAACTTGGAATGACATTGGATGAAGCTATAACGCTTGCTTCGATTATTCAGACGGAGACAACCGATGCTATTGATATGATGTATATTTCTGCAGTTTTCCATAACAGACTTAATTCGGATGATGAAGAAATGCAGTATTTATCTTCTGATGCGACGATTAACTTCCTTCGTGAGATGGGAGGAGAGAAGTCTCTTATGGTTCTCTCGAGTGATGATTTAAATCTTGACAGTGCGTATAATACGTTTACTCATCGCGGACTTCCGCCGGGACCGATTTGTATGCCGGGACTTGATGCTATACAGGCAGCACTTTATCCTGAACCGAATTTTGAGTATTATTATTTCTGTGCTACAGGTGACGGTTCAACCGTATTTGCCGTAACGCTTGAAGAACATGAGGAAAACTGTGCCAAGTATCTTGAGGTATGGCAATCGATTGATGACGGAACATATGTTGACCCGAATTCAATAGTTGATGAAGAACTTGAGGATGAGGAAGACGAAGAGGAAGAACAGGATGTGGACGGATAGTTATGACAGATAATTCAGTAATAACCAAAGATGATATTGAAGTTCTTGCACCGGCAGGCGATTTGGAAAAATTAAAGACAGTTGTTGAATATGGTGCCGATGCCGTGTATATGTCCGGAAAACAGTTCGGACTCAGAACCTTCAGCGGTAATTTTACTCATGAAGAGATGATTGAAGGTATAAGCTATGCTCATTCAAGGGGCGTTAAGTGTTATGTTACGATGAATATCATGGCACATGAAGCTGATATGTCTTTTGTTGATGATGAGATTCGTTTTGTCGCTTACGAAGCCAAGGCTGATGCTGTTATTGTGTCAGATATCGGTATTTTCGCGAGAGTGAGAGAGGTAGCTCCTGATCTTGAGATACATGTATCTACTCAAGCTTCGGTTACGAACAGTGAAGGCTGTAAGATGTGGTATAAGCTCGGTGCCAAACGAATTGTACTGGCACGAGAAGTATCATTGGCAGAGCTTTCCGAGATGAAAGCAAAACTCCCTTCAGATCTTGCTATAGAGTGCTTTGTACACGGTGCGATGTGCGTATCATATTCCGGAAGATGCCTTTTGTCCAACTATTACACCGGAAGAAGCTCCAACAAAGGGGCCTGTGCTCAACCGTGCAGATGGGGTTATTATGTGGATTCCTCTGATAAGATAACCAATGAGAATTGTGAGACGCTTGATTTTACCAATAAGGAATACTTCATTACAGAAGAGAAGCGTCTGGAGGATAAGCTTCCGATAGAAGAAGATGCTCACGGAACATATATCTTTAATTCTAAGGATATATGTATGGTGGAATATGTACCTGATATGATTAAGGCAGGTGTTAACAGCTTCAAAATCGAAGGAAGAATAAAGGGCGCATATTACGCAGCAGCAGCAACGAAAGTTTATCGTGAAGCAGTAGACAGCTTTTTTGATAATCCGGGCGAATATAAGGTTAATCCTAATTGGCTGGTTTTGCTTGATAAGGTAGTGCACAGAGATTATGCAACCGGCTTCTTCTTTGATGAACCGGGCTCGAATGCACAGATAGTCGAAGATAAGTCCTATAATAAACCTGCATTTGTAGTAGGCGTAATAGAGGGCTACGATTCCGATACAAAAATGTACAAGGTATCGCAACGTAATAAGGTTTTTAAAGGTGATACAGTAAATTGCCTTATGCCTAAGGGATATGTTGAGCCTTTTACGATTACAGAACTGTATGATGAAGATATGAATCCGATTGATTCGACTCCGCATGCAAAGATGACTTATTTTATGAGGATAAGCACAGAAGAAGTGATACCTTATATGAGCTTTATAAGTCGTGACGGGGATAAGGATCAGGGTATTACAAAACAATAAAATATTTAAAGAAAAGGAGAAAACAAAGATGTCACTTAAAGATTATCGATTTGACGGAAGTAAGAAGTTAGATTTAAAGAAACTGCCTACCGACAGTAAACATGACGATGTTGATAAAGAGAAAATTCTTGCCAAGACAGCTGCCAATCTTACGAAAATATCCGAATTACAGGATAAGCTTTATGCCGACGGACGCGAGGGCTTGATTATTGTTCTTCAGGCAATGGATGCAGCCGGCAAAGACAGTACAATTAAGCACGTAATGAGCGGTATTAATCCGCAGGGCGTCGATGTAACCAGTTTCAAGTCTCCTTCATCGGAGGAACTTACACGTGATTTTTTGTGGCGTTTCAATAAAGTGATTCCTGCCAGAGGAAAGATAGCCATATTCAATCGTTCCTATTATGAGGATGTCCTTGTAGTTCAGGTAAAGGAATTTAATAAGACCTACCATCAGGCTGACAGAGTAATTAATACAAAGAGTAAGGCATTCTTCGAGAAACGTTATACACACATCAGAAATTATGAGGATTATTTGTATGATTCAAGCTACAGAATCGTAAAGATATTCCTTAACGTCTCTAAAGAGAAACAAAAGGAACGTTTCCTCGAGAGAATAGATACACCGTCAAAGAACTGGAAGTTCTCTGCAAATGATATTGTTGAGAGAGGTCTTTGGGATAAGTATCATGATGTGTATGAAGATGTAGTTAATAATACTTCTTCTAAGGAAGCACCGTGGTATGTTATTCCTGCAGATCAGAAATGGTATGCAAGATATTTGGTATCTGAGGCTATTCTTGATGCTCTTAAGAAAATAGATCCTCAATATCCTGTTATGCCTGATGATGAGCAGGCACGTTTGGAAGACTGCAGAAATCAGCTTCTGAATGAGAAAAATTAATTTTTGTGAGGTAAGAATACAGATGGAATCATTAGTACAGTGGTATCAGGGCAATTTGGGCAGTTTTTTGCCAAAGGAGGTATTTGTTTTCCTTGTTTCAATGTTGCCGTTGATTGAGTTGCGTGGCGGACTTGTTTGTTCGCAGCTTCTTAAGATACCGTTTATCAAAGCCAATTTGCTTTGCATGATAGGAAATATCATTCCTATTCCGTTTATACTGCTTTTCATAAAGAAGATATTTGCTTTCTTCAAAAAGCATGGGATTTTTGTTTCACTTATCGAAAAGCTTGAGTCCAGAGCTGCCAAAAAATCCGACGGAATCGAGAAAGGTGAATTTATTTTCCTGTTACTGTTCGTAGGTATTCCGCTTCCGGGAACCGGTGCGTGGACAGGTTCACTTATTGCATCTCTTCTTGATGTTGATGTAAAGAAAGCATCCTTAGCTATTTTCCTCGGATTGATAATGGCATCAATTATCATGAATATAATTTCTTATGGTTTACTTGGAAGCATATTGAGTTGATTAATTAATCGGTCAAATATTTTGATAGTTAAAGTAATTATGCATACTGCACAATAAAACCACTAAATATAGCGCTCGGTATGTGACAATTGTGCATAGTGCACAAAATAGTATTTCAAAAATAAGACAATTGTAACCATTGCGTAATATAAGCCTACCTGATATGCTAAAGATAGCTCCAGGGAATACTGATAATTCTCTACGGAGGCCGCCTAGAGGTCGTAAGAGACAGGATTGGTTAGGCAGATGGTTGACAGTTACAGGAGGCTGTTGAGATACATCGTAAGGCCGGTGATGGAAGGTACGAACAGAAGTTTATTTAAGAGTATCGTAACTGCATCAGACTTAGTTTCTTGGCTGATAGGAAGTACGAGTTGCAATTGACGGGACGATAGTTCACAAGTTGCAGGTCGCGATGGATTGGTTGATTCGTTGGCTGTTCCGTGGTTAGGTGAGATGTCACCGCCAATAGGTAGGTCTCGAGGTCAATGGTAGCGGAAATCACACGCTATGATTCTTGTGAGTCAGTGCCAGATGTGATTTTGAGTAGCCGGTAAGTGGTGAAAGTAGGTTGTTTTTAACCGATTGTTTGTCCGCTGGTTGACAGTTGATTGATAGTTGCGATTGATTCGGTTGAATGCTCGGGTGGTAATAAAGGGCTACGTGGAAGGAGACTTGTCCGGCTGGTTCGTCGGGTAGAGTCGTGGATAGGTTCGCTGGAGCTTTTCTTTGCTTAATTAAGTTGTCTATATTTTATGTAGGCAACTTTTTGTTTGCTTGATTTTTGTTACACATATTGACAGTTTACAATTTAGTAATAAAAATGACACAAAATATACACTATGTGTTATTTAATATGTGTTAATATCTTTGTGTTAGTAACAAATGCTAACTAACAATTTATTTAACGGAAGGAAACGACTATGAGAAAAAGAAAATTGATGTCTACATTGTTGAGTTCAACAGTTGTAGCGAGTACATTGTTTTTTGGTGGGGCAGGTACAGTAAATGCTGCCGGTGTAAGTATTGATTCTGCAAATTTTCCGGATGCCGTATTCAGGGATTACGTTAAAACACACTTTGATGTTAACGGTAATTCTGTCCTTGATGCGGAAGAGGCTGAGAACGCTCAAATAATCAGTATGTTCGGTGATGATTATGAGGAACTTGAGTCAGTTCAGGGAATAAAGTATTTTACTAATCTTATTACTCTTGATGTTTCCTTTACGAATATTACTTCAATAGATGTAAGCGGTATGCAAAATATCGAATCAGTGTCTGCAAGTTATTCGGAGAATTGTTCTTCGGTTAATATAACTAACTGTCCGAATCTTTATGCAATACATATTGCATCAACGAATGTAAAAACATTGGATGTCAGTGGGTGTCCTGAATTAGGCTTTTTCTGTCTCAGTTTGAATCCACAGTTAACTTTGCCGGATTTTTCATTATGTAAAAAGACTGATGTTCTGATTGTTGATAACTGCCATCTTGCTTCACTTGATCTCAGTAAAACTCCAAACCTTTATCACCTTGAAGCAGACGGTAATAATTTTGCAACACTCGATATCGGACCATGTGAGATGCTTCAGTACGCTATAAAGGGTGAGAAGAAGATTGATGAATATGGATATGATTCCAGAAATAAAGAGTTTCATACACGCATAGTATATAAGAATCTGGATGATAAAACAGGTTCAACTGCTCAACTTACCGTAGATCCTTATTGTGAAGTTAAAATAGATAAAACTACTGCCGTAAAACCGGAAGGCACACCGCCTGCTGTTAATACCCCGGCTCCGACAACTTCATCAGCTCCAACCAGCGGACCTCGTCCTACAGTAGGAGCTATCCCGACAGCTGCTCCTACAGAAGCTGCAAAGATGAATGTAGGTGACTTTGTAAATCGTTGCTATAAGGTTGCTCTCGGACGTAATGCTGATGATGAAGGATTCTCATACTGGAAGGATAAGCTTGTTGATGGTGCTGCTTGCGGTGCACAGGTCGGTTACGGTTTTATTTTCAGCGGTGAGTATATCGGCAAGAATAAGAGTAATGAGGATTACGTAAAAGATTTGTATGATATGTTCTTCGGTCGTAAGCCTGATGAGGCCGGATTTAATGGTTGGTTAAGTCAGCTTAATGATGGTACTGACAGGGAAGTAGTATTTGCAGGATTTGCTAATTCTGAAGAGTTCTACAATCTTTGTAAGGATTATGGTGTAGTATCAGGATACTATGCGGTAGGTGTTGATTGTGACAGACAGGGCGGTGTAAACTGCTTCGTTGCAAGACTTTATAAGACATGCCTTAACAGACTTCCTGATCAAGGCAGCCAGGCTGGTTGGGTACAGAAGCTTCTTGCAAATGAAACAACCGGTTCTTCAATAGCATATTCATTTACATTCAGCCCTGAATTTGTTCAAATGAATTTGTCTAAAGAAGAGTTCGTAGCATATATGTACAGAGCATTCTTCGGTCGTGAGGCTGATCAGGATGGTTTTGAAGGATGGGTTAACAAAATGATTGACGGTGCTTCTGAGGAAGATGTATTTAACGGATTCACAGGCTCAATAGAGTTTGATGCACTTTGTCAGAGTTACGGAATTACACGTTAATTACTTCCGTTTTAAATAAAAAGAGTTGTCTCAACAAGTTTATCTTTTGAGGCAACTTTTTTTGTTGTGGCACGTGAGCCAGCTTCTGAAGCGAGGAACGAGCTGAAAGAAG
>JAKSRF010000031.1 GCA_024403755.1 Clostridia bacterium
AATGGGCCCTTCGGGACCCATTTTCTTTTGCAAAATTAAAGGGCTATCTCAATTTGGTTTTGAGACAGCCCCTTATATACTGCAATATTAAAGATGCGGTGTATCGTTGTACTGTGTTCTGTCACTCTTATTAATATGAATAAACATGTTATGAAGGAGATTAACACTCGACAGGATAACTTCACCCTGATTAAGCTTTCTTACATGCTTAATCGAATAATCATCAAGATGCGTTGCAACAGCACTAATCTCATCATTAAGCATAAGTCTGTGAATAAGAAGCGTACCAATCTGACCAAAGAGAATCGGAGATACATCCTTAGGGTTCTGTGTAGTAAGGTAAAGGAAAATACCTTTCTTACGACCTTCTCTGGCAAGAAGCGTCAAGCCACCGTGGAATTCCTTATCTGAATATCTTGACTTAGCGTATCTGTGAACCTCATCAATATAGAAAACAAATGGTTGTATATTATCCTGTGATATAACGTAATTACTTATAAGATCGACAACCATACCACCAATACCTTCAGCGGCACCAAGTGACGAAGCATCAATATAAAGACTTGTCTCCGGCTCCGTCAGGAACTCATCAACAACATCAAGAAGATTATGCATCGTTGGATCATTCGAGAAGAATGTAAGGAAGTTCGTATTAGTCATCTGATACTGAATCTTCTGAATGAGTGAAGCATTTGTATTTGCCTTAAGGGAATCATAACGATACTTAAAGTTATAGTTTGTCTCACTATCCGGTTCACAAACCGACTCTGCAGCAATCTGCTCAGGCAGGAGCTCAATATTGAAATCAGTATTCTCATTAGATACAGAGGCTATATTTTCCTGAACCTCGTCGACACTGACACCAACCTTTGTATAATAGGAATCGTCTCCAATCATCTTCATATAACGAAGTGATGTAATCGCCTCTGATAAAACAGCACCCTGACTGCTATTCTCAGTCTCGAACAATTTCTCCCACTGTGCCATAGTAATCTTACCCGGTGAAATCGTTGTATCAATTCCAAGAGTATGTTTCTTTATCTCATCATCACTAAATGCACATCTATACTCACCTGTAGGGTCAATAATAAGTGCCTTACGTTTTGTCGACACAAGCTTATCAAGTATTGCAAGTGCCGTAGTAGATTTACCACTGTTAGTAGCACCGATACACATTACGTGACGATTAAAAAGGGTACTCGGTGTTAAAACTACATCAGCATGAGATCTGTCAAGATAAGTAGCAAATGTAGGAAGCGGCTCTTCACCGTGATTTGAGAACTCAAGTGACTTTACAAACAACTGATAAACATCATCTGTTGCCAAATACACCTTATCGGTAATACCCAACGTTTTGAAGCCGGCAAGTTCAAACCTGTCGGAATCAGGAGTCATAAGAGCAATAGTATCTATACTGATTTCATGATAATCCTGATTATTACCATCACCGAATGTAGCCATATCAAGAATATTCTTTCTTGATGCCTTATTCTCAAACACCTCACCTAAGAACAATCCGATTGTTGACTCGATTACAACAAAGTCATTAATGGTATTAGGAAGAAAAGACTGATTGAATCTGCTTCTGTCTGTCATCATCGACATGTTATCAATCTGGGCTATACTGCAACTTCTGTAAACCTGTGTTACTTTTCCTATATAGTAATCCTGAAGGTTCACGCCCTCATATAATTCTTCTAATGTCATACAAATCCCCCCGAGAATTTTTTATAAACAGACTCAAATTGAATCTATATCCTATTATATTATAGACAAGACAAAAAATGGTGACATTTATGTAAAAAAATCAAAAAAACAATCACTTAAAATGAAACAATCATTAACAACGTGTCAAAAAAGCATAATATATTCACAATTATCTTCTTGTGCCTGAACAATCATTTATTAACCCATACAGCAGGACGAATCGTGATATTGGAATTATCAGCAAGACCTCCGAACGGAATCCCTCCTTCACACTCAACATAACGGAAACCACCCGGCATATTTCCGGCAGTACGCGTCCACCAACGTGCTGCATCATTACCGCCGTTAGACCTTGTAAATACATAGCAACCGTCAGATATCGCCTTATCAGTCGGATAACAAACCCGCTCACTCTCTGAACCGAAGTAGTTTTCAACCTCCTCCAAGCTCAATAAAAAAATCATATCTTCTGTATCATTTCCGCCGTCTATATCGTATTCTTCGTTTCCGATATTCACATTCGTCACTGTCGCAATAATATTCTTCTCTTGCTCGGAAAAAGAATCATTATAAAAATCTCCGTTAAGCCATTGTCTTAGCTCACATTCTTCCCAAGTAATAACATCCGATGTATCAGAATCCATATATTTTGATGCTAAGCCTTTCTCTGAGAGAAGCAAATACTTATCTTCCGTCTCGTCAAGTACCATCCATGAGATGCTTTTTTCGGCATAGGAACCGAATTCAACCAAATCTCCTACTTGGGCTTCAATCTTAAACGCTTCGGTTGTCTCCTCAGAAGTCTCTTCGGTTAATAAAACCTCAGAAGTCGTCTCCTCCGTTACAGTTGTTACCACAGCAGCCGAAGTTACTGATTCGGTCGATGTTGATTCCGCTTTATCGGAACCGGAGCAGCCTCCGATACTGCTTATTAACAATGCAGTAAATACAACAGATGCGGTTTCCTTAATCTTTCTTTTCATAAAAATATCCCCCTTGTTATAAAATTTATCAATTTTCCGGTTTTACAAACGGTTTAAACCCAAATACTTCTCTGCCCTTTCCGAATCGCAGGGTATTAATAATGCCTCTCAACAATTCATCGGCAAAAAAGGTAATAAAAATTCCCATTACCCCCAAAGAGGTGTGAAATATTAAAACATATGCAAAAGAGCATGTAAAGATTGTTCCGAAAATCTGTGTATACAGCATCCAGTTCGTATCTCCGAGTGCACGAATTCCCGGACCGAGAACATTATTAAGCGCTCTCGGACACAATACCAAAGCCATAAATCTTAAATACGGAACACACTTTTCCACAAAAGCCTTGTCATCAGTAAAGCAAGATAAAATAGGTTTTGGAATTATTACAAAGAAAATTGCCACTATTCCGCATACAATAAATGCATATTTCAAGCACTTAAAACCGATTCTTATTGCAGCACGAGTATTCTCTTCACCTGTCTTCTGTCCGACCAAAGTAAGACCTGCATTAGCAAAGCCCGTATAAATCATTAATGGTAAAAATTCAATAGATAAAACAAGATTATATATTCCGGCTGCATCCGAACTTAATCTGTTCATATATATCAACAATACAAAGCAACCGATATTCCAAAGCAAATATTCAGCTCCTGACGGGAGTCCGAAGATAAGAACATTTTTGTAAATTGACGGCTTAAACCTGATTATATTCTTAAAACGTATTTTAAAAGGAATCTTAGAGCTCCTGAGTATGTATATTAATGATATAGGTATTGCCGCAAAATTGGATATTGCAGTAGCAAGAGCCGCACCTTCGATATTCATCTCCGGAAAAGGTCCCTTTCCGAAGATAAGTAGGTAATCCAAAACGACATTCATAACATTAGACACTATACCGGCAACCATTATTACCTTAGTTATTCCTATTCCCTGAAGAATTGATGTCGACGTTCCCGCTATGCCTATAGTAAGAACGACAAAAGCAATTATACGAATGTAACTTACGCTGAATTCCAATATCGGTGACTCAATTCCCATAAATCTGAAAATACTTTCAGCACCGAAATATATTATGAAGAAAGCAATTATCGAGAAAATGGTATTACCTACATATGAAGCCTCAGAATACTTGCGTGCAGCCTCATGGTCACCGGCACCGATTTTTTGTGCTACAAGAATTGTCGTTCCGGTACACATTGCATACAGTATTGACGATACGACATCAAACGGAACAAATACATTTGCCAAAGCTGAAAAATACTGCGAATTAACATGTCCGAGCATAGCAGTATCGGCCCAGATGAGAAACTGAGCAAACAACTGTTGCAAAATCAGAGGAAGTGCAAGTTTAAATATTTTCTTTGTTTCACTGTTTATAGTCATAAAGTGATTATACTATTTACATATTCATTCAGGAATGGGAATGTTAGCTTTTCGAACATAAAAAATATAATTTACGCAAAAAATCGGTGACCGACATTATATCAGTCACCGATTATTACGCAAACTGACAGTAAATTCAAAGTTTATCAAGCAAACAATGTCTTCTCCGATTTATACTGCTTCGATACATACATCAGTATTAAAGCCGTATACACAACAGTAGAAGCAATAATCGTTAATATGGAATGGTAATCAACTTTGTTAAGAGCTATATCAATTAACGCAGATGAACAATTGGCAATCGGTATAAAGCTAACTATTTCGTTAGAAATCTCCGCCATAGAGAGTAAAAGTGGAATCATAGGTAACATACTGACAAATGTCAACGAAGCCTGAGCTTCCTTATAAGTCTTACTTCTGCCTGCAAGTGCCATACACACACCCGAAACAACAAGTGAAGTCAACAATATAATAAATACAGCTAACATAATATCTAACAGCTTAGGTTCATAATTTGAATTCTCATATGCCTCAAACAGTTTACCGGCAATTACCACTGAAGGAATAGACATAAGGTATGAGATTAATCCGATAACAAAGCAGGCAGATGCTGATGCCAAATATTTACCGACAACCAACTCATAACTTTTAATCGGGAAAGTAAGAATTGTTTCCAAAGTTCCGCGTTCCTTCTCACCGGCAGTTGCATCCGTTACAACGTTTACCGCAACAAGGCAAATAATCATAGCTATATAAGCCATAACAAAACTAAAAGTCATTGTGGTTAAAAAATCATTATTGTCATCAGCCAATGATATACTTTCAATATTGATAGAGCTAAAAACTTCATTAGGATCAATTCCGTATTCAGCAAGTTTCTGACTGCCAAGTATATCATTAAAAACACTGAGATATGACTCAGATATTGACTGTACCGCCAATCCGCTGTTGGATGATTCATCAGCGTAAATAGTGTAATTATTGTCATTTCTTACTATATATCCATTTATCTCGCCTTCTTCATAAGCCTCCTTCAGCGCCTGTTCATTCGCATAGCTTGTGAATTCTATATCCTCTGAAGTTTCAATTATTTGTTTCTCAATATCACTTAATTCATAATTGATACCGATTGTATAATCTTCACTTAACATTGCATCATATAAAAATCCGTACAATACAAAAATAAGAGGAATTAATAAAGGCATTAACACAATTCTGATTATTGTTTTTCTGTCTCTTACAAGAGTTCTTATTTCTTTAAAGTATGTTGTCATTATATTAGAAAATTTCATTACTTTTTTCCTCCGATCATAGCAAAAAATGCATCTCTGATATTACTTGTATTGGTTTTTCTCTCTATCTCCTCCGCAGTACCTTCAGCAATCAGATGTCCTCTGTTTACCAAAACCACTCTGTTACAAATATTCTCAGCCTCTTCCATATAATGTGTTGAATATATGATGCACTTGCCCTTATCACGTTCTTCCTTAATAAAATTCAGAATTATCTGACTTGAAATAATATCAAGTCCGGATGTAGCCTCATCAAATATATAATACTGTGGATCATGAAGAACACATCTGGCGATTCCTACTCTCTGTGTCTGTCCTGTAGACAGATTCCCGATTCTTTGATTTTTAAATAATCCCAAATCAAATCTGTCCAATGTCTCCTCTATTCTGTTCTCAAGAAGTTTCTTATCCATTCCGTAGTATGAACCGCACATTCTGAAAAACTCAACGCAGGAGAAATCCTTATATAACTTAGTATTACCGGACAAAAATGCTATGTTCTTCTTAACATCAAGAGCTTCCTCGCTGATAACCTTTCCGTCAAAAGTAATATGTCCGCTTGTCGGCTTCATTACTCCTGCCAACATTCTGAGTAATGTAGTTTTACCTGCACCGTTCGGTCCGAGTAAGCCGACCACCTCACCGTCTTTTACCTCAAAAGAGATATCATTATCCGCTAAGAATTTAACTCTCTGATTGTTCTCATCATTCTTTACGAATTCTTTTGACACATTTTCAATTTTAATCATTTCACTTTTCCTTTCCTGTAAAAGTCACATTTGAATTCATTTGTATTTAATTATCTTCGAGAATTGTTTTTTCTCTTGTCGAAAAGAACTATATCCAAATTTCACGTAGAAAAATAGGACATAAAACGAGAAAAGCCGTATTTTCCTTAACTGGACAACATATGTCTACAGTAAAAACAGGTTAAATCTGAATAGACAGTCAAAACAAAAGGCAGCAGGCAATCCGTCTGTAGGATTTTCCTGCTGCACTTATGGTGTTCGTGAGCGGATTCGAACCGCTGGCCTATCGCTTAGGAGGCGATCGCTCTATCCTGCTGAGCTACACAAACTTCTCACGAGAAAATATTATACCACAACAATTGCATTGATTATCATTAAAATTATTCCTATAAGCAAAAGATAATGCGGTACTCCGCGTGCATGCTGATTAATGTCTGCAAACAATAATCTTCTTTTATAGGTTGTTGCCAATGCAAGAAACAAAACATAAATTAAAAATCCGGCCAAGCAGTAAACAATCGAAGATACTACAGACAATTGTTTTATATAATCCTGTCTGAAAAGAAAAATCTGAACTGTCGCAAGAATATAAATCATATACTGAGCATAAGAAAAAGCAAACGCTGAAGCATGTTTTCTGCCTGTTATCTCTGCTAATATTCCGTAAATCGAGAAAAATATCAATATAATTAATTCTATAGCCTCACAAGGCAAAACATTTCCGAAAGAGGAATATATAAAAAGAAAAACGGTAAATCCCAACAGATAATATGCCAAATCAATAACACGAGACGAGAGAAATCGCAACGAATCACGCTTACTGTTTTGCGGGACATCATAAACCTCCGATAATCCGCCACCGCTGAAAACCACCAGCTTATCAGTTACTTTTGAAGCAATAAATGATGTCAACATAATCTCCGCCGAAGCCAGAAGTACAACTATAAAAACCTCTCGTCTGTCTATCAAACTTAAAACCCACGAATCAATCGTAACAAAAACAGCAGCAACAGCAACAGGCACCAGGTAATTCTCTATATAAAAAACGTTTTCTTTATTACCTTTGCGGTCTTCAACTGCCACAATACTCAATCCTATCAACAACGGAATAAAGAAAACAGCATTGTTCATACATACAGAGAGATTCAGAAAATGATTCAGACAAAAACCTATACCTCCGAACCAGAGACTGTTAATCATGAAATTCAGAGCAAAATACTTCGCTGACATAATAAAACGAATACTGAAGAACCAAATTATTGTTGACACCGAATATATTAATGAACACAACAAAATATTCTCAGTAACGCTTAATTCCAAAGCCCAAGTCACTACTGACAATATCATCAGCAAAGCACCGGAAGAAGACAGGTCAAAAGAAGGTATTTTGCTTAACTTCTCCTTCGTATGTATTCCGTTACGAAGCTTGTAGTCATCAAAAGGTGAATCGTATGTATCACGTTTTCCGAATATTCCCATACCTTCCTCCTTTATGCCATCCAGTTAAAATATTCCCTAAGGAATTTATAGGCTATATTAATACCGGAAACAAATTCAGCAGAAGCTTCAGGCGAATTTGCAATTCCGCTTATCTGTGTATTTACCTCCGATAAAGCTATTCCGTCAACACTCTGCGTCAGAACAGGATTCTGAGTATCTCTTACTACTCCGTCCTCACCAAGCTCATAAGCTGTATTATCATTATCAGGTGTCTCATTTTCCGACTTATGTTCTTCAACGTCTTCTTCAGAATCTTCCTCAATATTACGACCTATATAAGCTTCATATATAGTTGAATAGCTTCCGCCTTCAAATGAAAGCGGTGCCATATCATTGAAGGAATAAACAATATATCCTTTATCCGTTTTCACACATACATCCTCAAAGCCGGCTGAATAATCATTCATGATATTAATCATTTCCTGAATATACATTTCCTCGGTAAACCCATGCCTTGAATTACTTATACACTCCTTAGCCAGTTCTACAAAACATCTTACATCACAAGTTACCCCCGGAATAATATCCGTAGTTCCGTCAGACTTCATAGCAAGCTTATCCGGATCCTGATAATCAATTAAAGCATGACATATGTTATAGGACTGAGTAGCCCAATTCTCACCTGAAACGGTATATGCTCCTGTAAGAGATGATTCAGATCTGTCCTTTGTAGTTCTGTCAACATTAAATGCATCCCAGTTTACTCTTGTTATTACGCCGTCATTAACTTCAATCTCAACATAATCAATAAAATCTCTCTTATCCTTTTTCAAAGATTGCGCATAATAAAGACCGTCCTTAAGGCCGTAAACCGAAGTCACGCTTTCAACCTCACTGTCGCTTTCCTCCTCAACAGCCTTAACCGCCATAGGAATAGGCTTATCAACAGTCTGACTTGCCAAAACACCAATTTCCTCCTCAGTAAGAGCTATTCTATGCATTTCATCACCGATGTGTTTATAACCGATTAACTTAGAACCATCAGCAGACACTGCTATCAGAGAATGAAGTTCATCACCTTCGGCATTAAAGTAATCTATATCAAGAACATAACCCAGAGTAGTATCATCCTTATCCAAAGCCATATAAATACTGTTTATCTCACTGTAATTCTGAACCAAATCAGTCTCGACTTTCTGGTACCCCGAAGCAGGCAGAACCTGAATAAACAAACTGAGATAATTATTCTGTTCACGCTGATTACGCTTAGACTTACTTACAACCATTCCGATTAAAATGGTTGACACACTTAAAATAACAATCAATACCACATCAACAAGAAGTCGCTGTATCTGTTTACGTGTAATCATTCCTTTACCTCCACCTCATACGATTTCTTAATATGACCGTGTGGTAAAAGATATTCAACAATCGGAGTCATCAAATTTACCGTCAGAACCGGAACACAGGTGGTTACTGCCACTGATGTCCTTGTATAGAGATAAGCCGCCAAAAATCCCGCCGCTATACCGGAAATAAGCGAACCTCTGAAGCCGATGGGCACATTAGAATATACTGCAAAAAGGTATGTTGCGGCAAAAACTATACCGGATGTAATAATAAACACCGCTATCTCACGCAAATTAGCTTTTATATCGTTATTCTCGAAAATCTTATAATTCAACACCAAATGGAAAAACAAAGCTGAAGCGATGAAGCAAAATGAAATATAAGGCTTAGTATTTTTACGCAAAAGCAAATACACCATTCCGATAACGATTGTTGTAAAGCAACCCACACCTATCAAAGTATTATAGTAACCATTAAACACTTCCATAAAATAAATCTTTGACGTATCTATTGCCATATATTCCGGTAACGGTTTAATACTGAACAAAGTATCAACTTTTAAATAATCTGAAAACGGCTGTGAATAACCGCGCAAATATCTAGGAAATACCAACTCAACAAAAAGCCTTGCCGCAGCAGCCTGATTAAACAAATTGTTTCCGACACCTCCGAAAAGCTGCTTTATCACGAACGAGCCGAACAAAGCACCTATAACAACAATCATCAGTGATGTGTTCGGCGGAAGCAAAAGTCCGAATACTATACCGCTTACAACTGACGTAATATCACTGAAATTATCGTTTCTTGATGAATTACCCACAAGACGTGAAAAGACAGTATCAAAAAGAAAAAATAACAAAGCTGAAGTAATAATGAGAATAAATGCCCTCAATCCGTAGCTCAAAACTGCACCGGTAATACACGGAATGAGTGCAACCAGAATAACAAGATATGCATATGTTACTGTTTTGGCCGTTCTGAGAAAAGGCGGCTTATGTTTACTTATCATATGCGTTTACCTCCCTCAAACGGTAAAATAATACTGTCATCGTCTTCAACATCCTCAACTGTTTTCTCGACGTAATCTTCAAGAAGTGAGAAAGACCCCCACTCACCGTTAATATTATTCAATCCGACATCACAATCAGGCGTCGCAAATCTGTCGTTATTTTGCTTCTTATAATCCGCAATAAACTCAGATATAGACGAAGCCAGGTTTATTCCCGAAGGACAAACATACGAACAAAGACCGCAGCTGATACATGATAAAACATTCTCGTTTATCGCGAGTTCGCCCATATTTTTCTCTATCAATTTATAAGCAACATCAACCGAAATGTCCATGGCACAGGCATCATTACAAAGTCCGCAATGAAGACACGGAGCCGTCGGAAAATCCACTTTTCGAATAATAGTAAGAGCAGACGTAGTCTTTGTTATAGGAGTATTATCAAAATCCTTTACACGAATGCCCGTAAGTGCATTTCCCCACAAAATGCGATTCGTACTGTCATAAGCACCGAACTCTGACTTAACTATCTCACTTATCGGAGTGCCTATCGGAGCAAGAACATTATGGGATACACCGTTATCTCCGGCTATAGTGACAATTCGCTGGAACATAGGAATTCCGTCCTTAATGGTATCCCAACAAGAAGCCATGGTAGAGCAGTTAAACATAACCGCACCGACAGTATTCTCAAGGATATCATTTTCTTTTAGGTCAGCCTGATACAAAGCACGGGCAACAAGTCTGTAATAGCCCTGCGGATATCTTTCCTTAAAAAGACAAATCTCATAATCCACAGATAATTTAAATTCCTTCTTAGCACGCTCAATTGCAGCTTCAAGAACTTCCTTTTCTGCCTTGCGATTATCGGACAAAAGAAATCTGATTTTCTCGGTTCCTATTGCTCCCGCTACAGCTGTTGCTCCGCTTACAACATAATCCGGAGACTCATTAATCCTGTAAAGATCCGACGTAGCGAAAGGCTCACTTTGAAGACAATTTACAAGAAGCTCCTTAACATTGTATTTACGTGCACGGGAAATCTTCGCTATTACAGGGATTCCCTCGCCGCCCATACCGATTATTCCGGAATTCTTAATAATCCCCATTACGGTTTTTGCATTAATACTCAGATTATGGCGAGGAACGATGCTCTCATGAAAGGTTCGCTTATTGTCACTCACTATCTCTATAACTTTAGTAGTTATCCCGTTCGGAAGAACTATCTTCCTGATATCCTTTACACTGCCCGAAATGCCTGAATGAACCGGAGCTCCGATTACGCCGTCCGGAACTATACCGATGCACTGTCCTATATAAACATGTTCTCCGACATTTACAGTAGGTACAGCTTCAGCACCGAGACCTTGTTTCATCGGAACAATAATACGTTGCGGATATACTCGTTCAAGCATAATTTCCCTAATATAAGACGAACGCTTTGAAAAATCCAAAGCGTTGTCTGCAAAAATTCCACTGTAAAACGAATATAGCTTAGTCATAATTCTAAAGCGTCAGTCGTTATAACCCTCAAGCTTCTTTACACTGCTTGAACGTGAGAGCTTTCTGATGGCTTTAGCCTCTATCTGTCTGATACGCTCTCTGGTTACACCAAGCTCATGACCAACTTCCTCAAGAGTACGATTACGGCCGTCAACAAGACCGAATCTAAGCTTAAGAACTTTACTCTCTCTCTCGGTAAGAGTCTCAAGAACTTTAAGAAGTTCTTCCTTGAGAAGAGTCTTAGCAACTTCTTCATCAGGAGCCTCGCCCTGATCACTTGAAATAAAATCAACGAGATGTGAATCTTCTTCTTCACCTACAGGTTTATCAATAGATACAGGATCCTGTGATATTCTCTGAATCTCTCTTATCTTATCAGGAGACATCTCCATATTCTCTGCAAGTTCTTCAATAGTAGGCTCACGACCGAGATCCTGAATAAGTCCTCTTTGTACACGAGTAAGCTTATTAATTGTCTCAACCATATGAACAGGAATTCTTATAGTTCTTGCCTGATCGGCAATAGCACGAGTAATAGCCTGTCTGATCCACCACGTAGCATAGGTAGAGAACTTAAAGCCTTTTGAATAATCAAATTTATCAACAGCTTTAATAAGTCCTATGTTTCCTTCCTGAATCAAATCAAGAAGAGCAAGACCTCTGTTCATATACTTCTTTGCAATAGAAACAACAAGTCGAAGGTTAGACTCAACCAATTTATCCTTCGCATCCTGATCACCGTCTGCCATTCTCATGGCAAGATCCTTTTCCTGATCACTGGAGAGAAGAGGTATTTTACCTATCTCTTTAAGATACATTCTTACAGAATCATCAACTGCACTTTCCTCGGCCGGAGTAAGAAAAACGCCCCTGGCCATATCATCAGCCAAAAGATCGGCATCATCGCTCTCAACTTTAATACCCATCTTCTCAAGCTCACCGGTAATATATACCATTTCATCCGGATCGATATTCTTATCGGAAGAATAATTCTCAAAATCGGAATTCTTAAGAACATTCTTGTTCTTAACGGCCATTTCTTTAAGCACTTTAATGTCTTCTACTAAATCTGCCATTATACCCTCACCTTCTGCGATTAATTTACTTTTTTACTATCTGCAGTTTCAACAAAGATAAAGCTATTCTCTTAATTCATTACTTATACGGCTTATAAAAAATCAAGCCTCATTCTCTCTGAACTCTACCTTCGGATCACCGTTATCAGCAAAAGCTGCTTCGTAAATACCATTATCGCTATATATTGTCATAGTAATATCATCTTTCTTGTCATCGCCTGTTTTCTTACTTCTTAAATCAGCATAACTGTTAAGCATAGCGGCAACATCACTCTCAGTTACCTCATTATTAACGATTACACTGACACTCTGACAATGGAAACCGTGAAGTACATATCCTATAGTCTTTCCGTCATCATCAACACTGCAATCAACTTCAGCTATGCCTTCAAATATCGAACTGATGTTGTCAACCATATAACTGCTGATAGCCTCACGCGTTCTGTAAAGCGGAATCGTTATACAAACAACTAAAACCAAAATTGCAGCCATAACTGCTGATATAACAACTACCGTTTTCTTCGGTGCCTTAACGTCATTAGGAGAAATCTCATACTCATTCTCCTTTACAACAACAGAACTCCTGTTCTGCTTTCTTGTTGCCTCTCTCTTAACAGCTGCCGGAACCTGATCAGGAAAAACAGGTGTTGAATAATAATGTTTATTTGAATTCTCAGACGGTGCAATAACCTCATTCGGAAAAGTATAGTCCTTTGGGTTCTCAAAGATCTTTAAAGCCTCTTCTGCCGGGAAAATGCAGTTACAAAACACACATTCACACTGATCATTACGATCATCAAAAATCAAAAGAGAACCACAGTTCTTACACATACCTTGAACATTAGCCATCTAAATATATCTCCTCAATCGCCTTAAAACACAATAAGGCATAGTAATTTATAATAAAGCACATAAGATTATAGACGAAAATCTACAGATTTTCAATAAACATTTTGTTTTTGGAGTATAATTAGTTATCGAATATATTTACAAGGAGATACAGACAATGCAATTCGAACAATTACAGAAAGAAATGATTGCTGCAATGAAGAACAGAGACAAGGCTCGTAAGGATTCTATCTCACTTCTCATTGCTGCCGTAAAAAAAGAAGCAATTGACAACGAATGTCGTGAGAACATTCCGGAAGAGATGGTTAATAAAGTTATTTTAAAGGAAACAAAGCTTGCTAAGGAGCAAGTAGACAGTTGTCCTGAATCAAGACCTGAATTAAAGCAGGAATATGAGTTCAAGTATAATATTTTCAAGGAATTTGCTCCTGCTCAACTCAGCGAGGAAGAGATTGTAAGCAAAATCAAAGCCGAACTTGCTGATTTGGTTGAGTCAAAGAACAAAGGTCAGCTTATGAAGAGTGCTATGGGACTTCTTAAAGGTCAGGCTGATGGTAAACTCATTAATCAGATTGTTTCCGAGCTTTGCAATTAATTTTTGAGTCAGTAAATTAACTAAAGTTGAGGCTGTCTCATTTAATTCAAAATGAGGCGGCCTTTTTTTGTTTGAATAAGTGAATACAGTCTGAATAAGTGAATACATTCGAAGGAGAATAAAGAATAACTGTTTAGATTACCGGATTCACTAAATCAAGCCATTTTTGTCACTTGGTTAGTGACAAAAACAAGAGATTTTAGTGATTATTGTCGGTTTGGCGGCCGGATTCCCGAGATTCAATCACACTTTTTGATGAAACCTGCAAATCTATGGGAATTCATGGTCTGAAACTACAATTCCTCAAAACGATTAATCTACCGCAACTCAAAGAACCTTAAATACAAATGTCTCGTTATATTTAATTCCCTTCTTGAGAGGTTGAGTAGAAAGATTGTTGCTGGTTCGCTCGATTTCCTTTGTGCAAAAATCGATAAACAATTCACTGCTGTTCTTCTGAATAAGCTGTTCATCATGAAGATTATCATTCATCTGTTCCGGTGAATACGGAAGAACAGTAAAATCAAACTTGTGATTTGTATCTTTGTGACGAATCTGAAGTTTACTTCCGTTCTTACCCTCAATTCTGAGAACAGTAGTATCCGTATGATTGGAATTCTCTGCAGGTCTTGCATAAGCATGATAAATCTTATCCGCTGAAGCTGCGAAAACACCTGTTCTTGTTGCCAACTTACGATCGGCATATGATTCACCCGGTCCCAATCCGTACCATCTGCATACCAAATCATTCTTCGGAATTGACACTCTGAAACCATAGCGTACCATATCATATTTAGGTACAAAATGAATTGTTACCTCTATTCTCAAATCATCATATATTCTGTAATCCACCAGAAGTTCATCTTTAAAAGCAAATGACTTATATCTTGAAATAAATTCATAAGCACCGTTTTTATAACCATATGTACTTCCTACGAAAGACAATGATTTTTGTATAGCTTCATAATCTGTTTCCTTTGAGAAAACTGTTTTCGCCAGGATGAAACTTCTGTCAGTACGGTCTATGTTGGTCGGACATCTGTAAAAGCTTGGGAATAAACCTTCTGAGGTAAAGAAAACCTCATCATCAATCTTCAAATCCTTTAACGAACCGTTGTTCTTATCAAATGTAACCGAGAATCTGTCATTATGAATAACCGTAGCATTAACACATGCCGTACACTGAAGCTTCTCATCCGAATCCATTACTTCAACACTGTCGGAGTCTATTTCCTTCATTGTTACTATCTCGGTTGAATCACCGTTATTTACCTCAACAGAGGATACTATTCCTACTGTCGGAGCAGCAATCTCACGAATAAGAGACTTCTGGAAGAAAGCTACTTCAAAGCCCTCATTTGCATAATAGGATGCCTTCGAAAGCTTCAGGCTGATATCCAAAATCAACTCATGAGAAAGAGAACTTCCGTATATATCTATGAGTTGCTTATTACCCTGAGCCCAACCGTCATTTCTGTACAAATCCAAATCAATCGGGAATTTCAGATTACGCATTCCGAAAGGCTCAATCTCAGTAATGAGTCCTGTACCTGCCAAAACAGCATTTCCTCCGAGCAAAACCTTCCACTCAAGCACGCATTCTTCAGTATAAGCAAAAGAATTACGATTACGCAAAACCAAACATGTAGGGTCATCATGGGTTGCATAAATATCAAATGTCTCACATTGCTTCTTTATATCTATAAAAATCGGATGAGGATTTCTATCACTGTCCACTATGCCCTGACCTATGGAACTGTCCTCTCGATTCTTTCCTCCTACAAGATCCGCATGATGAATCCACTTATAAGGAGCATTATCGTCATCATATACCGGTCTGGTCTTAATAACCGAGAAAATATTCTTACTGTTTTTATTTCTCGAAAATAAGAACGCTCTGTCAATACACAAATCCAGCCATGAACCATAAACTACACCGGCATCATTAGGAAAAGCTTTTATATCAGATACCTTAAGTTCACTGTCACTGCCGCAATACCAACAACGAGAAGAATCAATTTCCCTGATTGCCTTCTTTAACTCAACAAAATCAGCAACATTCTCGCAAAAATCCGATACACCCCACATTATAATTGCAGGATGTGACATATAACTTTTTACCGCATCACTTATGAAATATTTATTTGTAAGCAATAACACATAAATTCCGTACTGGTCACACAAATAAACAAAATCCTCGCACGGCGGGAAATTCTGACATACCACTGTATTAATTCCGCAGCATTTCATAAGAAGAATATCTCGACGCATAACTTCTGTCGATACGGTTATTCCGCCCTTTGAATCAAATTCGCAATACTTTACACAGTTAAGTTTAACTTTTCGATCATTGACGTTAAATTTATTCTGAACCAAATCAGTGGTTCTGAAGCCCAGTCTCTTCTTCTTTGCACAGATTACATCACCGTCACTGTTCAGCAATTCAACAATCAAATCATAAAGAATCGGTGTGGCATCAGACCAGCACATTACATTAACCGCCAAAAGCTGGCTTCTGTTCTCTGTAACACCTTTGCTGTCAGCTATGCCGGAAGTAGTAACCTCTTCAACAAGTTTAACGATAGGCATACTGTACGGATCATATTCGTTTCTTACCTGAACCAACGAATATTTTATACTGTATGGCATCATATAATCGGTATGATTGGTAATACTGAAAGATGTGGAAATTATGTAGTTATCACGTATTATTTTGGATATCTTATCGCTTCTCTCCATCTCTGTTGACGTAGCTTCACTTACATACCCCAAAGGTGCAGTAGAAGTGACAACTTCAACATTACCAATCTCAAGCAACGGCTCTTTTACAATTTTAATCGGTCGAACTATTCCGCTGAATCCGAAATCAGCATTCTCAATAACTATATGACCGTTCTTATCACGCGAGAACTGATTAACGATAATCACTATCGTATTAACGCCTACCCTCGCATAATCGGACAACAGCAATCTGTGCGGAGTCAGAACTGCAGGAGAAGACAACAGCTTATTCTCATTAAAATAAATCTCAAAATCTCCGGTTATTCCCTCTATATCAAGATAAATTGCTCTGTCTATATCCTTCTCATCAAAAACAACACTTGTTCTGTAAATTCCGACCTCATCCTGTTCGGAATTAGTAGATTTAAGTATATATTTATCTCTTGGACTCTCGTCATGGGTTTTGCTCAAATTCTTGAGAACCGACGGATAATCATACAGCAAATTTTCCGGCAATGAATAACCGTTCATCTGCCATGAAGACGGAACATCAATAATATCCCACTCGGTATCGTCATATAACTCTTTCTCAACACCGTTAGGAATTTCAGACTCATTTTTGCAGAAACAAAAACGCCAAACCGGAAGTTCCTCAACATAATCCGAAATTAATAAACCGAATTCCGGAAGTTTTCTGTTCTCATATATGCTGTTAAACGAATCGTATGGTACAAAGCCTTTGCCTGTCGCACTTAAATTCATTGTTCTATCCATCCTTGTATTCATGTGCATAATATGCACTTATATATATTATGATAACAAAGATTGGTAATTAATAAGATTTCATCTATGTTACATCTCAAAAAAAGATCGTCACCATTAATCTATAGTGACGACCTATAATTAAAAATCCTCAGTTCATTCAACTCCGACAGCATCAAAACAGATTAAATCTCCGCCTTCGGTATAAAAATAGACAACATATCCTCCGGCTCCTATCTCTGTGACATCAATAGTAAATATATACTCATTAACACTGTCCTTGTTCACCACGCTTGTGATTCCGTCGGAAATAAGCGGAATAGTTTTGAATTCTTCAACCGTAATCGGTGACTCAACATCTTCTACATATCTATACTCGCAGTAAATATCTCCTTCATAGTCATCATTCATCACAAGGTGATACTTAATCTCTGTTACGTTCTCAGTACAATAGAAACTTGAACTCGTATTAGGCTCATCTGTTGTTTCCAACCATTCTCCGTAACACATATTATTTCCCGCTTTGCCTTTGTTACTGCCTGTATCTCTTACAAAGAAAGTGCTGTATATATAGTCTCTCAAAGATTCTTCTTCTTCGAAAAGCGGTTCTTCGGCATTTATATATACTTCCTGACAACCTTCGGCTATACATTCACCCGTTGCATCAAATACATATACTGTATAATTACCGGCACTCAGATAATCTTCATCATAGGTACTTAAAGTATTTATACAAGCACTGCACATATCATCCGAACCTGATACATAGAAAAATTCGGTAGAAAATAACAGTTCAGAATCACGATATACCGAATAGTAAAATATATACTCTTCACCGGCTGCATCATCCGGAAAATCAAGTTTCATTTTGAATGAAATTGAACTGACATTGGTAAAAGAATTATCACCTCCGTCACTCCAGAATGTATCTATAATGTAATCCCCCAACCAATACGAGGACTTATAGCTTTGTGTCAATTCAGACGAACTCATCACAATTTCACTAATCTCACATTCAAAATCAAGTTCAGCAAACTTAAATAAATCTTCAACAACACTTTTTCCGTCAGTTACAATAACTCCACTTCCGCCGTTATCTTCGTCAAGTGAACATTCCAGGGTAACCTTCTTCTCAATCTCTCCGAACTCTTCAATCAAATCCTCGGAATTCAAATAAATCACGATACCGTTTGCTTCAAAACTCTCGCTCATTGCTTCATAATCAACCATATTGAATGTAACTTCAACGGATGCCTGATTATCCTTTATCTCGATATCACTTTCATCAAATTCATAACTAAGCGAATTCGCTATTTCTTCGTAAACAAAAGCATTATCTTTATCAGCAAAATTAAGTAATTTCTCTACATCCTCAAAGCCATCGTCGGCCAGACATTTTTTCAATTTTATGATATCTCGTTCAATAATCGCTTCACAGAAATTCTCTGTAATCTCATTTACATCATCAGTCTGAATTTGTGCCCGCATACTGCAACCCGCTGTTAACAGCGTAAATCCTGCCACCAATGAAAAACACAATGATACAGCTGTAGCTTTTCTACCGATATACTTCATCTTTTTTCTCCTGCCATTCCTAAAAGTAAACAAACACTAACATTTGCTAGTTAATTATAATTTGTTACTATCATTTTGTCAATAACAAAAATCAAAA
>JAKSRF010000032.1 GCA_024403755.1 Clostridia bacterium
CCAAATCAGGCAATTTTCTTCTCCAATGGAGAAGTTTTTGGACCATTTTGGAGAAATCGGACGGTCAAGAGGTTCCGCACGATAGAAAGTTGCAATCTTTAAGCAGTCCTACGCGCATCCCAAAACCTGCCCGCGCCCCAAAGTCCTGCCAGCCCCCATCCCACCCAAACCTCTGCCCACACCTCAAAGTCCTACGCGCATCCCCAAACCTGCCCGCTCCCCAAAGTCCTGCCGCCGAGAACCTCTCCCCGCATCCCAAAACCTGCCCACACCCCAAAGTCCTGCCGCCGAGAATCTCTCCCCGCGCCTCCCACAAAAAGTAATTGACAAATAATAGGTAACATGTTACATATATAAGTATGTAACATGTTACCTATATTATCTTTAAGGGAGGAGATGGATTGATGAATTATGATGAAGAGATGAATAATACGGAAGTTGAGTTTGGTGATATGCCTCCGCAGGCATTCATGCTTGGACTTCTGAGTGCGTTTGATAACAGATTTCAAGCTTGTGCAGACAAATTCTTTCAAGAGATAACCTGGAAGCAGTTTTTTGCAATTATTTGTATCAATATCTGTAAGGAGAGTCCGACTATAAATGAATTATCAGAGGTGATGGGCAGTTCCCATCAGAATGTTAAACAAATTCTTATAAAACTGGAAAATAAAGGATTTGTATCAATGATTCCGGACGAGAACGATAAGCGTAAACAACGAATAGTATTGACCAAGGAGTGTATGGAATACTGCGAGAAGAATGATGCTCAAAGCCGAGAGATTATATGGAAAATATTTGAGGGTATTGAGGAAGAGAAGTTGGCAACTGCTATACGAACTATAATGCAAATGGAAAGGAACATAAGTAATATATGAAAGCGTTAGTTATTTATACATCCCAAACCGGGTTTACAAAGAAATATTCTGAATGGATTGCAGGAAGACTTAAGGCTGATATATTACCTTTTCGAGAAGCAAAGAAGAAAAAATCTGATTTCTATAATAAATATGATACAGTAATTTACGGCGGGTGGGCTTTGGCAGGAAGTGTCGTGAATTCTAAATGGTTTCTGAAGAAGGCGGCTTCGTGGAAGGAGAAGAAGCTGGCAATCTTTTGTGTCGGCTCAAGTCCGGAGGGTAATCCTGACATAGAAATCAGTTTAAGTAAACTGCTTACGGATGAGCAGAGGACATATATTAAGGCGTTCTACTGTCAAGGAGGAATAGAATATTCGAGAATGAAGACTCCGTCAAAGTTGGCTATTAAAGCCTTGGTATCGGCACTCTCGAGTAAGAAGGATGCGAGTCAAAAGGAGAAGGATATGGCAGAAATGCTCAGCCATTCCTATGATATCTCGGATATAAAGTATATTGAACCGATAATTCAATATGTAGGAGGCGATTGTAAATGAGCCGACATAAGAGGAAAAAGATAACAGTGACTAAAGTGGTTGTGTTCATATTAATATTGAGTGTGTTATGGTTTGTGTTCTCGTTCTCTGTGACTAAAAGCAAGTTTAAAAACGATTTGGATAATCTGAAAGCTACGAACAGAATTGATGAAGAGCAGGTGTTTGAAGAAGAAGATTTTGAGAACTTCCCGATGCCGATTCAAAGATATCTTGAAGGCTGCGGCTATATAGGAAAAAATCAAATGAGTTATATGTGCATGAGCTACCATGATGTAGATTTCAAGCAGGGTAAAAGCGGACCGAATTTAACAATAGACTACACAAGCTACAGCTTCGTGGCTCAGCCGGCACGTATAGCTTTGATAGACAGCAGTATGTTCGGAATACCGTTTGAAGGATATGACTATTACTATGACGGTATCGGAGGAATGAAGGGCGTTATTGCGAGATACATAACCTTGTTTAATCAGACCGGACCTGAAATGGATAAGGCCTGTCTTGCAACATTTCTGTCAGAGTGTTTGTTTGAGCCGGCTGTCCTATTGCAGGATTATATTACACTTGAAGAAGTAGATGATTATCACGTTAAAGCAACTATAACCTATGGCGGTCAGACAGCAAGCGGATTATTCGAGTTCAATGATAATTATGAATACATATCATTTACAACAAACGACAGAGCAGTTGCGAATTCTGACGGCACAATGGAATATGTTCCTTGGACTGCGGCTTGCAGTGAATATCGAACAGCAGATAACGGGATAAAATATCCTTCAAGATTTCAAGCAATTTGGAATTATCCGGATGAAGATTTTATCTATTTTGACGGAGAAATCAGCAGTATTAATTACAGAAGATAATGCATTGATTTTTACCATCGTTTTTCTCTTGCACTTTTACTCTTGCTTTGCCATATAGCCTGCTTGAAAAGGAATACGTGTCAGTAAGTCAAGTATTGCAGTTTGATTTATCTGATTTATAATTGAATCAGATATTAAATACGAGGAAGAAAGCAATGAATTATATATTTAATAAAAAAATAAACGGACTCATACACGGCGGAGATTATAATCCGGAGCAATGGTTGGATGAACCGGATATTCTCAAAAAAGATATCGAGTATATGAAGGAAGCCGGAATTAATGAAGCAACATTGGGAGTATTCTCATGGGCAATGTATGAACCGAAGGAAGGCGAATTCCATTTCGAATGGTTAAAACAAATAATGGATAACCTGTACGAGAATGGTATTTATACGATTTTGGCTACGCCTACGGGAGCAAGACCTGTATGGATGGATACAAAATATCCTGAGGTTATGCGTGTGGACAATATGGGTAACCGTAACAGACATGGTTTTCGTCATAATCATTGTCTTTCTTCTGAGGTGTTTAGAGAGAAAGCTCGTATAATCGACAGAAAATTGGTCGAGACTGTCGGGAATCATCCGGGTCTGTTGATGTGGCATATCTCCAATGAATTCGGCGGGGAATGCTACTGTGATCTTTGCAAAAAGAAATTTCAGCAGTATCTGTACAAGAGATATGATGGAGATATCGATAAATTGAATCATGAGTGGTGGTCGACCTTCTGGAGTGCGCGTTACAGCAGCTTCGATGAGATAGAGCCGCCGTACCGTAACGGACAGTTTGCGGTTTTGGGCTTGAATCTTGATTGGAAAAGATTTACCACACAGAATTTCTGTGATTATATTTCCGTAGAGATAGATACAATTCGCAGATACAGTGACAGAGAACTTCCTGTAACAACGAATTTTATGAAGCGTTTCTGGGATATTGATTATCGTGAGCTTTCGAAGAAAATCGATGTTATATCCTGGGACAGCTATCCTGCTTTCCACAATGATAAAGAGACCTTTGCCGATACGATGCTTGAGAATGCATTTGATCATGCATTGCTAAGAGGACTTAAACCGGATAAGCCGTTTATGCTTATGGAGAGTACTCCGTCACAGGTTAACTGGATGGAATTTAATAAACTTAAAAGACCGGGTGTGAATAAGCTTTGTGCCGCGCAAGCCGTAGCATGCGGTTCGGACACGGTGCAGTATTTTCAGTGGAGAAAATCCAGAGGCGCACTTGAACAGTTCCACGGTGCAGTTATCGATCATTTGGGAACCAATGATACACGAGTATTTAAGGAAGTGGCTGAGACAGGACGCTTCCTGAGTAAAATCGGTGAAGTAGAAGGTTCTGTTACGAACAATAAGGTTGCCGTAATTTTTGAATGGGAAAACTGGTGGGCGATAGAAGCAGCGTTTGCTTTTGCCGGACAGACAAAGAAATACGATGAGACCTGTATATCGTACTGGAAAACGTTGATGGCGTTGGGAATTGATGCTGATGTGATTTCCGTAAATGATGTGTCTGACAAGTATAAGCTCGTTATCGCGCCGATGCTTTATCAGCTTACGGAGAAGGCAGCGTCCTTACTTACTGAGTATGTTGAGCAAGGCGGAATCTTGCTGGGCACATATATGATGGGATATGTAAATGAGAACTGTCTGTGCTATCAGGGCGGTTTCCCGGGCAGCGGACTCAATAAATTGTTCGGTGTAATCAGTGAAGAAATCGATCCGCTGTATCCAAGCGACAGAAACGGCATAAGCCTGACCTTGGACAGTGATGCGAATGTTAATATGACAACTTCTCTTACCGTTAAGGACTATGCGGAAATACTCAGAGTGAATGATGCAGAAGTTTTGGGAATCTATACTGAAGATTTCTATAAAGATTCTCCTGCATTTACAGTTAAAAAAGCCGGTAAAGGAAAGGCATATTATCAGGCGGCAAGATGTGATGAAGCTTCTTTGACAGAACTGTTGGAGTTTATTTTGAAGTCTGAAGAGATTACTCACGAGAAGCTTGCCGCGGGTATTGAGAAACATACGAGATGCTCTGATGATTATGCATATACCTTCTACTTGAATAATTCGGATAAAGAATGTGAGCTGAGTAATATTGAAGGTGAGAACCTTGTTACCGGAGAGCAGTTTACCGGATGCGTTAAGTTAATGCCGAGAGAAAGTATTGTGCTAAAAAGCAAATTGTTATAATCAAAAGGTCGTACGCCTCCTTTTCGAAAATAGAACTAAAAAGCAAACAACGTTATAGATACTTATTATTTACACAACGTTAAATATTGAAAATAGTTTATCTAGTATAATTGAAAGTAAGATTTGATAAGTGTGGTTTGGTTTTGCAGATTTGGTTCATAAGATATTTTCTTTGGAGGATGCATGAATATTCACGGCGGACGAGTATATAAACCAAGAAGAGTTTTATATTACATTGAACCAACTGAAGAAGAGGTGCATAATTTTTATCTCGGAAAGATTCCGGAGAAGGTTCTGGCATATGACGGAGTTTTCGGAACGTATGATTGTCCGGGCTTGTTTGTTATAACTTCCTCGACCGGATACAGAGAGGTTATCGGAATCGAATACAGACCTGATGATGACAGCCTTGATTATCCTGCCGATCTTGAATCAATGATACTGCCTGCATCCTTTATGGTATTCGGTGACTATGAGGATGAAGACAGTATTTGTGTTGAAAACGTAAAGAACAGTATTAACGACGTCAAGGATTTTATAAGGTATTACAACAATCGTCTGGGCGCAGTTAAGGTAAAAGAACAACCGGAATATATTCAGATTTATACCTTGCGAGGCTACAAGAGAATTTTGATTCAGGCTGAGGATATTACCAAGGAAGAATTCTTTGATCAGTTATCTCCGGAGAATGACAGAGAGGAAAAGTTATACGATATTGCTTATCATGATTCCATAACCGGTCACTTTAATTGGAACTATATTTGGCCGATAGTTGCCGGCTTCGGTTTGCTGGGAATACAGGACTATTCATTTGTTCATTTCGATATTAAGGATTTTAAGGCGCTCAATGTGGTATACGGCCATGATATAGCCAACAATGTTCTCAGCAGAGTCACAGAGAAGATGAAGGAACAGGATTGGGTGTATTTCAGTGCAAGATGTCACAATGATAATTTTGCCATGATGATTAAGGGTATGCCGGAGGAAGAGACAAGACAGAAGCTCGAGAAGATGTTTGACGAGATTACAGTTTTGCCGGAAGATAAGAATTACAATGTTTACTACAGATGCGGTGTTGTTCCGATGAGAATTGCGCTGGTGCTCGGAGAGAGAGTTGCCGACGCAGGAAAACAGGTTCAAAAAACGGGTGAGAAGCTGTATGAGACCGAAGTTTTGTTTTTCACGGATGAAATGCATAATGAACTTGACTGGTCCATGAAGATTAAAGCTTACCTTAATAAAGCAATTGATAATGATGAATTCTTGATTCATCTTCAGCCGAAATATGACATAAGAAGCAACAGTATATATGGTGCCGAAGCACTTATCAGATGGAAGTATCACGGAAGGGAAGAGCTTTATCCGAGCAGATTTGTTCCTGTATTTGAGACAGGCGGACTTGTCAGTAAATTGGACGATGTGGTACTGCATAAGGTTTGTCAATGCTTTGTTGCTTGGAAAGAGAAAGGAATACCGCTTCGTCCTATCTCGGTCAATCTCTCGAGAAAAAATCTCGGTAATCCGAAGCTTGTTGAACATTTAACTGCAATTGTGGATTCATACGGAGTTGAACACAGTCTCATAGAATTTGAATTAACCGAAAGTGCTGCCTATGACAATCAGGAGTATCTTGTGGGTAGGTTGCTCGGTTTGAAGAATCGTGGCTTTAAAATATCAATGGATGATTTCGGTACAGGCTTCTCGTCACTTGGACTTTTGGCGGTAATGCCGCTTGATACGCTTAAGATAGATAAGTCTTTTGTTGATAAGCTTACCGGAACCGATGAATTCAGGACCGGTTGTGCAATCATTAGGAATGTCATTTCTATGGCAAAGGAACTTGGTTTTACTTGCCTTGCCGAAGGCGCGGAAGAGAAGGGACAGGTTGATTTGCTGAGAGAATTCGGTTGCGAGATTGTACAGGGATATTATTTCAGTAAACCTGTGCCGGTTGAGATTTATGAGAAGATGCTTTGCGAATAGTGAATGATAACGAATGATGTCGTTGCAAGTGCCTGATAATTTGAGTACAATATTTTCGAGCAGAACCATAAAAATCAAGTAGTGCAACGGGGGCTGTATGTTAAAGTTTTTTATTGTGGAAGATGAGTGTCTTGTTCGCGAGGGAATACGAGACAGTGTTGACTGGAAGGAAAACGGATTTGAATTCGTCGGAGAGGCAGAAGATGGAGAGAGAGCACTTCCTCTTATAAGAAAGACACGCCCTGATTTGTTGATTACCGATATAAAAATGCCTTTTATGGACGGACTTGAGCTGAGCAGAATTGTTTCCAAGGAGATGCCGGAGACCAAGATTATTATCTTAAGCGGCTACGGTGACTTTGAGTATGCCAGAGAGGCAATTAAGCTTAATGTTGATCAGTATCTTTTGAAGCCTATTACCAAAGGGGCTCTCAACGAGGCCCTTGCTCAGATTAAAGCGAAAATAGAGAAAGAACATGAACAGAAGAACTACGACCTTCAGTATCTTCATGAGCTCCATAATTACGAACAGTATGAGATGAGTAAATTCTTCGAAGAGATTACGGCAGGCACTCTGAAGGTCGGAGACATATATCATACAGCGGAGAAGTTGGGAATAAATATTAATGCCGGATGCTATAATCTGGTGCTTTTCGTACTTCAGCCGCAGATTATGGTAGGAGAGTATTCGGATGCTATGGCGAACTTTCAGGATAAGCTGTTTGAGTCCGTTATTGATGATGATAATTATCTTCTTTTCAGATGTAATCTTATGACCTTTGCAATTCTGGTAAAGGGCGAGGAGTCGAATATCAAGGATATTACCAAGAAATGTATTGATGATATTTCCGGACGCTGTGAGAAATTCAATAATGTGGAATGGTATGTTGCTGAGGGTACACCGGTAGACCGTCTAAGTGCTTTGCCGAAGTGCTATCAGGATGCCGAGACGCGTATTTCATTACGTTATATTACTCCGAGTGAGCACATCTTCGGTGTGGGAAGTGAATCTTCATCCAAAGCAGATGAGGATATAAGTTCCCTCGATGATGTTGAAGCGGAGAAGATAGATCCGATGATTATCAGGAATTTCCTGCAGACCGGTCTCGAGAGCGAGATTGATCAGTTTGTGGATAACTATCTTCGCAATATGGGAACCGCTACCCAGACACTTATGTTCAGACAGTATATCCTTCTGAGTGCCAGATTTAATGCGGCTATTGTAGCCAAGAGCTTCGGCGTGAATCAAGATGAATTCATTAAGTCACTTCCCGAGATTTCTACTGTTATGGATGCAAAAGCGGCCAGAACGTATCTGGTTTCTGTCCTTAGAAGAGTAATTCAAATCAGAGATGAGAAAACCCAAAAGCAGTATAATTCCATTCTCAAAAATGCAATCAGTTATATAGACGAGCATTTTGCCGATGAGGATATATCTCTTAATACCATGGCCAAGGCAGTTAATGTCAGCGCCAACTATTTCAGCGCAGTATTCAGTCAGGAGATAGGCGAGACCTTCATTGAGTATGTAACCAAGAAACGTATGGAGAAGGCAAAGCAGCTTCTGAGACAGACCTCCATGCGTTCGGGAGAGATTGCCTATAAGGTGGGCTATAGGGATCCGAGATATTTCAGCTTTATCTTTAGAAAAACTGTAGGATGTACGCCTAGAGATTATCGCGGAGAGAAGTAATATGGAGAAAAGCAACGTGGAGAAGAGCGCTATTGCTCAAAGTACTGTGGATAAGCCAAGCAGCAAATCCACTTCGCTTTCCGATAAACTGCGTCTCCTGATGCTGTCCATCTTTATTCCTATGCTTGCTCTCATGGTAATATGCATCACGATGTTTATTATCCGTAATTATCAGTATCAAAAGGTAAGCGGTAACGTTACTTTAGCTTCCGGCTTCGGTCAGGATTTTAAAGACGAGATAGATCTTAAAATGTATTACTATGCTACAGGCAGTGAGTATGCAACCGGCCTGCCGCTGGATGAGATTGACAGAGCCCTTGAGCTTGCCAACACACTTTCGGAAAGAACAAGTAAAAAGGACAGTCAGCGTTCCATTCGAAGCGTTATCAATTTGTGCGGCAATCTCAAGGACAGAATCTTACAGATAAGCGAGACGGACAACTATAATGACAAGATGGAGCAGCTGGACACCAACGTATATATTCTTACGGACCTGATTCAGGACTATATGTACAATTATCTTTACAGTGAAGCAGAGGAACTCGCCCTGTTGCAGCGTAACATGGATGTTCTTCTTAAAGCTGAGGTAGCTTGTCTTGTGTTGTTTACGCTGTCCCTGGCAATTATTTCCATACTTCGTGCTGTCTCCGTAAGCAGAAGCATCACCAGACCGATTGATGAGCTTTACGGCAGAGTTAAAAGCGTGGATGCGGGTGAACTTATTCCGATTGAACCTGTGCAGGCTAACGATGAGAAGCTTCAGGCCCTAAGTAACAGCTTCGAGGAAATGATCGGTCGTCTTGCAAACCAGGTTGAACTCAACAAGGAAGAGGCCGACAAAATAAGAGCAATGGAGTTAATGCTTCTTCAAGCCCAGATAAATCCGCACTTTCTTTATAACACCCTTGATACCATCATTTGGCTCATCGAGACGGGCAAGAATGAGCAGGCTGTGGAGATGGTATTCAGCCTATCCAATTTCTTCCGTTCTTCGCTGAGTAAGGGTCGCGACATCATCACTCTGAAGGAAGAGGAAATTCACGTCAAAAGTTATCTTGAGATTCAGCAGGTTCGTTACAAGGACAAGCTTACTTATGATTTGAACTTCTCTGAGGAAATCTATCCGTATATGATTCCTAAGCTTACACTGCAGCCTTTGGTAGAGAATGCTCTTTATCATGGAATTAAGCTCAAGCGCGAAAAGGGTAACATCAAAATAACCGGCAATCCGGTAGGAGATAAAATAGTTCTTACCGTGGAAGACACCGGAATAGGAATGTCTGACGACAAACTTATTAAGGTAAAGGAATCTCTTGATAATGAGGATGCTCCCGGCTTCGGAATGGCGGCAGTATATAAAAGACTTAAGTTAGTGTTCGGCAGTGCCTGTACCTTCGATATTACAAGTGCCGTGAATGAAGGTACTAAGATTCTGATCTGTATTCCTATGGAAAAAGAAGAGAATAACAATGCGGATGAGGGAGTGGTGTAAATGAAGAAAAGCATATTTAAACGCTGTATATTAAGAGGAATAGCTCTTGCCTTGGGACTTGCTCTGATGCTGTTGTGCAGCTGCAGTTCCGTAACAGAGAGTGAGGAGAAGGACCTCATAGTTGTGGGATTCTCACAGGTCGGCTCTGAGTCCAGCTGGCGTGTTGCAAATTCTGAATCCATGAAGCAGGCTCTTTGTGAGAAGGAAGGCGTAGAGCTCATCTTTGATGATGCTAAGCAAAAGCAGGAGAACCAGTATAAGGCAATACGAAACTTCATTCAGCAGCAGGTTGACTATATCGTTCTGGCTCCTATTACCGAGACCGGTTGGGATGATGTGTTGGCAGAAGCCAAGGAAGCAGGCATCCCTGTAATTATTGTGGACAGACAGGTTGACGTAGAGGATGATAGTTTATATACAACATGGGTCGGATCGGATTTTCTTCAGGAAGGAAAAACGGCTACTCAATGGCTTAAACAGGAGCTTACAGACCGCGGCATGAACGAAGAACAGGTGAATATTCTCCATGTCAGAGGTACTGACGGAGCAACTTCTCAGATATTCAGAACCAAGGCACTTCAGGATGCGGTAAAAGAGAACAACAACTGGAGTATTGTAAGTGTACTGGACGGAGAGTACACGGAAGCTCTTGCCTATGAGGCCACCAAATCCTTTTTAAGCAACAATCCGGGCGCAATTGAAGGTATTGATGTCATCTACAGTGAGAATGACAATATGACCTTCGGAGTACTCAGAGCCCTCGAGGAAGAAGGCATAAAGTGCGGTGGTGAGGAAGGTATCATAATCATTTCCTTTGATGCTGTCAAATCGGCTCTTGAGAGATGCTATGACGGAGAGATTTCTCTCTGCGTTGAATGTAATCCGCTTCACGGACCGCGAGTAGCTAACCTCATCAGATCCTTAGAGAGCGGTAATAAGCCTCGCAAAAAGTCATATGTCAATGAGACATACTTTACAGCCGAGACGCTCTCGGAGGAAATTATTGAGGAACGTACATATTAGACATGAGTAACCTCAAAGGCAAAGTCATAATTTTGAACAGAGGATGTATAAGAACCGGGAATATTTAGATTTTCGAAAAGAAAAATACTTCAATGTTAAAAAAATCAACATTTATCAGAAAAAATCAGCAAAATTGTTTTGCTGATTTTTTTAGGCACTATATAACAAAAAATAATCTACAACAGGCTGAAATTTGTCGGTTTATCTAAAAAAGAAACTAACGTAAGATTACCTCATGAACGGAATGAAGTTCATTCCGAATAAGAAAAGCTAAGTGTAGGAGGGCTGAAAATGAAGAAGCTCAAGAGATTATTATCAATTGTTCTTACATCTGCTATGGTATTCAGCGTGGCAGCTTGCGGAGGACAGACGAAGGCAGAAGACGATGGCTTAATCCATGTAGGAATTATTAACAACGATCCTAACGAGTCAGGTTATCGTGCAGCGAACGACAAGTCTTTGAAGGAGATGTTCACCGAAGCAAACGGTTACAAAGCAGATTTCGCTTACAGTTTGAAGAATGATGAGCAAATCGCAGCAGCACAGAAGTTCATTACTGACGGTGTTGACTATCTTTTACTCTCAGCAGCTGATACAGCAGGTTGGGATACAGTACTTAAGGATGCGCAGAAGGCCGGTACAAAGGTTATCCTTTTCGACCGTACTATAGATGCAGATCCTTCACTTTATGAGGCTTCAATCGTATCCGATATGGATAAGGAAGGTCAGCAGGCAGTTGATTGGTTGAAGAGCCAGAATCTCTCAGAATACAATATCATTCATATTCAGGGCGTTATGGGTTCTGCAGCACAGCGCGGACGTTCAGGTGCTCTTGATGCAGAAGCTCAGACAAGCGGTTGGAACATAGTTGCACAGCAGACCGGTGAGTGGTCAGCAGACAATGCACAGCAGATTGTTCAGTCAGTTATCGATGCTAAGACTCCGTTTAATGTAATCTATGCAGAGAATGACGATATGGCTAAGGGTGCCGTAGCAGCACTTGATAAGGCCGGCATTACACACGGTGTAGACGGTGAAGTTCTTATAGTCGGCTTCGATTGTAATAAGTGGGCACTTACAGAGCTCCTTAACAAGAATTGGAACTATGATGGACAGTGTAATCCTTTCCAGGCTTCATATATCGACGACATCATTAAGAAGCTTGAAGCAGGTGAGACTATTTCCGAGAAGACTATCATTATGGATGAGAAGGGCTTCGACGCTACAACTATTACTCAGGAAGACGTAGATAAATACGGAATCTGATTTCGAATTTTGACTTAATGTTACGGTGCGGTAGGTAGCTGGCATAATCGTTACCCTGCCGCACTTTGTTTGTAAAGGAGAGATGAACATGCAGGAAGGAACAGTATTGGAGATGCGCGGCATCCACAAGAGTTTTCCGGGCGTTCATGCGTTGCAGGGAGTGCAGTTTACACTCCGAAAGGGTGAGATACATGCACTCATGGGCGAAAACGGTGCCGGTAAATCCACTCTGATTAAGGTGCTGACGGGTGTATACAGCAAGGACGAAGGCACAATAATGCTGGAAGGACATCCCGGTGAGGTGACAATCAAGTCTCCTCAGGATGCGCAAAATGCAGGAATCAGTACAGTATATCAGGAAATTACACTTTGTCCGAATCTGTCGGTGGCTGAGAATATGTTTATCGGAAGAGCAACTTCCGGAAAATTTCAGAACTGGAAGGAAATGAACAAGGCAGCTGACAAGCTCCTTAAGAATCTTGATATACCTGCCCAAGCAACAAAACAACTTGGAAATTACTCTATTGCGGTTCAGCAGATGGTTGCGATAGCTCGAGCTGTGGATTTGGATTGTAAAGTTCTTATTTTGGATGAACCTACCTCTTCCTTGGATGAACAAGAGGTAGAGAAGCTTTTTAAGCTTATGAGAGATTTAAAGAGCCGAGGAGTAGGTATTATTTTCGTAACTCATTTTCTGGACCAGGTATACGCTGTCAGTGACAGAATTACTGTTTTGAGAGACGGAAAATTTATCGGTGAGTATACGGTGGCAGAACTTCCGAGACTTAAGCTTGTATCTACCATGCTTGGTAAAGAGATGGATGACATGGCTGATATCAAGGAAGATAAAAATGCAGTATCACAAAAGGATGAGATTCCTGTGCTTGAGGCTTCAAACCTTCAGAGTACATCAGGTATTAAGCCCTTTGATTTTTATATTAATAAAGGAGAGGTTAACGGTTTTACCGGACTTCTCGGATCAGGCAGAAGTGAATGTGTTCGTGCGCTGTTCGGTGCGGACAAAACGTTGGGCGGTGTTATTAAGATTGAAGGTAAAAGGATTAAGATTGCTGCTCCTATAGATGCTATGAAGCGCGGAATTGCATACTTGCCTGAAGACAGAAAGAATGACGGTATTATCGGTGATCTTTCTGTTAAGGATAATATTATTATTGCACTTCAGGTGTTGGAGGGATTTTTTAAGCCCCTTTCCGAGAAGGAGAAGAACAAGTTTGCCGAAGAATATATAAAGCTTCTGGATATAAAGACAGCTTCGCCGGAGACCCCGATAAAGTCTCTGTCCGGCGGTAATCAGCAGAAATGTATTTTAGCAAGATGGCTTCTAACACATCCTAATTACTTAATTCTTGATGAGCCTACAAGAGGTATTGATGTAGGAACAAAGGTTGACATTCAAAAGCTTGTGTTGAAGCTCGCTTCCGAAGGTATGAGTATTACATTTATATCTTCCGAGCAGGATGAAATGATCAGAACCTGTTCAAGACTGATTGTTATGAGGGACGGAAGAGTAGTAGGTGAACTTACCGGAGATGATATTTCTCAAAGTAAGATAATGAGCACAATTGCAGGAGAATAGTAATGAATAAAGAAACCAATATATTTAAAAAGATTGTAGGCAATCAGTTATTTATTCCTCTGGTGGCATTGCTGATCCTCATAGTATTTAATCTGATTAATGATCCTTCATTCTTTGCGTTAACAATTCAAAACAACATATACGGATATCCTGTTCTGTCAGGATCCATTGTCTCGATTATAGACTTCGGTTCTGAGCTTGCCATATTGGCAATCGGAATGACGATAGTAACTGCTGCATCAGGCGGACAGGATATCTCGGTAGGTGCGGTTATTGCTATCAGCGGTAGTACGATGTTGAGAGCGCTTTGCGGGACAAATCCGCAGCCGGAAACATTGAGAACTTCCATTTTTGTGGCTTTTTTGGTGGGCGTAATCGCCGCTATGATCTGCGGCGCTTTTAACGGATTGCTTGTTGCATTCTTTAAGATTCCGCCTATGGTCGCAACATTGATTCTTTATACTGCCGGTCGTTCTATTGCGGCATGGATTAATGAGAATCGCTTGCCTATGATTTATGAGCCTAAGTTTGGTTATATCGGTAATTTCATTCCGGGAATACCGATTCCGACACCGGTTTTTATTGCTGCGGCATGTATGCTTGTTATTGCTTTATTGCATAAGTTTACGAATCTTAAACTGTATACTCAGGCAGTAGGTATCAATGAAGAATCTTCAAGATTGAACGGAATAAATCCGAAGCTGATTAAGTTTTCGGTTTTTGTAATTCTCGGTGTGTTTGTAGCAGTTGCTGCATTAATTAAGGTTACACGTATTTCTACAATTACATATTCCGTAATTGCCAAGGATATTGAGATGGATGCTATTCTTGCGGTTGCTCTGGGCGGTAACAGCTTGAGCGGCGGTAAGTACAATGTATGGGCCTCTGTTCTCGGTGCATATGTTATCCAATTTTTGACCACCACTCTTTATAAATTGCAGGTTCGTTCTGATGCGCTTCCTGCCTACAAGGCAGTAGTTGTTATTATTCTTGTGGTTATAAGTTCTCCGATAGTCAGAGACAAATTTTCGAGAATCAGCAAAAATCTTAAGAGCAAAAAAACAGAGAACGGAGGGGTGTGATTATGGGAAAAGAAAAGACTATAGCTAAACCCTTGTCTCAGAATAAGAGTTTAATTAAGCAATTTAACATGCTTACTGATACCAATAAACTGTTGACTATCACTATTATAGTATTTGTGGTGATGTATATCTGTGCAGTTATCTTTGAAGGTAAAGGATTCTTATCTCCTCAGGCATTGTTCAACATTTTGATTAACAATGCTGCGTTATTAATTACAGCCTGCGGAATGAGTGTGGTTATGATTACAGGCGGAATAGATATTTCCGTTGGAGGCGTTGTTGCTCTGGTAAGTATGAGCTGCGCTGTTTATCTTGATTATCATGGCGGAAATGTTCCGGTATCAATACTAATAGCGTTGGGAATCGGCTTGGCATTCGGTGTTTTTCAGGGCTTCTTGGTAGCATATCTGGACATTCAGCCGTTCATAGTTACTCTTGCCGGAATGTTCTTCGCCAGAGGTATGACGACAATTGTAAACTCTGAACCATTTAACGTAACAAACGAATCGTTTGTAGCATTAAAGGATACAAGAATAGAGATTCCGTTTATCGGAACTTATAATAAGCGAGGAATCTTTATTCCTGCCTATATTAATATCGGTGTAGTGGTTGCCCTTGCAGTGGTTGTTTTCTTCTTTATTATGCTTCGTTGGACAAAGCTTGGTCGTCATTTCTATGCGGTAGGCGGAAATCCACAGAGTGCCATGATGCTGGGTATTAATGTCAAGCGAACACGCTTCATCTCACATGTAATCAGCGGTCTTTTGGCAGGAATCGGCGGATATGTATACTTCATGTATGTAGGAAGCGGTTCGCCTTCCAATGCTCAGGGCATGGAAATGAACGCAATTGCTTCATCTATTATCGGCGGTACTATGCTGACCGGAGGTGTCGGAAACATTATCGGAACCTTGTTCGGTGTAATGACACTCTCGACAATAAAGGATATTGTTGCTTCGGCAGGTCTCAGTGATCCTTGGTGGACAGGTATCACTATTGCTGCGATGCTTTGTCTGTTCCTTGTAATTCAAAGTGTGGTTATTTCAAACAAGGACAGAAAATAAAAAAGGTTACCCTTCTAAATAACTGTGATTTCCCGTTAGGCCTGTGGAAATTTCAGTACAAAAGTGCCCGTCTGTACTCCTGCAGATGGGTATTTTTTTGTTGGTGGTTTCATTTTCGAAAAGGGGTACAGAAATGAAATATAAATTGAATTTAGCTTCGCTTGACCGACTTTGACAGGTATGGTAAACTACTAATGTAGCAGGGTAATTAGTTATTCGCGTTCTGCTTCCGTGACGCCTGTAGGCGAGGTTAATAATGATAAGAACCTAAGAATCTCATCATGAATGACAAGATGGTACACAGCAGCGGCTGTGATTATTTTTGCTGTTCGTGAAAGGAGGTTTTTTTATGTTTCACGACTATCTTAAAAATTTAGACAGAATTGAGTTTGTAGTAACAATGGCATGTACGGGAAGGTGCAAGCATTGTTCGGAGGGCGATCATGTCAATTGCAAGGGACACATCGACAGTGAGGTTGCGACCGATGCAATCAGAAAAATCTGCGAGCACTTTCAGATTAAATCACTGATGACTTTCGGAGGTGAACCGCTTCTTTATCCTGAGGTTATTTATGCAATTCACAGAACCGCGCGGGAGATGAAGATTCAGGAAAGACAATTGATTACAAACGGTTTTTTCTCCCGGTCGAAAGAAAAAATTGCTGAAGTGGCGCGTGAACTGGCAGAGAGCGGTGTAAATGATTTGCTCCTGTCTGTGGATGCTTTCCATCAGGAAACAATTCCGCTTGAGCCGGTAATGTTTTTTGCTGAGTGCGCAGTAAAAGAGATGATTCCGATTGAACTTTCTCCGGCTTGGCTTGTAAGTCGAGAAGATGACAACCCTTACAACAATAAGACACGTGAGATAATCAGTCGATTTGAGCACTTGAACATTCGAACGGGTCAGGGAAACATCATTTTTCCTTCCGGTAATGCGCTTAAGTACCTGGGTGAGTATTTCGATGAGAAAACAGAAGCCTCATCGCCATATGAAGATGATCCTACAAACATCAGAGCGGTCTCGTTCTCGCCGAACGGAGACGTTAATATGATGAACGGCAATATATACGAGACGGATATAATAGACATATTGAGAAATTATAAGGGTTTTGAAGTTTAACAATTTAGCAACTGCAATTTCTCCAAATCAGAACTCCAAATCGGAACTCCAAATCGGAATCAGGCGGTTTTTCTTCTCCAATGGAGGATATCAGGTCCGTTTTGGAGAAGTTGTTCTTTAAAACTTAGGAGACACGTTTTCCAATAACAGCGTTTTTGTTGTTTCAGGTCGTGAATTCCGCAAGAATTCAAGTTTTTTCTTAGAATTTTATGGACACACCTTGCGGAATTGGTGTTTCAGGCCGTGAATTCCGCAAGAATTCAAGTTTTTCCTTAGAATCTTATGGACATACCTTGCGGAATTGGTGTCTCAGACCGTGAATTCCCGTGAAATCGCATGGTTTATCAAGAAACGTGACTGACTCTCGGGAATTTCCTGTTCCCAAACCAAGAATTCCCGTGGAATTGCGCTGTTTTCTGAATTACGTGTTCGTTTTACGGGAATTCGACAATTTATATTACAAAATTCCCGTGAAATCGCATGGTTTATCAGAAAACGTGACTGAATCTCGGGAATTTTCTGTTCCCAAACCAAGAATTCCCGTGGAATTGCGCTGTTTTCTGAATTACGTGTTCGTTTTACGGGAATTCGACAATTTATATTACAAAATTCCCGTGAAATCGCATGGTTTATCGTGATTGCACAGATGGGCGGTGAAGTTGAAGTTCAGTTCAAGGCAACCAAGACGGGCGATCAGTGGGAGATGGATTTTACCAAAGCAACCAGTACACATTTGCCGGCTTGATATTACATTGGTTATATGCCGCTTGGGATTTATAAGAAACCTGAGCGGCTTTTTTTATAGTTCTTCACGGGAACCGGCGGAATCAGCATAAAATGAAGAATGCAGGAAAATTGTGAGTGCATGGTTCAGTGAATGAGGGCGCCGGACGGGGAAGAAGCACTGATCCACGCCCACGGCCTGCATAGACAATTGTCATTGCGACGGGAAAAGCCTTTTTATCGATATAGTTTCATTTTCGAAAAGAATAACACTCCAATGATAAAACAGAAAAATTGTAACTTAGACACGCTTCGACGCAACTTAGCACATGATTTGTTGACGAAGGTGGGTGCCGTGAATTAATATGCCTTACATGAAATAAACAATTTGGAGGAAACAGTAATATGCAGAAGGAAACAAAGAAGAGACTTGATATAGATTTGTGGATTATATTTCTGGTTACGATAGGCGTTTATGCTATATACTTTATTTGCGGAAGTAATATAATGTCGTTTTGCAAGGACAGCAGTATCTCGGTGTGGCCGAGACTTATGGCTGCGGCAGGTATGGAGTTCGGAATTGCGGGACTCGGAATTACGATTGTGTGTTTGCTTAGAAAAGAGAAATTCACGACTTTCGGATTAAAAAGTAAGAATGCTTTAAAGGCAGTTCTGCTTACTGTGATTTGCTTTTTGCCGTATGTAATCTCAGTGTTTTTGTCAGGCGAATTTGAAGGCTATGAGCCGCTCAGTATTATGGTTACTGAAGATTTGCATAAGACCGGTATACTTGCATCCATAGTAGGTACTCTTATTATTGCGGTTGTGTGGGGATTCTTTGAAGGCTTTAATTATGTTGTTATATGCGATAAAATATCCAAGCGTTATCCGACCGATAAAACGTGGCTTGATTGGGGAGCACTGGTTTGTGCGGTCATGGGCATTTTGTTTCATCCGATAAACACGAGCTTTTGGGGATTGGTAGAATTGGTGACGACATTTATTGCTTTATACGGTATGCTTATCACAAGAAAGAAAACAGACAATGCATGGGGAGCAATTTTTGCCTTCTTATTTATTTGGAATGCTATATAATTGCAACGAATCTATGACACGCTGTTATTTATTGAAGGTTTATGAGATTTATAAGTATCAAAGAAAACAATATAGACGAGAATTATCTGGAGTTGCACTATAACGAGATTGATGCGGAGACCAAGGCTGTTCTTGAACGCCTTGGTGACACATTGCGCTATGTTGAGGGAATTATTGACGATCGTAAAGTGTCGGTTCCTATATCGGATTTGTTCTATATCGAGAATGTGGATCGTAAAGTGTATGTCTATACTAAGGATCAACCACTTAAGACAAAGATTCAACTTTATGGTGTT
>JAKSRF010000033.1 GCA_024403755.1 Clostridia bacterium
CAACTCTTAAGGGATTAGTTGATGGTACTTATGTAATTACTGAGACAAGTGCTCCGACAGGTTATGAGTTAGCTTCTGCAATTACAGTAGTAATTAATGATGGCAAGATTGATTCTGTAGCAGGTGCAAGTTCTTACGATGCTGATAACTTCGTAGTTACTATGGTAGATACTGCGACTACAATTACTCCGTCACCAACGCCGGAAGAACCAACTCCGACACCTGATGAACCAACACCTACTCCGGATGAGCCAACGCCTACACCTGACGAACCGACTCCGACTCCGGATGAACCAACACCTACGCCGACAAATACACCTGTTCCGACGAACACTCCGGTACCGACCAACACGCCTGTACCTACAAATACACCTGTACCTACAAATACACCTGTTCCGACGAACACTCCGGTACCGACTAATACGCCGATACCGACTGCTACTCCGACTCCTACGGTTACAGCAGATTTGATTATTAAGGTTGTAACAGATGGTAATAAGTCACCGATACCTGATTCTAATGTCAAGGTTATTGATAAGACTACAGGAAATGTAATCAAAACAGTTACTACTGACAAAGATGGTTTGATTGTTATTAACGATATTCCGGTAGGTGAATATACTATCGTACAAACTACTACAATTGAAGGTTATACCGTAGATGAGAATATGTACGAGGTTAAAGTTGATAGTAATGGTAATGTATTTGTACAAGGTGTAATGGTTAATACATTAGAGATTATCAATGAGACAGCTTCACCTACAGCTACTCCTACTCCGACACAAGGCGGCTCCGGAGTAACCAGAACAGGTGAGAAGACCAGTCACAGAGCTATAATCGGTATAGTATTTGTGGTTGCTTCGGTATTGATTTTCGGTGCATGTTTGATTATCAGGAGAAAGAAAAATAATGATATTGAGCATGTATAATCACACAAAATAAATTGATTAATATAGGGGTTGCCTCAGTCTAATGAGACAGCCCCTATTCTTTCATCTAATGCAAATATATATAGACTCCGAAGCTGCGTCCGTGGATTTTAATATTTAACTTCGGTTGCTTGCGGAATCTATAAATTGTAACTAACGTTAAATTAAATATAATGAATATCAGAGAACTCTTGATTTACGATTGAATTCCTTGTCTTTTCTCTTTTTGGTCTTTCCAAGGAAAATGTACATTGCCAAAATCAAAACTATTATAAGAACAAGAATACCGATAATTGTAATCAAAATATTTTTTATTTTAGTCCATATCGTATTCTTTTCGGGATTTACGGTTATCAATCTGTCTTTAGCACGAATGCTGACCTTAATACAACCAACAATATAAGTCTTGTCATCTGCGAAAGTCTTATAAAGAGGAATGTTAAAAGACTGTTCGGATTTACTTAAATCAACATTAACTTTAGAAAGCTCTACAGATATTGTGTTGCCGAGGGAAGCACGATTGGAAGGTACTGTTAGGTAAGAAGATAATTCCATGTTGCTGTTCTCAACAATAAGATTAGTCTTAACAAGTGATTCTTCAAAACGGTTTAACGTTGTGGTATAAGCTGATGCAAATTCACTGTCATCAATAGCAATAGTAGTATAATTGCTGAAGCCATAATCAAACATACTTATCATATCATAGTATCTTTGATCCGAACTTGTAGAACCGAGGATTACACCGATAAGTGTACGACCGTTCTTTGTTGCAGCAGAGCACAAAGTGTTTCCTGCTGTATCTGTATATCCTGTCTTACCACCGACATAATAATCATAACCGAGTTCCTGAGTGGAAATAAATCTGTTGGTGTTGGTTATAGTTCTTTCATCCGTGTATTTATTGGTAGGACTGATTGTATATTGATAAGTAGTAGATATGTTTGTAAATTCAGGACAATTTAATGCTTCCTCAAGGATAAGACACATATCATGTGAGGTAGTAAGATTATTAGGATCTGCAAAGCCATAGGCAGTAGTAAAGTTTGTATTGGTGCAACCGATTTCTTTTGCTTTATCAGTCATCATTTTACAAAAATCCTTTTCGGTTCCACCCATATATACACCAAGAGCAAGTGCGGCATCGTTACAAGATTTAAGAAGGGCAGAATAAAGCAAATCCTTTACTGTAACCTCTTCGCCGACAATCAGACCGAGTTTTACATAATCGTCAGGAATATTATCAATCATAGGTTGCGTTATAGTAACAATCGAATCGAGGTTAATCTTCTCTAAGGCCAACAAACAGGTCATTACTTTTGTAATTGAAGCCGGTTCCAATTGAACATCAATATCTGAACCGATAAGAAATGCTTTTGAAGCAGTATCATAGAGTGCATAAGACTTACCGTTAACAGCCGGACTGTCTTCAGGTTGTTCTTCGATTAATTCATATATGGCTTCATTTTGTGAAATCACATTATCATTAGGATCGTCAAAATCCTCATTAACTGCAAGAACAGGACTGAAAATTGATATGGAAGTAAGCAGAAGACTGCAAAAAAAAGTAAATATACGAGTACTATTTTTTCTATACATTGAAACTCATCCTTTATTTTTAATAAATATATTATATGATACTTTTTTTACATTTATGTTGAATTTACAATACGAAAATAAGAGTTTTTCGAGTATAATAATTCGGTAAAATGTTTATAAGAGGGTTATTATGGCTATAGTTAATGTTTCCAAACAGGATTTGGCTTCTGTTTATTCGGCTAAAGAACAACTTCGTAATTACTACAGCGGTTTAAAAAGACCGATATATTATTATGTTCATACATACGGTTGCCAATTGAACGAATCCGACAGTGAGAAGCTTATCGGAACTCTTGAAGATATTGGTATCAGAGAGGGTAATGAAGATAATGCCGATATAGTTATTTTTAACACTTGTGCCATTCGCGAGAATGCCGAAGACAGGCTTTTCGGAAACTTAGGCGTTTTTAAAGCACGTAAAAGAGAAAACAAAGAATTAATGATTATTGTATGTGGTTGCATGATGAAGGTTAAGGAAAATGTTGACAGAATAAAGAGCAGTTTCCCTTATGTTGACATTGTTTTTGACCCGCAACAGATTCATAATTTGCCTTTACTTATGTTGGACAAAATAGGCAGAAGAAAGCAGCTTATTGATATTTCAGAAGAGGATTTTATTGTTGAAGATAATCTTCTTTCGGTAAAACGTGCGCGCAAATTCAGAGCCTTGGTTCCTATTATGTACGGTTGTAATAATTTCTGTACATATTGCATTGTGCCGTATACAAGAGGAAGAGAACGTTCTCGTGACTTTAATGAGATAATAGATGAGCTTAAGCTCCTTGCCGAAAATGGATATAAGGAAGTAATGCTTCTCGGTCAGAATGTAAATTCCTACGGTAAAGGTGACAATTTCGATAAAAGTTTTGCTGATTTGCTTCGTGCTGCAGCTGAGATTGAAGGATTTTCAAGAGTAAGATTTATGACTTCACATCCGCGTGACTTATCTGATGAAGTTATTGATATTATGTCGGAATATAAAACACTGGAAACACATTTACATTTGCCGGTTCAATCGGGTTCAGATCGCATTCTTAAAGAAATGAACAGACATTATACCCGAGAGCAATACTTAAGAACCGCACTTAAATTCAGGGAGAAGCTTCCTGAAGGATCGATTTCGACTGATATAATTGTCGGATTTCCGGGAGAGACCGAAGAGGATTTTAAGGACACACTTTCGATGGTTAATGAAGTAAAATACGATTCTGCTTTTACTTTTCAGTATTCGATAAGACCTGGAACAAAAGCGGCAAATTATCCGAATCAGGTTCCGAAGGAGGTTGTTACTGAACGTTTCGGCAGGCTTTTGGAGCTTCAGAATGACTTTGTAAACAAGTCCAATCAGAGCAAAGTAGGATTAGTTGAAGAGGTTCTTATTGAAGGCGAGAGCTCAACTGCAAAGGATATTTTGACAGGCAGAACAAGGTCTAATCATCTTGTTAATTTTACTATTCCGGAAGATTTTAAATTAAACGGAAAATTAATCAGTCCGTCAAACCCGGCATCTGCTTGTTGCGCTTCTCAATTTGAGGGAAAGCTTTGCAATGTCAGAATTACACATTCAAGACCTTATTCAATCGACGGTGTGATGGAGAGTATAATAGATGGCTGAAGTAATTGAGTATAAATTATCAGATATAGATTATGACAAACTGTCACCGATGATGAAGCAATACGCTGATACAAAAAATAAACTCGGTGATGTCATTGTGTTCTACAGACTCGGTGATTTCTATGAGATGTTCTTTGATGATGCATTATATGTATCTAAAGCTTTGGAACTTACTTTAACAGCCAGAGACTGCGGTAATAATTTGAGAGCACCGATGTGCGGTGTTCCGTATCATTCTTATTCAACTTATGCTTCAAGATTACTTAATATGGGGCATAAGATTGCCATCTGTGAACAACTTGAGGACCCTGCTACTGCCGTAGGACTTGTTAAAAGAGGCATTGTTAAGATTATGACTCCGGGTACATCTGTTGACCTAAACAATGTCGATGAGAGGCAGAATAATTTCTTGATGTCTGTTTTTTGTATCGGTTCTCAATACGGTTGTGCAATCAGTGATATTTCTACAGGTTTATTGGAAGCAACGCAGCTTATAACGGATAATAATGATGAACATCTTATCAATCTGATAGGTAAGTATAATCCTTCCGAGATAATTTATAATAAAGATTTTATCGGAACTCAGGCATATAATTTTATAGAATTGAGCTTCAAAACTTCATTTACAGAGAGAAATGAACGGGATTTCGGAACATTAAGAATAAAAGACGGTTCAATTGATATAAGTGAAGCTGATGTTTTCAGTGATAATGTTCTTTTACTCGGTGCTGTTAATGCTTTGCTTTTATATGCCGATGAGACACAGGTTGATAAAGTTATACATATACTCAGTCTTAAAGTTTTTAAAATAACAGATACAATGGAACTGGATTTGTCCACAAGAACCAATCTTGAGTTAACACAGACAATTCGTTCTAAGTCCAAACGCGGTTCATTATTATGGGCTATCGATAAAACAAAAACCAGCATGGGTGGCAGACTTCTGCGTAAATTTATCGAAGAACCTTTAATTAATGTAAGTGAGATAAATAAGAGACTTGATGCGGTTGAAGAATCACTTGAGAAATTTATTCAAAGACAGGAATTAATTGAAGGTTTGTCCGGACTTTATGATATTGAAAGATTATCAACGAAGGCGGCTCTCGGCACAATAGATGCACGCGAACTTTTAGCTTTAAAGCATGCTTTAGGCAAACTTCCTTTTATTTGTGATGTTGCTTCAGGATTCAGTAACGGCCTCTATAAAGACATAAATAAACTTTTAGATCCTATGACTGATGTTTATGAGCTTCTTGAGGCTTCGATTAATGAAGATCCGCCGATTTCTTTACATGACGGAGATATAATTAAGCGTGGATTTAATAAAGAGTGCGATGAGTTGTATGAGATTACAACCAATGCCAAGGAATTTATTTTGCAATTGGAAGCCTCTGAGAAGGAAAAGACCGGTATCAAGAATCTTAAGGTCGGATATAATAAGGTTTTCGGCTACTATATAGATATTACAAAGAGCAATACTTTGCCTATACCGGATTATTATGTACGAAAACAAACTCTTACTAATGCGGAGAGATATATAACTCCTGAACTTAAAGAGCTTGAGGAGAAAATTCTGAGTTCTTCCGGCAAAAGAGTCAATCTTGAATTTGAGATTTTTTCTGAAATCAGAAATAAGGTTACAGCGCAGAAGGAACGTTTATTTGCTTGTGCAAAAGCAATAAGCCTTCTGGATGTTATTACTTCTCTTGCCGAGCTTGCTTCAGTAGAGAATTATGTAAGACCGATAGTTAATGATTCTGATGTGCTTGAGATTGTTGACGGCAGACATCCTGTAGTTGAGAAAGCATTGTCAAGAAATGAGAGATTTGTTCCGAATTCAACGGAACTTAATAACGAGAACAGACTCATGGTTTTAACCGGCCCTAATATGGCAGGTAAATCCACATATATGCGACAGGTTGCAATTATTGTTCTTATGGCGCAGATAGGTTCATTTGTACCTGCTAAGTCTGCAACCATCGGACTTGTTGATCAGATTTTTACAAGAATAGGTGCTTCTGATGATATCTCACTCGGACAATCAACATTTATGGTTGAGATGAACGAGGTATCCAATATTCTTAAAAATGCTACTTCAAAGAGCCTGCTTTTGCTTGATGAGGTAGGTAGAGGTACTTCTACCTATGACGGCCTCTCAATTGCTTGGGCTGTTATTGAGTATATAATCGACCCTAAGATTCTGTTTGCCAGAACCATTTTTGCTACTCACTATCATGAATTGAATCAGCTCGAGAGATTAACCCCGGGTATATTTAATTGCAGAGTAGATGTTAAGGAAGATTCTGACAAAGTAGTGTTTCTCCATAAGATTGTAAAGGGCGGCACTTCTGACAGCTATGGTATAGAGGTTGCCCGTCTTGCGGGACTTCCTGAAGAGGTCCTTAACAGAAGTAAGTCTATTCTTAACGAGTTGGAGCGTATAGGCGATTTTAAGATTAAAGACGGTAATGATGATTTTGCTTCGGTCGAGAATATTTCCGAGGATAAAGTATTCGATATAGGAAAGGCTGAATTCAGCAAAAAAGACAGGCTTCGTGAGCAAATCAGAGATATAGATATTACTCGTCTTACGCCTATAGAAGCGATGAATATTCTTTATAATCTTGTTGATGAAGTAAATAAGGAAGATATTTGATATGTCACGTATAAACCTTCTTGATACAATAACAGCAAATGCAATTAAGGCCGGTGAAGTCATTGAACGTCCTTCATCTATAGTGAAGGAATTGGTAGATAATTCAATTGATGCCGGTGCTACATCGATAAGTGTATCTTTCGAGAACGGCGGAATTACATTTATTAATGTCACAGATAACGGAATAGGTATGGATAAGGAAGATGCTGAGAAATGTTTTCTTATACATGCCACCTCCAAGATTAAATGCATAGAGGATGTATACAGCCTTACAACACAAGGCTTCAGAGGTGAAGCACTTGCGTCCATTGTTGCATGTGCAAATGTTACTTTGGAAACCAGACAGGCAGATTCTGAATACGGATACAGAATTGAATATAAGGATGGAATTCAAGTCGATTCTTCAACAACAGCATGTGATTACGGAACATCTATCAGTGTATCTGACTTATTTGCCAAGATTCCGGCCAGATTCAAATTTCTCAAAAAAGACTCTACCGAAGGGATGTATATAACCCATATTATCGAGCGTCTGGCTGTTGTTAATCCGCATATTTCTTTTAAGCTTTACAAAGACGGTAAGCTTGTAATTAATACCCCGGGAACAGGTGATATGCTGGATACAATATACAGTGTTTACGGTAAGGAAACAGCATCTGAACTTATTAAAGTAGATTATGAATTTGAAGGACTTAAGCTTAAAGGATTTGCCGGGAAGCCTGAATATGCGAAGCCTACCCGTGCAATGCAAGTGTTTTATGTTAACGAACGTAATATAAAGAATTCTGTTTTAACTTCAGCACTTGATGAAGCATACAGAAATCTTGTTATGAAAGGGAAATTTGCAATCTGCTTTCTTTGTCTTTATATTCCGCAAAATTTGGTTGACGTTAATGTTCATCCTCAAAAGCTTGACGTTCGTTTTAATAACGAAGGTGATGTATTCAGACTTATTTATCATGGCGTAAAGAATGCCGTTTTAAATACTAATGAATCTGTCGAGATGAAGCTGGGTTCAATAAATGAAAGTAGTAAAGCCGTTCCTGAAAAGAGTCAGTTGAAATTCGATACTTCTGCTGTCAACTCAGTTATACCTCAGAATGTTATTCCTCGAAAGCCTGTTATTCAATCGAAGGATGATTCAGAATTTGATTCTCTGTTTCCAAAAAGAGAAGAAAAACCAGATATTAGTGAAATCAAAGCATATAAAACTATTCTGGATACACTTTCTGATATTCCGTCTGCCGTTGTTACTAAGGAACAACCGCAACCTGTTGTGAATGAAAATATTGCTAATGATGATAATCTTGCATTTAATGTTGACTTAAAATCCGATAAGAGCGATTTTGATGAATTGCTTGAATCTGATTTTGTCGGCTTTGTATTCAATACTTATATAATCATGCAAAATGATTCTAATATGTTTTTAATTGATCAACATGCAGCTCATGAACGAGTTCTTTACGAACAGTTTTTGGAAAAGTATTCAAAGAACAATAACACATTAATTAAACAAACCTTAATTGTGCCGAAGGTTCTTGCTTTGGGACAGGCAGATTTAAATTTTGTAATCGAAAATTCAGAATTGTTTTCACGATACGGTTTTGAAATAGAACAAATAGGTGATAACGATGTAGCGGTTCGTACAGTACCGTTTGATTACAAAGATGTTGATATCGGAAAAGCCGTAGAACAGATTATTACTTCATCTAATACTGATGTTCCTCAAGGTGATAATCAGTGGTTCTCTTTGATTGCAACAAAAGCATGTAAAGCAGCAATTAAAGGAAATCAAAAAATAGACAGGGAAGAAGCACTTGAGTTACTTCGTCTGATGCGTAATCTTAAAGATCCTTATCATTGTCCTCACGGCAGACCGACCTTTGTTAAGCTTAAGCAGACTGATCTTGAGAAAGAATTTAAAAGGATTGTCTAATGAAGGAAATTAAAAGCATTTTACATGAATACAGCTACATTCCTATAATATGCGGCCCGACAGCCAGCGGTAAAAGTTCGCTTGCATTAAATTTGTGTGAGAAGACGCAGGGTGAACTTATATCATGTGATTCTATGCAAATATATAAGTATTTTGATATAGGTACTGCAAAAGCAACCTATCAAGAACAAATGCAGGTAAAGCATCATATGATTGATATAGTTGAACCGGACCAATCTTATTCTGTAAATGATTACTGTAATGATTGTTATAAGGTAATTGATTCATTATTAAATCAAATGAAATTACCTGTTATCTGCGGTGGTACCGGACAATATGTAAAAACACTCTGCGAAGGTATTAAATATACAAACGAAGAAGTAGATGAAGCTATAGTAAAAGATCTTTATGAGGAATATGAACACAATGGGATTGATGATTTATATAAACGTCTGGAAGCAGTTGACAGTATAGCCGCTTCTAAAATTCATCCCAATGATACCAGACGAGTAATAAGAGCCCTCAGCTTATATATAGCTACAGGCAAAACGTTTACCGAATGGAATAATCAATCCATGACAGAGGGACCGAAATATCCGTTTAAGGTTTTTGCTATAGATATGGACAGAAGTATTTTATATGATCGAATCAACAGAAGAGTAGACATGATGATCGAAGACGGTTTGCTTGAAGAAGTAGACAGAATTCTTAAAATGAATATTCCTACCGGTTCAACTTCAATGCAGGCAATTGGATATAAGGAATTCATCGATTACTTTAATGGTTCTGTTACTCTTGATGAAGCAATATATCAGATTAAACTGCGTTCAAGACATTATGCAAAAAGACAGTTAACCTGGTATCGTTATATGAGCAATATAATCTATCTGGATTTTAATGACAGTACCGAACAAAATATAGAGAGAATTTTAAACGAGATCAAATGAAGTTATTAAATCAAACCATTACAGAATCAATGCATTATTGACTTCAACTTATGAGTTTGATACCATGACAATATATTTTCGAAGAGGAGCAAGTTATGTCTTTATTCTTAAGAAACACTGAATGTATGACAGATTCTATGATGCATATTAATCATATGCACAGTTTTGCGCTATGTTCAGTTGTCTGCAAAGAATAGGACTTGCTTTCAAAGAAATATTTGAATGCTTAATGAGCCGCTTGTCTGTTGCAGACAGGCGGTTTTTGTTTTAGCACTAATCTATATCTAACGGAGGTATTATTATGAGATACAATGGAACACCTGTTCTGGAGTCTGACAGGCTTATTTTGAGAAGATTTACTTTAGACGATGCTCAGGCAATGTATGAGAATTGGGCTTCGGATACTGAAGTAACACGTTATCTGTCCTGGCCTGCACACACAAATCCGGATATAACGAGACAACTAATTTCTTTCTGGATTGACAACTATAAGAATGAGAATTTCTTTACTTGGGCAATAGTTCTCAAAGAAGATAATACACTTGTGGGCAGTATCAGTGTAATTGAGCTTAATGATATTATTGAATCAGCTGAAATAGGTTACTGCATGGGAAAAAAGTGGTGGGGCAAAGGATACATGCCGGAAGCTCTGGGGGAAGTTATAGCTTATCTTTTTGATGAAGTCGGCGTTAACCGTATATATGCCGGTCATGATGTAAATAATCCAAAATCCGGTAGGGTTATGAGTAAAGCAGGAATGAGATTTGAGGGAATTATGAGACAGGGAGGAAAAAATAATACCGGTACATGTGATGTTGCAATATATTCGGTTCTCCAAAGCGATGTGTAATTATTTTAATATATTGTAATATTGAAAATATGACCATACAGCATCATTGTTGTATGGTCATATTTTACTAAAATGTTCTAATCTTCGAATAAACACATAAGTATAAAAAAATTAACTTATATAAAAACTATTGAAAAAAATAATAATGTTGTTATATTAAGAATAGTTGTATTAATTTTTTACGCATTGATATTATTGAATTGAATATCTATGCAATCCTACTACCTTACCGAGAATTTTACATTCTTCAGTATTGAATGGTATTGGTGAGAATAAATCATTTTCAGGGAAGAGATATGGAATGCCATCCTTATGGCCGAATCTCTTTACTGTTGCTTCATCTCCTATAAGAGCAGCAATTATATCACCATCATTACAAGTATTTTGTTTACGCACAATTATGTAATCACCATCCAAAATATGGGCATTAATCATACTTGTACCCCTTACCTTTAGCATGAATGCATCGGAGCTTCCAATAATAGATCTGTTAACAAAAAAAGAATCAGTAGTATCTTCATGTGCATAAATTGGTTCTCCGGCTGTTATTTTGCCAATGCAATCCAGTTTAACAACATCAGCAGAAGAATTCACAGAAACATTATTATCATCATTACCGTCAGAAGAACCTTGGAAATTCTTGATAATAATAGCACGACGAAGACCCGGTCTGTATTCAATTTTACCCATCTCATCAAGTTTCTTCAGATAAACATGAACAGATGATGTTGATTTCAGACCTACACCTACACAGATATCTCTGACGGAAGGTGCCATACCGTTTTTATGAATATATGTGCATACGTAATTATAAACACGTTCAATCGTATTAATACCTTTTTTTGTTTTAGAAGAATCCATATTGTGTAAACCTCCGAACATATTTTTTATTTAATTCAATTCTATCCTTTTTTCTTTTATTAGTCAAACATTTGTTTGACAGTTTGTATTACTTAAAAATTAAATTTTATATGAAAGGATAAGAGAACATGAAATATAATGACTTTGAAAAGAGACTGGAAACATTAAGAGATGACTTATACTATTCAACAACAATGCTTGAACAGAAACTTCAATTAGTAAAAGAAATCACTTCAAATCTTGATCAATTACATGATGAATATGTGAAGGATTTCGCTCCTGTGGCTGCTTCTTCATTTGGTGTAAGATTTCAACATGATTCTGACATGAATTCAGCATATATTGATTTTTCGGAAGGATATGACAAATTCATCAAAGATTTGAAGAAAGATATAGTTAGATTATATTATTTAAGAGATTCTTCATATCAGATTCTTTCGGAGATTTTAGTTCTGCCTTCTCCTCATTCGCAAATACTATTTTTGAGATATTATCTTAATGAGCGTCCTAAAGTTATCAGTGCTTTTTTCTATAAAAGCAAGTCAACTTTCTATCGCGATATTAAGAAAAGTAAGGAATTACTGTATACAAATTTGGAGAATAAAAGGCCTAATTGGGATTCTGAATATATCGCAAAGTAGCAAATGTAAACATATTGGTATTCGGGTGTTGAAAAGGTACGTAAAAGGTAAACAATTCTTACTCTTTTTTCCTTGACTAAATATTTATTAAAAGTACAATTATAAGACAATATGATTGAGTGAGGTCTTTATGAAAATTTCATTTTCTACATTAGCGTGTCCTGATTTTACTTGGTCCGAGATATATTCTATGGCAAGTGACTTTGGTTTTAACGGTATAGAATTAAGAGGTTTGGGTAATAATATCAAATCATATATGGCTCTTCCTTTTACTTCGGAACAGCTTCCGGCTACAGTAGCTAAGCTGAAATCCTTGAAGCTTGAGATTCCTTGTCTGTCTTCAGGTGAACCGATTAATAATCCTGATACCATAGATGCTGCAATTGAGGAGATTACTCAGTATGCTAAGCTTGCTAATAAACTTAATGCAAGTTATATTCGTGTACTTGGTGATAAGAATCCGGCACCTACGGGAGATGTAGATGATGAGGTTGTTTATAATAATCTGTTAAAGCTTATTCCTATTGCCGAAGAATATAATGTTACTCTTCTTGTTGAGACAAACGGTGTATATGCAGATACCTTAAGATTACGTCATTTGCTTGATCGTGTTAACAGTCGTAAAATTGCAGCACTTTGGGATATGCACCATCCTTACAGATTCTTTAATGAAGCTCCTGAGGATACGGTTAATAACCTTGGTGATTATATAAAGTATACTCATGTAAAAGATTCCGTAATGGGTGAAGATAATAAGGTTCATTACAGACTTATGGGCTCCGGTGATTTGCCGCTCACTGATATGTTTAATGCTTTGACTTCAATTAATTATATTGGTTATGTTTCTCTCGAGTGGGTTTATCGTTGGATGCAGGAACTTGATGATGCAGGTATAGCCGTGCCTCAGTTTGCAGGCTACATGGCTCAGTATAAAACTACTCATAAGCATTGTCTCCAGACAGATGACAGGGGAGAAGGCAATTATATTTGGCCGAAGGAGACACTCATCAATTGGACATTTCCTGATGTTCTTGATCGTGTCTGTGAGTCCTTCCCGAATCAATATGCATTCAGATACACTGAGTTAGACTATACAAGAACATATCCTGAATTCAGAGATGATGTTGATACATTTGCAAGAAGTCTTCTTGCGATGGGTGTAAAAAAAGGTGATCATGTTGCTATTTGGGCTACCAATGTACCGCAATGGTATATTACTTTCTGGGCTACTACAAAAATCGGTGCAGTACTTGTATCAGTTAATACAGCCTATAAGATTCATGAAGCAGAATATTTGTTACGTCAATCAGATACTCATACACTTGTTATGATAGACGGCTGTAAGGATTCTGATTATGTATCTATTATTAATGAGATTTGTCCTGAGTTAAAATCATCAGAACCGGGTAATCTTAATTTTGCAAGATTACCTTATCTCAAGAATATTATTACGATTGATTCGAAACAACCGGGTTGTTATACTTGGGATGAAGCAATAGGTCTCGCATCCAAAGTATCAATAGGTGAAGTAGAGAAAGTAAGAAGAACCATCAATAAGGATGATATCTGTAATATGCAGTATACCTCAGGAACAACAGGTTTCCCTAAGGGTGTTATGCTTACTCATTACAATGTTGTTAATAACGGTAAGGCTATCGGTGACTGCCTTGATTTGTCTACCGCAGACAGAATGATGATACAGGTTCCTATGTTCCATTGCTTCGGTATGGTACTTGCCATGACTGCTTCTATGACACACGGAACCACCATGTCGCCGATTACCGCATTTTCGCCGAGAAAGGGTTTGGATTGCATTAACAGAGAGAAGATAACCTGTTTCCATGGCGTACCTACAATGTTTATAGCTATGCTCGGACATAAAGATTTTTCTACAACGGATTTCTCACACATGAGAACAGGTATTATGGCCGGTTCTCCTTGTCCTATAAAGACTATGGAAGACGTAATCGAGAAGATGCATATGCCTGAGATTTGTATTACATACGGTCAAACTGAGGCTTCTCCTGCTACTACAATGAGTAAGACTACTGATTCGATTGATAAGCGAGTTAATACGGTAGGTCAGGCTATATTCGGTGTTGAATGCAAGATTGTTGATCCTGAGACAGGAAAAGATTTACCTGATGATACAGACGGTGAATTTGTAGCCAGAGGATATAATATCATGAAGGGTTACTACAAAATGCCTGAGGCAACTGCAGCAGCCATTGATTCAAACGGTTGGCTTCATACCGGTGACCTCGCAAGAAGAACTCCTGACGGATATTATAAGATAACCGGACGTATTAAGGACATGATTATCCGTGGAGGAGAGAATATCTATCCTAAGGAGATAGAGGATTTTATTTATACTCATCCTAAAGTATCTGATGTTCAGGTAATCGGTGTTCCTGATAAGGACTATGGTGAAGAGATTCTTGCCGCTATTATTCTTAAGCCGGGTGAAGAATCATCTGAAGAAGAGATTAAAGATTACGTACTTACACATATGGCTAAGCATAAGGTTCCTCGTTACGTTGATTTTGTAAGTGAGTTCCCTATGAATGCCGCAGGTAAGATTTTAAAGTATAAAATGCGTCAGGAAGCTGTAGAACGTCATTCACTTGAAGCAGCAAATAAAATTGTAACGGCATAAATTGATACATTTTGAGACTTGTGAAACACCTAAAGGTGTGCTATATTAAAATAGCAATTGGTATGAGCACTCGAATTCATATTCGGGTGCTTTTCTTTTGCAAAAAAATAATATCGTGCGGTTATCGAAAGGAGGTATTTAACCGTTTAAACATGTTCTTATTGTAAACTATATAAGTAAGGAGAAATATTATGACAATTGATGATTTTACTTCCGTTGTATCGCAACGGATAATGGACTTCCTACCCGAAGGGTTTGAAGGAGCGAAGATTGACGTTTATAACACCATAAAGAACAGCAAAAGGGTTCACGGCATCTGCATCCGACTTAAAGGACAGAACGTGGCCCCTGTTTTTTACATGGAAAACTACTTTGAAGAAGGCATCGAAGATGTGACCGATGACATTATTATGAGTATTGTCAAAGACGCAGAACCATATTACAAGGATTATCTTGAAGGAAAAGACGCCAAGGCCGTTGAAGAGAAATTGTTGAAGTTTAAGATTGATAATTATGATTTCATAAAAGGCTATTTAAGACCTATTGTCGTTAACTCAAGATACTATTCTGAGCTCCTGCAAAACTTCGATTATAAAATCATTAATGACATGGCGGTACTTCTTATTGTTGAGATACCGCAATCTGTTTTTAAGTACGGTCCGTCCTGCATTAAGGTTTCAAGAGAAATACAAAGTCTATGGAATATTTCCTTTGATGAACTTCTCAGAACTGCAGTAGACAATCTTAATCCGGAAGAATTCATACTGAGAGACGTCTCCTGTCATTTCTCAGGCGAGAAAGAGATAAATCTGCTCAGAGAATCAAGTATAGACAGCAAAAACACCTTATATGAATTAACAAGCAAGGAAACTATGTATGGTGCCTGCGGTATTCTTTGCGATGCCGTTATGAATAAAATATGTTCACTTTTTCCTGAGGGCTATTACATAATTCCTTCTTCGGTTCATGAATGTCTTATTATTTCCGAAAATATATCTGAATGTCCTGAAAGACTTAAAGAACAGTTAACTTCAATCAATCTCAACGAGAATCTGATTACCAGTGATGATGTTCTCTCATTCGACATCTACAGATATGATAAGGAGCAAAATGAATTGCTTGCTGTCTGACATAATTAATTTGATATTGTCTCTGACAATGATATGCGGAGCATTTGCCGAAAGTAATAGAATGTCTCTGTCTGTAAATGCAGTCGGAAATTATGACGATGAGAGGCCGATTTTTAATGTTTGGAAATATTCACCCGACAGGGAAAACGGTAACGGCATAACAGATTACGGTGACTTTTTGATTGCCCAAGGCAAACCTGATAATCAAGGCAGATTGGTATGGAATAACGAAAGTTATATATTAGATTTGAGTTCATACGGTATCGGTACATATGGAATTAATGCCATTTTCGAGAAAGGAACCGAGAATATAGATTCTAATTGGATTTACTGGGATGAATATACATTCTACAGAACTTTTAATATTGACTCAGAGGAGTGCTATTTGGAATTAAGCTTTATAGCCGACATCAGCACGCCGATAAACGACAGAAAGGAGATATTAACACCCAATGACTATTTGCGTAAAGAAATTAATATAACTAAAGAAAAGAGTCATGAATTAATAAAAGTTGTAAATTCAAATGAGAATATTGAGGTTAATAAGCCTCGAAGTAAAGCTGCCGTAAATCTTTTATCTTACTTGAGTTTAATGGTATCACTGTTGATTTTGTATTATGTTATTACTGTAAAAAGGGCAGATTAGGCAAATTTGACTTTTTTTGATTTTTAATATTGACAACAACTAAATCTTGCTTATAATAAATTTGTTAGCACTCAATTAACATGAGTGCTAACCGTTATCAGTAAATAATTAAAGGAGGACAGAATTATGACTATTAAACCTTTAGGAGATAAGGTTGTTATTAAGAAGCTTCAAGCAGAAGAGACGACAAAGAGCGGAATCGTTCTTACTTCAAGCGCACAGGAGAAGCCACAGATTGCTGAAATCATTGCTGTAGGTCCGGGTGGAGTTATTGACGGTAATAACGTAGTTATGGAAGTTAAGGTAGGACAGAAGGTATTAATCAGAGATTATGCCGGAACAAATGTTAAGCTCGACGGAGAAGGATTCATTATTGTTAAGCAGGAAGATATCCTTGGTATAGTAGGGTAACGGAGGAACAAAAAAATGGCTAAAGATATGAAGTACGCAGAGGATGCCAGAAAATCTCTTGAGATTGGCGTTAATAAGGTTGCAAATACTGTTAAGGTAACTTTAGGACCAAAAGGAAGAAACGTAGTTCTTGATAAGAAGTACGGTGCTCCTCTTATTACTAATGATGGTGTTACTATTGCAAAGGAAATCGAACTTGAGGATCGTTTTGAGAATGCCGGTGCTCAGCTTGTAAAGGAAGTTGCTTCTAAGACAAATGATGTTGCAGGTGATGGTACAACAACAGCTACTCTTCTTGCTCAGGCAATTATTCGTGAGGGTATGAAGAATCTTGCTGCAGGTGCTAATCCTATTATTTTGCGTAAGGGTATCTCAATGGCAGTTGATGCAGCTGTTGATGAGATTCTTAAGAATGCTAAGAAGGTTGAGAGTTCAAAGGATATTGCTCGTGTAGCAGCTGTATCAGCAGGCGATGAGTATATCGGTCAGCTCATTTCTGAGGCTATGGAGAAGGTAACAAGCGACGGTGTTATTACTGTTGAGGAAAGCAAGTCAATGGCTACAGAGCTTGAGGTTGTTGAAGGTATGCAGTTTGATAAGGGTTATCTCTCATCTTATATGTGTACTGATATGGATAAGATGGAAGCTGTTCTTGATGATCCGTATATCCTTATTACAGATAAGAAAATCAGCAACATTCAGGATATCCTTCCTGTTCTTGAGCCAATTGCTCAATCAGGCAAGAAGCTTCTTATCATTGCTGAGGATATCGAAGGTGATGCTCTTGCAACACTTATTCTTAACAAGTTGAGAGGTACATTTACTTGTATAGCTGTAAAGGCTCCTGGATTTGGTGACAGACGTAAGGCTATGCTTGAGGACATTGCTATTCTTACAGGCGGTCAGGTAATTACCAGTGATTTAGGTCTTGAGCTTAAGGATGCAACATTAGATCAGCTCGGTACAGCTCATCAGGTTAAGGTTACAAAGGATAATACAATCATTGTTGACGGTGCAGGTAATTCAGACGATATCAAGGCTCGTGCTTCACAGATTAAACTTCAGGCTGAGCAGACAACATCAACATTTGATAAAGAGAAGCTTCAGGAAAGATTGGCTAAGTTGTCAGGCGGAGTTGCAGTAATTAAAGTAGGTGCTGCCACTGAGACTGAGATGAAGGAGAAGAAGCTTCGTATTGAGGATGCTCTTGCTGCTACTAAGGCTGCAGTTGAAGAAGGTATGGTTCCAGGAGGCGGAACAGCATATGTTAATGCCATTCCTGTTGTTGCTAAACTTCTTAATGAGACAGACGGTGATGTTAAGACAGGTGTATCAATTATCCTTCGTGCTTTGGAAGAGCCGGTTCGTCAGATTGCTGCAAATGCAGGTGTTGACGGAAGTGTAATTCTCGAGAAGATTAAGAATGAGAAGAACGGTTACGGATATGATGCATTGAATGAGAAGTACGTTGATATGTTCGAGGCAGGTATCGTTGATCCTGCTAAGGTTACAAGATCAGCTCTTCAGAATGCTTCTTCTGTATCTTCAACACTTCTTACTACCGAAGCTTTGGTTACAGATATTCCTGAACCGGAACCACCGATGGCTCCACAGGCTCCGATGTATTAATTTGAGTTAATATCAATTAATTAATATAATCCCCGTGATTTTTTCGCGGGGATTATTTATTTTTGTATTTTTTAGGTTATCCTATATATAAATCAAATTATTTTAGGAGCTGTCATGAGATTAATAAAAAAATCAACATCATCAATATTAGTTATTATTTTAGTATTATGCATGTTTTGCAGTCATATAAATCAGACATTGGCTTACAATGATGGTGTTTATGATTTTATTACAAGGTGCTATGAGATTGCTTTAGACAGAGAACCTGAAAAAGACGGACTCGAAGGCTGGGTAGATAAACTTAACTCAGGCGAGACCTGCGGTGTTTCTGTTGCATACGGAT
>JAKSRF010000034.1 GCA_024403755.1 Clostridia bacterium
AACTCTTATTAAAAATTAAATGCTCTTAATTCTGATTTTCGGGTGATACACAAATGCGTGTTATGGTATATAATAACAAACGCAAATACTATTGAAAAAGAAAACGGGGTATTATTTTTATGAGCTTTAGGGACGAAATTACATTTTCAACTACGCCTATTTCTCTAATGACACGCGAGGAATACAAAGAGAAGTTAAGTGACTGCAAGGGTATTGAGCAAGACAACGTAAAACAGTTAATGCGCAATGCCGCAAAGAAGATTCTTGACAAGGACAATATAACCGAGTTAACAGACGGAATGAGAGCTCCGGGCTACGTTCCACAGCCTATAATAAACAAAAATGCAAATTCAAATGACTTTGCATCGGTTGAGGGAACCTGCATAGGCTATTTGTACTATACCAAAACATCTCATTCCAACAATCATATTCATACATATCTTGTAGCATCACCGGTATTCGAATATGAAGTTGACGGTGTGCTTTACAATGCAGTACTGGGAGAAGCAACAAGCGAGACTGCGGTTTACGTAAATTCAAAAGCACAGCTTTTATACAATATTTTTCATCCGGAGCAGGCAGTCTACGACAAAAAGCACCGTGTAGTAACATGTAATAAGAAACTTTTAATAGCAACCGTTGTTACCGTAATGTTGCTTTTTATACTGACCGTAACCAGTAACAGTTGGGGCAAGTATATTCCTTCGCCAAATCAAATCAGCGGTGATGAAGAAGTAATATCTGTCATTGAACTGGACGATCTTGTGGAAAATGAAGAAGGTAAGCTGATTCTCACAGATGATTATCTCGAAGATTTGTCCAATAATTTCTCACATGATTACTATGAAGAGACCGATCCTTCATGTTTGCCTGTATATCAAGCTGTCGACTCAAACGCGGGGGCTTTGGGTATGGCGGCTTTTGCCATTGCAATCATGGTTTTTGTAATTCTTTTTTCGAGAAGAAAAAACAGAGAGCGCAAGGCCTTCTCCGATACTTTCGATAATACTTATGTAGATAAGGAAGTAATAGCCAAAGTAAATAAGAACATCAGAAAGAATACTTCCGGAATATACAGATTATTCTGCTTTATTTGTTCGATTTTTGTTATTGCAGGTGTAGTAATTTTCTTTTTTGCAAAGCCGGGCGAAAATCCGGATGCATTGGAGGGTTATGAGAATGTTTGGTATATCACTCATTATTATGATGTTTCTGTAGAGAAAGACGGTTCTGATATAATTCTCGGAAGAGACGGCGGATATACAAACTATCCTAAGGAAACAGCTATATACTTTGATAAATCAGTATCAGGCGACTGCTATATTGTAGAAAACAGAGAGGGTATAGTTAATATTTTCCCTACAGATTCATATGTATACGAGGGTGATAAACTGGTAAATTAAGTCAATTAAATCAGGTGCATCAAGGTAAGCACATTAATTCAGTGCAATAACCGAGCATACAATTAAATCATATAAACGGGACAAGATATACGCATAGACGCGAGCTGAGACAGGCACGGAGCCCGGACACAAGTCGAGGTACAACACGAGGCGGAACGCGAGCAGGAACGCGAGTTCAAACGCCTAACTGAGATACAAATAAGGGATACGGATAGGGGAACGGAAATTTATTATGAATATTAAGGAGCATGTTTTATTTTCATCAAAACCGATTGAATTGTTATCAACCGAAGAACAAAGACAAATAATAAGAGACCATGACGGTATATCCGCTGACTTTGCAAAGGATACGATTAAAAATGTATTCAAAGGAAATAACGGCAGTGAATTTGAAGCACCGGATTTATCATATATTCATCCGAACCAAAGCTATAACGGAACTTCCGATAATCTGACGGTTGAAGGAACATGTATAGGTTATCTTTATTCTGTGGAATATTCCACGAATAATAGCACTGAGACCGGAACCAGAACTCCGCACCTCGTCTCTACACCGGTGTTTGAGTATGTTGTTGACGGTGTGACTTATGATAATGTTATCGGAATTCCGGCAAGATCAACCGAAGTATATGTAAATGCACGTGCACAGATTATATGTAATAAATATGATCCTAATAAGGCTCGTCTTTCACCGAAGCATAAAGCTTCCGGCTCAGCATCAAAAAATCTTTTCCTGATATTCGGAATAATTGCTGTTTTGATCGCGGTTGTGCTTAACTTAAAACCGATAAAAGATCTCATGCCGTCAAATAAGCATGCGAATGATACCATTATTACCAAAACAGAAATCGCTGAATTGCAGACAGACAACGACGGAAAAAGCATTCTTACAGACAGCTATCTGGCGGATTTATCCAACAATTATTCGTACGACTGTCTTTCTGCAACCAATCCTGAAGTACTTTATAAGTATGAGAAAAACAGTCTCAAGGTATTACCTTTATCGTTAATGATAGCTTTTGCCTTCTTTGCAGGCACAGTCGGAGTAATTCTCAATGCAAAAGATAATCTTATCCGCAAAGAATACGCCGGCACCTTTGACAATACATATGTTAACAAAAACGATATTCAACAAATTGACAGCAAATGCAAAAAGAAGCTTTCAATGTCAACTGTAGCAATAATAATTGTCAGCTCACTTTTTATAATCATTGGTATAGCAATGCTTTTCTTCACTACACCAAAAGTATATAATCATTACTGTCCGGGTAAGGATTGGGATATTAACAAGTGGAACAATGTTCAGGTTAATATGACCGAGAATGAATTGACATTATCTGCCGATTCTTTCTCAGAGACTTACCAAAACGGAAAGGACATCGCTGTTTACATAGATGAATCCGTATCAGGCGAATGCTATGTCGTACGCAACAACGAAGGCATAGTCGGAATATTCCCGGTAGATTCCTATGTATATGAAGGAACAAAAGAAGGAACGTAGCCGCGAAGATATGTCGGCCGTAGAAGAATGAAGTTAGTACTGAAGTATCTTAAAAATCATATAGGCATCTTTCTGTTGTCAACTTTGTTTCTGACCTTGGAAGCAACTGCTGACTTGATGCAGCCTACCTTCATGGCCCTTATAGTTGATAACGGAATTCAAAATGCAGATCTCGGACTTATCGGAAAATACGGTCTGATTATGTTGGCCATTGCTGCCATGGGTGCACTGTCAGCCGTAATGCGTAATCACTTCGCCAGCAGAACATCTCAGAGAATCGGTAAGGAAATCAGACATGATATGTATTCCAATGTACAATCTCTGTCCCTGGAAAACATAGACCGCCTCTCTCCTTCCTCCATCATTACACGAATAACCAATGACGTAAATCAGATCCAGGACTTCATAAACGGACTCATGCGTATGATGATTAAAGCTCCTGTCACCTGCATAGGCGCGATTATATTAATTATCATCCAGACTCCGCGTCAGGCCCCGATTATGGCAATAATTCTTGTTATTGTATCTATTCTCATATTCGCCAATATGCGTGTCGGATACCCTCTTTACGGCAAGGTTCAGGAGAAGCTTGACCGCTTAAACGGCGTCACTCGTGAGTTCCTGTCTGCAGTACGTGTAGTTAAAGCCTTCAGAGCCGAAGATGAGGAAGTCGATAAATTCAATTCCGCCTCCCTTGAGCTTGCTTTGTCAAACACCACGGTTCTTCGTGCAATGGCAATATTCACCCCGCTCATTAACCTTACTGTCAACTTCGGAATTGTTATTTTACTGTGGATTTCGCAAGGACAAAGTGCCGGCGAGATCGGTCGTCTCATGGCTTCCGTCAACTATATGACACAGGTTCTTTTCGCTGTTACCATGATAGCAAATATCATAAATATTGCAGTTCGTGCCATGGCCTCCTCAGAAAGAATTAACGAGGTTCTTACGGAGACACCTGCACAAAAGCAGCCTTTAAATCCGCTCAAGCCTGATATAAAAGGCAATATTCTTCTCGAAAAGGTGGTTTTCTCATATCACGATTCTTCAGAGAAAACACTCAATGATATCAGCATTAAAATTAACGCCGGCGAGACCATAGGAATAATCGGTCCTACCGGTTCAGGCAAAACCACTCTCGTCAATCTGATTCCGCGTTTCTATGATTGCACCTCAGGCAAAATCACCATAGACGGTGCCGATGTCAACGACATCGACGAGAAGGTGCTCAGAGACAGCATAGCAATCGTCCCTCAAAAGGCACTCCTGTTCAGCGGAACAATCGAGGATAACCTGAGATGGGGTAAAGAAAACGCCGACTCCGCTGAGATAAGAGAAGCAATCGAGACCGCCTGTGCCGATGAATTCGTTGATAAGATGGATTTGGGTATAAACACGGTTCTCGGTCAGGGCGGTGTAAATCTGTCAGGCGGCCAAAAGCAACGACTCGCTCTTGCCCGCGCCCTTATTCGTAAACCTCGTATTCTAATTCTTGACGACTGTACCAGTGCTCTTGATGCCGGTACCGAAGCCAAGGTTTTGGCAGGAATCGGCAATACCGGTTCCTCTGCTACGGTTCTTCTCATAAGTCAGCGTATATCAACAGTTATGCGTGCAGATAAAATTCTGTGCCTCGATAACGGAAACGTTCAAGGCTACGGCTCACACGACGAACTTATGAGAACCTGCCATACCTATCAGGAAATATATAAATCTCAGATAGGAGGTGACGATTATGGCAAATAATCCAAACTATTCCGTACCTCCTCAGAACAACAAGATAAGTCGAATGGGTGCCAATGTAGTAAAGCCTAAAGACCTTAAGGGCACACTCATAAGGCTTTGGGATTTAACACGCGGCAAACGCAACGGCCTGGGAATAATCCTTTTCCTGTCGGCCCTATCTTCGGTTGCCTCAATTATCTCACCGCGAATTACCGGTAACATCATAACAAGAATAGAGAACGGCGATTCCGTCAAATACATACTTTATGTGTTGATTGCCCTATACGTAAGTGAATGGCTTATCAAGTTTCTTCAACAGTTTCTCATGGCTTCCATCGGCCAGAGAGTAATAAATTATATCCGTAACACCCTTTTCGATAAGATAAAGACATTGCCTCTTTCCTTTTTCGATAAGCATCAGCACGGCGAACTCATGAGCCGCCTCACAAATGATATCGATAACATAAGCACCACCATATCCAATTCTCTTACGATGCTGCTCACATACAGCTTCACCATTGTGGGAATACTCATAAGCATGCTTCTCTTGAGCGTTCGCCTGACCTTGGTTACGCTTGTTACCGTTTTACTCATTTTCGCGCTTACAAAGCTTGTAACGTCGCACACAAAGAAGCTTTTCTCGGAGCAATCCAAGAACCTCGGCATACTTAACGGTCAAATAGAGGAAGGAATCTCAGGTCTTACCATAGTCAAAGCCTTCTCTCGCGAAAAGGAGATGCAAATCGACTTCGACAACAAAAATGACGCACTATGCGATGTATCAATCAAAGCACTCATTTGGTCCGGCTATCTTATGCCCCTCATGAATGTAATAAATAACGTATGCTATCTGTCCATCTCTGTTTTGAGTGCATATCTGTATCTGAACGGAAAAATCAGCAACATCGGTCTTATCACCAGCTTTTTGTTGTATACACGACAGTTCACAAGACCGTTCGTTGAGATAGCAAACATCTATAACAATTTCCAGACCGCTGTTGCAGGTGCAGAGCGTGTGTTCGAGATTCTCGACGAGAATCCTGAACCGCAGGATTCCGACGCAAGTCTTCCTATTCCGCTCGACTCTGTCAAGGGCGACATCGAATTTAAAGATGTTGTATTCGGCTATGATTCAACCAAGCAGGTCTTAAAAGGCATATCTCTCAAAATCCCTGCCGGCACACAGGTGGCCATCGTCGGCCCGACCGGTTCAGGTAAAACCACAATCATAAACCTTCTGACACGCTTCTATGATGTCAGCTCCGGCAGTATTCTCCTTGACGGACACGACTTGCGCGACTACAAAATCGGTGATTTACGTGAAGCCTTCGGCGTTGTTCTTCAGGATACTTCGCTCTTTGCTGCTTCCATTCGTTCAAATATCGACTACGGAAGCCCGCAGGCCACTTTGGATGACGTGAAAAAAGCCGCTCATATAGCAGGAGCAGACAGCTTCATAAGGCGTCTTCCTAACGGCTACGATACCGTCCTTACCCAAGGCGGAACCGAGCTCTCACAAGGTGAGCGTCAGCTCATTACAATTGCCCGTGCAGTACTCACCAATGCACCAATCATGATTCTCGATGAAGCAACGAGCTCAGTAGATACCGTAACAGAACAGAAAATTCGTCGCGCCATGCTTGAGATTTGTTCATCGCGCACCTCATTTATTATTGCGCACCGTCTGTCAACCATCCGCGACTCAGATATAATTATTCTCATCGAAGACGGATTAATCGCCGAGATGGGCACACATGACGAGCTCCTGTCCAAAAACGGAAAATACGCGGCAATGTACCGCACACAAACCGGAAACAGCAATCTGTAACAGTGTTACAGTGCGATGGTGACGCGGTTGTGCGTGGTCGGTGTGCGGCGGGTGTGCGGCGGCTCATGACTGGGATTCACGGTAAATCCCGTTTTTAGTCACGGTAAAAGTCAAAAAATCAGCCGTTTACCGTGAATCGAAGATGCCTCGCCACACAGCACAGTACACTGAATCAGACCAATAGGCATTCATCCGTATACAGCAGTCCCGGCTACGGGAATCTGCCTCAGATTTTTCCGCAATTTTATATGCAATTTACACAATTAACACTTGCTTTTCGGGGAATTTTATGTAAAACTTTACTAGATTGTTTTTTACACGCAGAAGGGAAAGCAAAAATGGCATCAGAGCAGGTAAACAAAATACTTGAAGCAGAGCAAAAGGCTCAAGAGATTGACAAGGAAGCTCGCGCTAAGGCGGATTCCATAATGATTGAAGCACAGAAGAGAGCACAGTCTGCTTATCAGACGGCTTTGGCTGATGCGCGCAAACAAATTGCTGACCTCTACGACAAGCACAAAGCAAGCGGTTCCGACGAGGATAACGCTGTTAATGAGGCAGATATTGCCGCAGCAAAGAAGCTCAGAGACGATTCTTCTCCGAGACGTGAAGAGGCAGTTAAGGCTGTCATGGATATTTTGACAGGCAGGTAACAGTTAATATGGCAATTCTTCCGATGAAGCATATCGAGATTATCGCGATGCAAAAGGATGCCAAGCAGATTGTTGATTTACTTCAGCAGCTTGGTACGGTTGATGTTACCGAGAGAGACGCAAATGACGTAACTGAGAATTTGTCTCTCTTTAAGTCGCAGAGCAGTCTTAATCAGCTGGACAAGACTCTTGCTCTTGTGCAAAAATCCATCGCAACCGTAGAAGAATTTGCATGCGTAAAGCACTCTTTATTATCAGGATTTGAAGGACGCAAAGAAATCTCAAAGGAAGAATTTGAGTCCAAATTAGATGATGTAGATCGGATAATGAAATGCATATATGATGTAGAATCCTTGAGCAATAAAATCATTTCCGAAAAGACAGTAATAAAGCAGTCAACACAAAGGTTGGATGCGATTTTACCTTGGGAAAAGCTTGATATTCCTATGCAATTTAAGGGAACGGCTAAAACAGAATGTGCTGTCGGCTTCTTCCCTTCTCAATATGAAGAATCTGATCTCCATGAAGCAATCTGTGAACAGTATGCTTCTTTGAAGAAGTCTGAGGCAGCTTCAAAGGGTGAGGAATTCAAGCCTGATGAACTTAAATTCCCTGATTACTGCGCGGATATTGTATATACTTCGTCTAATATGACATGTGTGTCGTTCATTTTTCATAAAAATGATTCTAAGGATATGAATGAGCTTTTGAGAAAGCTTTCGTTTACTACACATTCAGATCCGACAAAGCATGTTCCTTCGGTCAGAATAGGAAAGCTTAAAGCACGCATTGAAGAAGCGCAGGATACTATCGATTCTTCAACTCAAAAGATAAAGGATTATAAGGATAAGCTTGATGACTTTTATTTCCTTTCCGATTATCTTATTATGCGCCGCGATAAATATGATATGTTGGGACAGCTTCTTTTCTCAGATAAGACATTTATCCTTGACGGATTTGTGGCAGTTGAAGATTCGCAGAAGGTTATTGATACCTTGAACGAGAAGTTCAGTCTTTATGCTGAATTGAGAGATCCGCTTCCTGATGAAGAGGTACCTGCAAAATTTAAGAATAATGCTTTCGTATCTCCGGTTGAAGATATCGTTGAATCATACAGCGGGCCTTCCAAGACAGATATAGACCCTAATCCGGTTATCAGCTTCTTCTATTATTTCTTCTTCGGAATGATGCTGTCGGATGCAGGTTACGGTCTCCTTATGGCTTTGGGAACGATTTTCGTACTGGTAAAGGCAAAGCCTGAGGGCAACAATAAGAAGAATATGCTCAAATTCCTTTATTGCGGAATTGCCTCAATATTCTGGGGTGTAATGTTCGGAAGCTTCTTCGGTGATGTTGTCGGCGCAATCAGCCGCGGATTCTTTGACGGCTCGGTTGAATTTAAGGCAGTCTGGTTTAATCCTAATGATGATCCTATGAAGCTTTTGATAATAAGCCTCATTCTTGGTTTTGTACACATCGTTGTAGGCATGGGTGCAAACTTCTATAAGCTGTGTAAGAACGGTGATCCGGTCAGCGCGATATGCGATATAGGCTTCTGGTATGTAGTTTTTGCAGGAATTATTCTCATAATTCTTCCTATGGCTGTTACTACAACGTTGCCGCTTGCAGCTGTCGGAAAATGGGTTGCGGTAGCGGGAGCTGCCGGTCTTGTTTTGACGGGCGGACGTTCGGCACCTAAGCTGTCAGGTAAAATCCTCGGTGGCTTCGGCGCACTCTATAATGTATCCGGATACTTCAGTGACCTTCTGTCATACTCACGTCTTATGGCACTCGGTCTTGTTACGGGTATTGTCGGTTCTGTTGCAAATACAATCGGTACTCTTTTCGGAAGCGGAATAGTAAAGCTTCTGATATTCATCATTGTATTTGTATTCTTCCATGCGGTTAATCTGGCCATAAGCGCTCTCGGTGCTTATGTTCACGTTAATAGATTACAGTACGTAGAGTTCTTTACGAAATTCTACGACGGCGGCGGAAAGATATTCCAGCCGTTCGCACTAAACACCAAACATTATAAAATTAAGGAGGACAACTAAATGAGTTGGGGTTTATTACTTGCATTATTGGGAGCAGGTCTTTCTGTAACACTTACATGTATCGGATCTGCAAAAGGCGTAGGAATGGTAGCTGAGGCTTCGGCACCGGTTATTGCAGAGGATTCAAGTAAGTTCTCAAAGCTTCTTATCCTTATGCTTCTTCCGGGTTCTCAGGGTCTTTACGGTCTCGTTGTAACAATTCTTTTGCTTACACAGATTGGTATTCTCGGCGGCAGTGGTGAATTAACACTTACAGCAGGAATTCTTTATTTCCTTGCATGTCTCCCGATTGCTATCGGTGGTTATTCATCTTCTATGCTTCAGGCAAGAGTTGCTCTTACAGGTGTAGGAATTATCTCAAAGCGTCCGCAGGATTCTGCTAAGGCTGTTACATCAGCTGCTCTCGTTGAGTTCTACGCACTTTTGAGCTTTATTACTTCACTTCTTATTGTAGTAAATATCAGTAACCTTGGAGTTTAATCGTCATGGCAAGTATAGATTCAATTATTGAGCGTATTATTGCAGAAGCTCACAGCAATGCTGATGCCAGAATCAAAAGAGCCAATGATGAAGCAGATAAACTTGTGTCAAAGAAAATAACACAAGGAACGGTTGAGGGCGCGAAAATGTTGTCAGAGGCTCAGGCTTCTATAGACGCAAATCAAAAACAGGCACGCGCTGCTCATAATACAAATTCGCAAAGAAGACTTCTTCAGGAACGCGTTAATATAATTAACGAGGTAATTGATGAAGCCAAGAGAAGAATTGAGGAATTACCTTCTCGCGAGAGATTACAAATGATTGAGAAATTTGTACTGGATAATTCCGAAGGTCAGGACGGAAAGCTTATTGTGGCACGTAAAGACTTAGCAGAGATTCCTGCTGATTTTGCCGCTTCTCTTTCTTCCAAGACACGAAGCAAGATTACCGTCAGCGATGAGCCGGGTAACTTCAGCTGCGGTTGTATTCTCATTTGCGATGAATACGAATATAACGGAACATTAGATGCTCTGATTGACGATAACATCGATCAAATCAGAGATGCGGTAAACAGAATATTATTCACCTGATGCCGCAACAACAATGAAATTGTCAGAGAGGAAAAAATAGCGAGTAATGGAAACGGGTATCTCTAAATATGCATATTCCGTGTCATGTGCACATCTCTATGAGAAATACTTTTTCTCACGCAGTGATGTGGACAAGCTTCTTAATGCTTCTTCATACGAGGCTGTTATTGCAAGCCTTGTCGAGAAAGGCTGGAATATTCCGGAAGATTCACGGGATACAAATATGCTGTTGGATAATGAGATGACGCGTGCCTGGAATACGGTCATTGCCTATACTCCGGACATAAGTGTTTTTTATCCTCTCATTCTTCGTAATGATTATCACAATTTAAAAGCAGGTATCAAATCACTGCTTACGGGTTTTGACACAGATATGCACTTTATCAGACCGAGCATAATAAGTCCCGACCTGATGAAGGAAGCCGTGGAAGAGCAGAAATTCGAGCTTTTACCTGAACCGTTTAATACGCTCGGAAAAGAGATTTATGATCTCCTTGTTACCACTGCGGACGGTCAGAAGGCTGATATCATTATCGACAGAAAATGTCTCGAAGAGACTCTTAAGGAAGCTAAGAAGACGGGTGTCGACATCATCAAGAAAATGTCCGAGATTTATGTGGCTTCCTCAAACATAAAGACCGCTTTTCGAGCAATAAGAACCGAAAAGAGTTCTGAGTTTCTGGAGCAATCTCTCGCAGAGGGTTGTACTTCGGTAGACAAAAACGAGCTTATTAAAGCAATAAGCGGAACAAATAAGGATGAGAATGAGAAGAAAGCAAACAAGTCTGATTTCTTCAGATTGGAAACAGTCGTAACGGAAGCACCGGAACAAGAAATAAGTAAAATGGATGCTCTCCTCAACTATCTCTCAACAACGGAATATGCCGAGGGTATAAAATTGTTGTCCTCTGCCCCGGCAGACTATGAGAAATGGGTTGATGACTACATGCTTTCCTTCCTTATTCCTACCAAAAACATGCCTCTCGGCGCAGAACCTATTACAGGTTTTTATATCGGTAAGGAAGCCGAAGTTAAAAACATAAGAATTATTCTGGCGGCAAAGCAGAACAATTTGCCGACTGATATGATAAAAGAACGATTAAGGAGGCTTTATGAGTAAGATTGCTGCTATGGGTGACAGAGACAGCATATATGGCTTCGCCTCCGTCGGACTTGAGATTTTCCCTCTGGACAGAATGGAAAATCCGGCACAAACATTAAACAAGCTTGCAAACGGTGACTACGCGATTATTCTTGTCACGGAAGCACTTGCAAAGGAATTGGAACAGGAAATAGACAAATACAGCGACAGACCTCTTCCTGTCATTCTCACTATTCCGGGTGTTACCGGAAACGAAGGAATGGGCATGAAGGCAATCTCAAAATCAGTTGAGAAGGCTGTCGGAAGTGATATATTGCAGGATCAGTAATTTATAACTTGATTGTTCAAACTTGATCGTTCAGTAAAGGAGCATAATGCTATGAGTAAGGGTACAATAGTCAAGGTCTCAGGACCATTGGTAATTGCAGAAGGAATGCGTGATGCTAACCTGTTTGACGTTGTTCGTGTAAGTAACGAACGACTCATAGGTGAGATTATCGAGATGCACGGAGATCGTGCTTCCATACAGGTTTATGAGGAGACAGCGGGCCTCAGAGCAGGTGAACCGGTTGAATCAACGGGCGCTCCTCTCTCGGTTGAACTCGGACCCGGACTTATCGGCGGTATCTTCGACGGTATCCAAAGACCTCTTGAATCCATTATGGATAAAATCGGAAACAATCTCTCACGAGGAATCGAAGTTCCTTCACTGTCGAGAATAAAGGCATGGGACTTTGTAGCTGAACGTAACATCGGTGATGAAGTAACAGGCGGTGACGCTCTCGGATATGTTCAGGAGAGTGCTACTGTTAAACATAAGATTCTTGTACCGCCGAATGTCAGCGGAACTATTACATCAATTAACAGCGGTTCATTTACTCTCGATACACCGATAGGACATCTAAGAACATTGGCAGGCAAAGATGTGCCTCTTATGCTCTATCAGAAGTGGCCGGTTCGTAAGGGTCGTCCTTATGCCAAGAAGTTTGCACCTTCTATGCCTCTTATTACCGGACAGCGTGTAATTGACTGTATGTTCCCTATTGCTAAGGGCGGTGTTGCCGCTATTCCGGGACCGTTCGGATCAGGTAAGACAGTTACACAGCATCAGCTCGCTAAATGGGCACAGGCTGATATCGTTGTATATATCGGTTGCGGTGAGCGTGGTAACGAGATGACGGACGTTTTGAACGAGTTCCCTGAACTCATAGATCCGTATACCGGCGAGAGCCTTATGAAGCGTACCGTTCTTATTGCAAACACTTCAGATATGCCTGTTGCGGCACGTGAGGCTTCAATTTATACAGGTATTACTATTGCCGAATACTTTAGAGATATGGGTTATTCCGTAGCTCTTATGGCTGACTCGACATCACGTTGGGCCGAAGCGCTCCGTGAGATGTCAGGTCGACTCGAAGAGATGCCGGGTGAGGAAGGTTATCCTGCCTACCTCGGAAGCCGTCTTGCTCAATTCTATGAGCGTGCCGGTCGTGTTACTACTCTGGGAAGCGAAGGTCTTGAGGGATCTCTGTCGGCTATCGGTGCCGTATCTCCTCCGGGTGGTGATATCTCTGAGCCGGTATCACAGGCTACACTCCGTATCGTAAAGGTATTCTGGGGACTTGATGCTTCGCTTGCTTATAAACGTCACTTCCCTGCCATCAACTGGCTTACCAGTTATTCACTTTATACGGATTCACTTGCTTCCTGGTTTGATGAGAATGTATCACCTGAATGGAATAAAAACCGCGGTCGTATGATGCTTATTCTTCAGGAAGAGGCAGAACTCGAAGAGATTGTAAAGCTTGTCGGTATGGATGCTCTTTCTGCAACCGATCGTTTGAAGATGGAGGTTGCCAGATCAATTCGTGAGGATTTCCTGCACCAGCTTGCTTTCCATGAAGTTGATACGCACACTTCACTTAAGAAACAGGATTATATGATGAAGTTAATCCTTGATTATTATGATAAAGCTTTGAGTTCACTCGATATGGGTGCTGACATAGAAGAGCTTGTATCTCTCCCTGTAAGAGAGAAAATCGGACGTTTCAAGTATATCGTTGAAGACGATGCCGAGAACGAGTTCGCATCAGTTGTTGCTCAGCTTGCTTTCGAGCTTAATGAGCTTCTTAACAAGGAGGATTAATCATGGCTAAAGAATATCGTACAATTACCGAGGTAGCCGGACCTCTGATGCTTGTCAGAGGCGTTTACGGAGTAGCATATAATGAGCTCGGTGAGATTGAATTAAGCAATGGTGAGAAGCGTCGTTGCCGTGTTCTCGAAGTAAACGGCGACAATGTTCTTGTTCAGCTTTTTGAGAGCGGTGCCGGAATCAATCTGGCTGAGAGTAAAGTTCGTTTTACCGGAAAGCAGATGGAGCTTCCTGTATCAAAGGATATGCTCGGTCGTGTTTTTGACGGACTCGGACGCCCTATAGATGACGGTCCGGAGATAATTCCTGAGAAGCGTATGGACATCAACGGTCTTCCTATGAACCCTGCTGCACGTAACTTCCCTAACGAATTTATCCAGACAGGTGTATCTGCCATCGACGGACTTAATACTCTTGTTCGAGGTCAGAAGCTCCCTATATTCTCAGCAAGCGGACTTCCGCATGCCAACCTTGCCGCACAGATTGCGCGTCAGGCCAAGGTTCGCGGAAGCGGTGAGAAATTTGCCGTTGTTTTTGCTGCCATAGGTATCACCTTTGAGGAAGCAAACTTCTTTATGGAAAGCTTCAAAGAGACAGGTGCCATTGACCGTACCGTACTTTTTGTAAATCTTGCTAACGACCCTGCCGTTGAGCGTATCGCTACACCGCGTATGGCTTTGACGGCTGCCGAATATCTTGCTTTCGATTTGGATATGCACGTTCTCGTAATTCTCACTGATATTACGAACTATGCCGACGCTCTTCGTGAGGTATCTGCTGCACGTAAAGAGGTTCCGGGTCGTCGTGGATATCCGGGATATATGTATACCGACCTTGCTTCTCTTTATGAGAGAGCCGGCCGTCAGAAGGGTAAGACAGGTTCAATAACGATGATTCCTATTCTTACCATGCCTGAGGATGATAAGACACATCCTATTCCTGACCTTACAGGATATATTACAGAGGGTCAGATTATTCTTTCCCGTGATCTTTATCGAAAAGGGGTTATGCCGCCAATCGATGTTCTGCCTTCACTTTCGCGTTTGAAGGATAAAGGTATAGGAGAAGGAAAGACCCGTGAAGATCACTCCAATACCATGAATCAGCTTTTCTCGGCATATGCCCGCGGTAAGGACGCCAAGGAGCTCATGGTTATTCTCGGTGAAGCTGCTTTGACGGATATGGATAAGCTTTATGCCAAATTCGCCGACGCTTTCGAGAAGGAATATGTATCACAGGGATTTAATAACGACCGTTCAATCGAAGATACTCTTGATATCGGCTGGAAGCTTCTCAGAATGCTTCCGAGAAGTGAGCATAAGCGTATCAGCGACAAACTTCTTGATAAATACTACGACGAGAACTAAGCCTCGCGCATCAAAAGCAACAGGAGACAGAAAATGGCAACTGCTAATGTAAATCCGACAAGAATGGAACTTACGCGCTTGAAGAAGCGTCTCGTAACCGCACGCCGCGGTCACAGACTTCTCAAAGACAAGCGTGATGAGTTAATGCGTCAATTTTTGGAAGCGGTTCGTGAGAATAAACGCCTCCGTCGTGAGGTAGAAGCAAAGCTTGAGGTGGCAAACCAGCATATGTCCATAGCGCGTTCGACTATGTCAAATCAAGCAATTGCCGTTGCCATGATGTATCACAAGCAAAGCATGTCGCTCGAGCACTCAGAGAAAAACGTAATGAGCGTTAAGGTTCCGGTATTCGAGGCCCACTATGAGACCGCCGACGAAGGCGACATATATCCGTACGGTTATGCCTCAACGCCTATCGATTTGGATGATGCAATCCTTGCCTTATCCGATATCATGCCGGAGATAATTGCTCTTGCCGAGATAGAGAAGAAATGCCAGCTCATGGCCTCCGAGATAGAGAAAACGCGTCGTCGTGTTAACGCACTTGAACACGTAATGATTCCTGACTATGAGGAGAAAATTCGTTATATCACCATGAAGCTCGATGAGAGTGAGCGAAGTGCCACAACCCGACTCATGAAGGTTAAGGATATGATGATTGAGAAGTCTGTGGAAGAGGCTGCCAAACGTAATTCCGAGTTCGAATAAAAGCTTTATTTGGGTCTCCCTTCATACTCCATACCGTTACGAAATGTGTTATAATGTCCCCGTTGTAAACTAATACCACGAGGTTTTGTATATATGTTCAGATTATTAATTATAAATCCCGGATCGACTTCCACTAAAGTCAGCATTTTCGAGGATGAGACTTCCGTAGCGGAGATAAATCTTTTTCACGATTCTTCAGAGCTTCTCAAATTCAATCATGTAAATGAGCAGCTCGATTTCAGATATCAGGTTATTCTCAATATGCTTAAAGAGCAGGGACTTAAGCCTGAGGAGTTTGATGCTTTCGTAGGACGCGGCGGAAGCGCCTGTACACAGCTCGGCGGTGTAACAAAAATAGACGAACGCTTATATAATGACACGGTTATTGCCGTAGGCGGCTCAGAGCATCCTGCCAAGCTCGGCGTTATGCTGGCATGGAAATTCGCAGTTCAGTACAATAAACCTGCCTTCACACTTAACCCGACCAATGTCGATGAATACTGTGATTACGCAAGATTAACCGGTATCAAGGGACTTTACAGGGTTCCGCATTCACACGTACTTAATCAGAAGGCAGTTGCGGCATATCACGCAGCCCAAGCCGGCAAAACCTATGAGGACATGAACCTAATCGTGGCTCACATAGACGGCGGCATTACAGTCGGTGCACATCAGCACGGACGCATGATTGACGGCAATATGGGTGCTGACGGCGAAGGCGCCTTCACCCCTACCAGAATCGGCTCCGTACCTGTACTGCAGCTCCTTGATTATATAGAGGAGCATTCGATTGAAGAAGTGCGCTTGTTGTGCTGTCGTGCCGGCGGATTTGTAGATTTATTCGGAACTTCAAATTCTGACACTATTCATGAGCTTTTCGAAAAGGGTGACAAAAAGGCTACCCTGGTGTGGAATACAATGAAATACCAGATTTGCAAAATGATCGGTGAGATGGCAGCAGTTCTCTGCGGCAAGGTCGACGGCATCCTCCTTACCGGCGGACTTCTGAGATTCGACGATGTAAGAGAGATGATAGAGGAGCATTGCGGATTTATCGCACCTATTACGGTTTATCCGGGTGAGATGGAGCAGGAAGCAATGGCTGTTCCGGTTCTGGCCGTATTAAACGGCAAAGCAGAAGCACGTACCTATTCCGGAAAGAACGTATGGAACGGCTTCGGAGACATAGACTTATAAAAACACCCACAGAAGCACGACTGCAACCGACAACGCAGCGATTGCTTCGGTGACACAATGCAAATTAACTAATGAGGTATTACCGATGAGCATGATTCAAAAGATTAAAGCAAAAGCAAGTGCAAACATTAAGACAATTGTTCTTCCTGAGGGAGACGAGGAGCGCACGGTCCAGGCTGCCGCCATCCTTAAAAAGGAAGGTCTTGCCGAACCGATTCTCATCGGTAACAGCGACAACATAAATGCCGTAGCCAAGACTACAAATTCAGACATCACAGGTATCACAATAATAGATCCTGCTTTAAGCGACAAAGCTCCCCTTTATGCCGACAAGCTCTATGAGCTCAGACGCGAGAAGGGTCTTACCAAGGAAGATGCCGAAAAGCTCATTCTCGACCCTATGTACTACTCAATCATGATGATTAAGCTGGACGATGCCGACGGCCTCGTATCAGGTGCAGTTCACACTACCGGCGATATGCTGCGCCCTGCCCTTCAGGTCGTAAAAACCAAGCCGGGAATGAAGCTCGTATCTTCTTCTTTTCTCATGGACTGTCCAAACAAGGAGCTCGGTGAGAACGGACTTCTTGTTTACGCAGACTGCGTAGTTAATCCTTGTCCGACAGCAGAAGAGCTTGCATATATTGCAGTAGCAACAGCCGAGACAGCCAAAAACCTTTGCGGTATTGAAGAGCCTCGTGTTGCAATGCTCTCCTTCTCAACCAAAGGAAGCGCCAAGCACGAACTCGTAACTAAAATGCAGGAAGCAGTCGAATTTGCACACAAAATTGCCCCGGACCTCATGGTTGACGGCGAAATGCAATTCGATGCCGCTCTTGTTCCTTCAATAGGCGCAAGCAAGGCCCCGGGAAGTCCTGTTGCCGGTCGTGCCAACGTACTCATCTTCCCTGACCTCCAGGCAGGAAACATCGGCTATAAAATCACTCAACGAATCGGAGGCGCCGACTGTTTTGCAGTCCTCCAGGGCCTGCAAAAGCCATGCAATGACCTGTCGCGCGGCTGCTCTGTCGAGGATATCGTCAATACGGTTGTAATGACTGCTGTTCAGGCCCAGGCGTGAAATATATAATCAGTCCGAGAAGTGACTCTAATACCATGAGTACTTACCAATTCTTTATTCGATGTAAGGTGAAATATATAATCAGTCCGATAAGTGACTCAAATGGCTAATTTCAGTGAATCTGGAGGCCAACACATCACAAACAGCAAAAAATCGGGTTTTGTGATGTGTAAAAACGAACAAACACATCACAAATGACTAAAAATCGGCTTTTGTGATGTGTAAAAACGAACAAACACATCACAAACGGCTAAAAATCGGCTTTTGTGATGTGTAAAAACGAACAAACACATCACAAACGGCAAAAAATCGGCTTTTGTGATGTGTAGAACCGAACAAACACATCACAAACAGCAAAAAATCGGCTTTTGTGATGTGTAGAACCGAACAAACACATCACAAATGGCTAAAAATCGACTTTTGTGATGTGTAAAAACGAACAAACACATCACAAATGGCAAAAAATCGGCTTTTG
>JAKSRF010000035.1 GCA_024403755.1 Clostridia bacterium
TATATTCAACAAAAAACCTGCCAACAAACTCTTGATTTTTGTTAGCAGGTTTTTTTACTTCAAAGATAAATCTATAAGTTAACTGTTCTTACGCATAATAAAAATATATATCGAGAACACAATACGAATGAACAATAATACAAAGCAAACACCAATCAAATCATATAAAACATCAAAAACACTTCCGGATCTGCCATCCACATAAAGCTGAATATACTCATCACACAACGCAAATAACATCGAGAACCAGAATGTAATCATTATAACAAATTCATTCTCTGATTTAATAAATCTCATCTTCTCAGCATTAAAAGAAGTAGACACGGACACTCTGTTTGTAAAAAAGATAGAAAAAAACAAAGACAAAGACAAAGCAGCATATTCAAAAATATGAGCGCCCTTACGAATAAATTTCTCAGTAAAACTTAAATCCAAACCGTTATTAACAAAATTCGTAAAATTCTCGCTTCGTGCTGTTGATACAGGTGCCGATTCCAAGGAGAATCTGTAAATAAAAAAAAGTAACACCAACGAAATAAGCCAGAACACCGAAGCCAAAAAAACATACTTCTTAGAAACTATAATTTCTTTATCTTGAATCATGTAAACTACTTTCTTAACGCCTTCCAGTTTGTTTCATAGCACGCTCAATATCTCGATTTGCTTGCTTTTTGGCAAGAACCTCTCTTTTATCATAGTCTTTCTTACCTCTTGCCAAACCTATCTCAAATTTAACTTTACTGTCTTTAAAATAACACTTAGTAGGAACCAGTGTCAAACCGTCCTGTTTAATTTTTGAATACAAACGAATTATTTCATTCTTATGCATCAACAATTTACGTGTACGCATAGGATCAAGATTAAATCTGTTTCCGTTCTCGTAAGGACTTATATGAACACCGATTAGATACATCTCTCCGTCTTTTACCGTGACATAAGAATCTTTTAAATTAACCTTACCGGCTCTGAGGCTCTTAACCTCAGTTCCGGACAATACTATACCGCATTCATATTTTTCTTCTATAAAATAATCATGAAATGCTTTTCTGTTCTCTGCAATTATCTTTATTCCTTTTACAATAGCCATAACTCCACCAATCAAAGTTCAAGCGAAGGACAAGCATTTAAATCAAGCCCGTGCCTAACACCGTTAATATAATTATAATACCCTGCCGAAGCAATCATTGCGGCATTGTCAGTACAATACTTCATTTCCGGAAAATACAAATCAAATCCCTTCCCCTTACGCTTCAGCTCATTACGAAGAAAAGAATTGGCACTTACACCCCCGGCTATACAAATCTTGCGAATTCCGCTTTCTTTTGCTGCCAGAACAGTATTTCTCACAAGTTCATTTGCAATGTGTTGTTGATAAGACGCTGCAAAATCACAAATATTAATCTCTTCTCCCTGCATCTGCATCTTATTTATTTGATTAAGTGCAGAAGTCTTTATACCACTGAAAGAGAAATCCAAAGTATCTCCCATATGAGTTCTCGAAAATGTGTATCTGTTGACATCTCCGCCTTGAGCAGCTTTATCCATTTTAGGTCCGCCCGGATATCCAAGTCCTATAACACGCGCTATCTTATCAATAGCCTCACCGGCAGCATCATCACGGGTAGTACCGAGCAACTCATAATTCTGATAATCCTTAACAAGAACTATCTGACTGTGACCGCCGCTGACACAAAGACAAATAAATGGCGGCTCCAAATCCTTATGAGTTATATAATTGGCTGCTATGTGCCCGTGCATATGATTTACACCTACCAACGGAATTCCGGTTACTTCACACAAGCCCTTGGCTGCAGACAATCCGACCAGAAGCGCACCAACCAGTCCCGGACCGTATGTAACCGCAATTGCATCAATATCTGAGACAGTAACACCTGCTTTATCAAGACTTTCGATGATACAAGGATAAATGGCCTCAATATGCATTCTGGAAGCCAATTCAGGTACAACTCCGCCAAATTGCTCATGAAAATCCGCCTGTGAAGCAATTTCATTACTAAGCACTTCCCTGCCGTTTTTTACAACAGAAACCGCAGTCTCGTCACAAGAAGACTCAATACCGAGAATTAATATATCTTTTTCTATATCACAAGTATCCATAAATCGTTCGTTACCGCCTAAATAATGAGTAAAACAATTATACTCTTTTTTCCATGTCAGTCAAAAAACTTATTCAGATAATTAATTACCGTGTCTATATAGAGCTCTCTATCCAATGTATAAGACTCGAGATATCCTGCACCCGGCACCATCACCGAAGATGTAAGATGTTCACTGATTCTCATACGTTCGGTCAGTAATTGATTTATCTTATCCGCACCTACAAAAGTATCATGTGCACCGTAAATAATACATACAGGTATCGACAAACGTGATATCTCAGCAGCTATATTCAACGAAGAATCAATACCTGATGATATTCTGATTGCATAAGGAACAGTTCGCTTTGTAAAGTTTCCCAAAAACTCCTTCTGTTCAACAACAGGAATAATATAATCATCAGAATTCTTTGCCGGAGAATCAAAAATGAAACCTTTTATATACCCCTGATCATAACCTAAAGCAACAATATCACTATCGTAATTACTTAACTCACTTTCGGCTGCATTTATAGGCGGCAACATATCATAGGCTAATAAAGAAGCCGTTACTCCGGTACCAAAGCCGAAAAGAATAACATCTGTCGTAACCGATATTTTCTTAACCTGGGAGATAGCACCGAGTACATCCTGCCACTCAAGATAACCGTAGCCTACAATATCACCTTCGGAATCTCCGCTGTTACGCAAATCGAAGAGAAAAACATTATAGTTGCTGTCCAAAAGCCGTTCAACCATATCGACCATATCAACACCGTACTGTAAACGATTATCACCGACATTATGTACAACTATGACCGTAGATATAGGATCGCTACATTTAAAAAACCATCCCGATAGGTTTGTCTGTCCGTCATAAGACTCAAATGAGCATGTAGAATATGACGGCAAAATATTTGACGGAACATTTGATACAACCTTACCTTCCACATCCATCAAATTATTGGAGGAATGTATTGTTAAAACAATCAAACCGACAAGTATTACTGCAATAATACTCAGAATTAATGCCGTCTGAAGTATAAAACCCATACTTCTGCGCTTATGTTCTCTCTTATAGTACCTATAATCCATATATTAACTTAACAAATCCTTCTTCTTCATAAAGCAAGCCGTTACAACGATTGCTATAACACATATGCCCGTAAGGCAAATAAACGGCCAGGGATGTTCTCTGAAAGATTCATCCCAAGGCATAGGACAGTTTTGTCCGAAAAAGCTGGTAAAAATATTCGGAATCTCCAAAATAAATGTAGCAGCCGCAAGTATTTTCATTACTACGTTCATATTGTTATTTATAATTGACGAATAAGCATCTTGAGTATTATTAACTATTGTAGAATATATTTCGGACATCTCATGAGCCTGTTTAAATTCTATAATAACGTCATCCAATAATTCATTATCCTCATCAAACTTCTTCACTGCCCTGCTTCTGATAAGCTTCTCAAGCAAAGCCTCATCCGACTTCAGTGATGTAGTAAAATATACAAGTGTCTTGCTTATTTCCATTATCTCATACAAATCACTGTTTTTAATACCCTTGGAAAGGTTTGAAGCCGTTAAATCCAAATTCTTATCGATATTTCTGAGCAGTCTTAAATACTCATTTGCAAAAGACAACAGCATCATGAAAATAAACTGTGTTCTGAAACATAGATTTATTCCCTTTACTTTATTATTTTTGAACTGATCCAGAATGCCGATATCGTAATTTGATATCGTTACTATATTCTTTTTTGTCAAAATAATACCTATAGGAGTAGTCTCATACTTCATTATAGTTTTTTCTGTTTTCGCGAAAGGAATATCTACAATTATCAAAACAATACCGCTGTCTTCATCATAATCCATTCTCGGACGTTCTTCTTCATCAAGAGAGTCCTGAATAAAATCTTCCGGTATACCTAATCTGTCCTTCAAAATTTCGATCTCTTCCGCAGTAGGAGCGAACACATCCACCCAGCAATCATCAACTATAGCATCTGTAGGAACAATTACGCTATTGGTATTTTTACTGCCTGATTCTCTATTGCTCAAACATGAAGATTTATAATATTCAATCATATAACAACCTCAAAAATCAGATGCCTGATGAGCCAAATCCGCCTCCACGATTTGAACCGACAGAATCAACAGAATCAACCTCTTTAATATCGGCATAAGTTACCTTGGCAAATACCATCTGAGCAACTCTGTCACCCTTACAAATCATATAATTACCATGTCTGTTACCCTTGGTCTTTAATGTAAACGGCTTACCGTCAGAGGCTTCATTCATAAAAGATGAATTATAAAGAATTACTTTTACCTCGTCGCGATAACCGCAATCAATTGTACCCGGAGCATTAGGTACCCTAATAGGGGTATTCAGAGAGATTCCGCTTCTCGGTCGAATCTGAACCTCATAACCGAGAGGAATTGCCATCTTTATTCCGGTAGAAATAAGTGCACTTCTTCCCGGTTCAATTATTACATCTTCACTCGCATACAAATCCATACCGGCATCACCTTCGTTGGCATATGTCGGAATAATTGCATCAGGTCTGCATTTTTCGATCTTTAATTCTGCTCTTTCCATCACGTTTTAATTCCCCCCTTATATTATTACATTAACATTAATTACATTATAGCCGGCCTCTGAAAGCCTCTCAGCATCCTCTATGTTATATTTATTCTTTGCATCTCCCCATATTGAAGAAGAACAATCCACCGGACGAGAAAATACATACAAACCGCTCTGATCATTTCTTGCATTCTCATCAGGCTTCAAAATGTAGTCTACCGGATCAAAGCAAGCGCGACATTTGGGCTGATGTGCGCCGATAGAACAGAAATCAGACTGCATCCAAGGAATTCTGCCTTCCGTATGAAGTAATACATACTTATCGGTTTGTTTACCGGATTTAAGTATTGTATCAGTCATCTCATCTTTCTGTAATTCATATGAAGGATAGATTCCGTCACACTGCTCAAAAGCAAATTTTGAAGAAACTTCATTAAATATATTGGCACCGGCCGATACAAAATGTTTTACCCCATCCTCAGAGGCAAATTCAGAAGTACCGATTAACTTCGAATCAATATATGCAAACAACTTCTCACCCAAAGCATCTTTAATCATATTGTATGACTCAAGAAAAACTTTTATTACTAAATCATGATGAAAATCAGGGAAAACAACAACCAACTTCTTATCTGAACCGTTTATTAAGTTAATAATCTCATCCCTGAATTTCTTGACACATAAATCATAAATATTGAACGCAAACAAATCACAAGCTGTATTCAATAAATCAGCCGTAACATTTTTATATGACGGAAAATATACCATGTTAAGAATATCTCCGCTGATACCGTTTTCATTCTCGTCAACCTGTTCAGCAATACCCGAATTTTCATCAAAGTCAAAAAAGTCCTCAAAATCAGGATTCAGATAATTCTCATTACTGAATAATATTTCCGAACAAAGATTGTCAGTCAAACCTCTTCTCAGCTCATTAATGATACTGATTTTGCATTTAAACTCATTATCCGAAACAAAATAAACCTCATCAACTGTAAAAGGCGTGTCACCGCATTTTCGAAGTTGAGCTTCTACTCTTTCAGGAGCAAGAGCATTTCCCTCAAAGCCTTCATCAATATCAATCTCATATTCTGCAAAAACTTCACGATTACTACCCGTAATAACTTTGGCATTTGCTGATATTACTCTCGAATTTGAATTATCAACGGAAATATTTATATGAGTTTTACGAAGCTCAGTTCTGTCAATTACAGTATCATGGCCCATAAGATATACTGACATATTTTCCTTAAGCTTTAAAATCATTTCAGGATGCAGACCCTTTACGGCCAAAGCCTTAGGCATCTCATGAATTTTACCTATCGGAAATGAACAAACCTCATCCGAACCGCTTCGAATAGATAAATAATCTCCTCTGGACGGTAATGGAAGCTTATCATTATATGTAAAGGTAATTGTTCCTTTACTTGAATCACAAGAACGAATAATTCCTAATTTTAAACCGAATTTACCGACATATTCACCGGACAGAAAATCACTCGGTTTCTTTCCGTTCAAATACTGCGTAGTAAATTTTCCGCCCCTGTTAAAGTTTACAAGCAAATCATTCATTACAGAATCAGCAAGTCTGTCATCCAAAGTACCTTCATAAAAAGCATCAATCAAAATCCTGTATGCCCTTACCGTACTCTTAACATAGTTAATATCACGCATTCTTCCTTCAATTTTAAGTGAAGTAGTACCTGATTCAATAATCTGTGAAAGATAAGGGATTATACTTCTGTCTTTAGGTGAGATCAAATGACCTTGTTTTATCTCGGTATTCTGCTTATAAAGCGTATATTCCTGTCTGCATGGTTGTGCGCACAAACCGCGGTTTCCGCTTCGGGAACCGCTCTTATTCATACTGCTGAATAAACAAAGTCCTGAAGCACAAACGCAAACAGCACCATGTGCAAATACTTCTGTCTCCAGTCCGAGACGTGAAGCAATCTTATTACGCTTACTAATCTCATCTAAAGATAATTCACGCGGAAATACTATTCTTTTAAACCCAAGCTCCTTAAGCTTAGAGAATTCACCGGTACTGAATATATTCATTTGCGTACTTGCAATAAGAGGGATATTAGGATACTGCTCATGAATTTTTATTGCCAAACCCAAATCCTGAATAATTAAACCGTCTATACCCAAATCATAAGCATTACCTGCTGTAATGACAGCCTCATCAAGTTCAAAGGAATTGACAATAGTATTCAAAGTAAGATAAACCTTACTGCTTCTCAATTTTGCATAACGTATGCCTTCCTGTAATTCATCAAAACCGAAATTATCTGCATTCATTCGAGCATTAAAAGCACCTACACCAAGATATACGGCATCAGCACCGTAGTCCACCGCAGCCTTAAGTATCTCCAAATTTCCTGCCGGTGCCATTAACTCAATTTTGTTCATCATCTGCATTTCCTTTCGTTTTTATAAAATCCTGCATAGGAGTGTCTTCTATCGGATTTGTCTGTAAATTCTCTTCTTCTTTTTGCTGATAATACAAATAATCCACACGCATATTATTATATTTCTCTTCAAGCTGAATATATCTTTCAGCACAATCCAGCAGAGCTAAAATAGCAGCACGACTCTCTATTAACCCCGGATTATCAGAAGTTGTTTTAATAAGTAAGTCATTCGCAAATTCAGCAATTTTCTTAATCTTAGCTTCGCTTAATCCGTCACGGGAACCGATATAATAATTTCTGCCGAGAATCTCAACTTCAACTCTGCTCTTCTCTTTAATCTTGTTTTCCTTCTTCACTTCATTTTCCTTAGCCTGAATCTTCTCTTCCAACGTCGGCTTAGGATTTTCACGCGATATTTCAACAAGCTTACTTCTGTGAAGCTGTTTATACTCGTTATTAAATAAATCTCTGGTAGATTCCTTTTTCTTATCGTTTTTTCCCGGAACGCTTTTTCCGGAAAAAGTGCTGTATTTGCCATATAAATTCGAGTTCATAAAACACACTCCAAAAAATAACTATCGACTATTTATTATAACAATAAACAGTCGATAGTTGTACATTTGTTAATTAAATAATAAGACTAATATCAGCCTGAAAAAGCCTCTGCTGCATATTCACCATAAACAGAACCTTCACAAACAAATACACCGATTCCTACATACTTAAACTTCTCATTTAACATATTAGCTCTGTGGCCTTCCGAATTATACCACTGATAGTTATAATCATAAGCTGTATTAAAGCCTGCTGCTATATTCTCACCGCCAGCATTATGCCAAGGAATAGCAGTAAAGCAAGACTCACCGTTCGGTCTGTCATGTGATGGATTTACAACAATTTCAACTGCACGAAGTCTTGCAGCATCTCTGAATTCATCAGTCATAACCAATGGCTCCAATCCCTCAGCCACTCTGGTCTCGTTAAGTAAATCAAGAATCTCTTCTTCTGCTTCATAATCAAAATATCCGGTAACTTCCTGAGTCTCACCATTTCCGCAATCAACAGTAACAGTAACTAAAGAATTATCATTAAATCTGTCAGAACACTGATTGGTATCTTTTTCTTCAGGAACAACAACTATAGGTTCTTCAGTAGGAACCGGAGTAGCCGTAGCAACAGGTTTATCTTCCGTTTTTGTCTCAGGAACAGGCTGTACATCAACATCATCCCAAGAATAAACTATACCACAGGCATTACACTTATTCTTAAATTCAACTGAAAAAGAAAAACCATTAAACAAAGTCTCGAGTGTGCCGCCGTTATTAATTATTGAACACCAACTCTTAAGACCGCCTTCATCAGCTGCTCTGTTAAAGAATACCTGATAGAAAGTCTGTACCTTCTCTTCTGTTGATAATGAATTGTATTTATTAATAAATTCAGTACTGAAGAAGAAGCCATATGCTACATCACGTCCGGTAGCTTCACGATTTGCAAGTTTTAAAGCCCAACCGTTAAATCCTTCAGAATCTGCTTCTCTTCCGAGACAACCTTCATAAAGGCTGTTAACAAAAATACGTATTCCTTCAGTAATATCAGCATTGTTGTTGTTAACAGGTGCAAGATTACTGCCGCTGTTAATTCCGTACTCGGCACAAGTATTAATCCATTCAGCTGAATTTATAAATCCGTTCATTACGGTTTCACGTGCATTTTCAGAAGTACCAAGCTTTGCCAACCATCCGTTAAAACCGGTTTCATCAGGCTCTCTGTTAAAAAATACTCTGTATAATTTTGTTAAATACTGAGTGTCATCATCAGCAACAATATATTTATATTCATCAGAATTAAAGAAACCCTTGGCAACCGTACCACCGTCAGTCTCACCTGACAACAAAGCCTCACACCAACCATTAAGTCCGCCCTGATCGTAATCTCTCTCAAGGCAGATATTGTATAAACGTGCAACGAAAGCGCCGACACCTGAATCTACTGAATAATCAGAATAAGCAAAAACTGTCATGTTTCCGAAAATACATATAACCAATAAAGAAACTACTAATGATTTAAACGTATTGGACTTGCTTTTCATTGTCAGCACCTCTCTCATAAATTATTTTTATAAATTGATTATACAAATCATAAAAAAGTATTTGGTGAAGGTGCTGTTAATGTATTTAAACTAATAATTTAAGAAAAATTGAATGGATTTGTTCCGGTGTAAGTGCCTCTGTTCTTACATTTAAAGGTATATTCATATCATCGAGAACAGTAGCCAAATCTCCGATAAATACGGGGGTTGAAGCATTATGAGTCTTCAAAAAATTACTTAGGCAATTCATCATTGTTTTGCGTCTCAGAGAGAAAGCTGCATCCAAAAATTGTAAATATAAATCTGTTCTGTTTACAAACGAGTCACTTCTGTTAACATTCCCGGTTACAGTTATGACAGAAGACAGAGTATGCGGTCTCGGAATAAATGAATCTGCAAACACATCAAACTCTTTCTTCACGTCACCATAGTTTGAGCATAACACTGCCAAAGGTCCGTAATTCTTATTTCCTTCTTTGGCAATGATTCTGTTGACGGCCGCATTCTCAACCATAAATGTCATCCGTTTACAACTCGGATTGTCAGTAATAAGTTTTTTCATTATCGGAGTCATAACATAGTAAGGAATATTGCTTACTATATAGTCATAGGGTCTGCTTCTCTTATATTGTTCATAATTCAAATCAAGAAAATCACTGTCTATAATTTTTACATCATCAGAAATAATAATTTCGCGACGTAAAAAATCTGCAAGACGCTTATCTATCTCTACAGCAGTATAATCGGTTGTAATCTCCTGAATTCTGTGAGTAAGTGCTCCTATTCCCGGTCCTATCTCAAGGACACAGGAATCCTCAGTAATTCCGGAACAATCAATTATATCCTCAATAATATTCTCATCACATAAGAAATTCTGTCCGAACTTTTGCTCGGGCAGAATCTCATTATTACTCATTATTTTTTTTACTTCATCTCTGTACATATTACAAACTATCAGAGAAAGTAAGCTATACCGGATTCAAAAATCTTCTGATCCTTCGGACCCGGAATATTCTTACACAAGTCAATATCATAACGTTCACTGTGACCCATCTTACCGAAGATACGTCCGTCAGGAGACAAAATACCCTCGATGGCACATACAGAACCGTTAGGATTGAACTTAGTCTCATTAGAAAGATTTCCGTTGTCATCAACATAACAAGTTGCGATTTGTCCGTTTGCGGCAAGTTTAGCAACCAGCTTATCATCAGCAACAAATCTTCCTTCACCGTGAGATACAGGAATCTTGAAAATGTCACCAGGCTTAGTAAGTGAAAGCCATGGGCTGTTATTAGACATAATCTTTGTTGATACATATGAATTCTGATGACGACCGATGTTATTAAATGTCAACGTAGGGCTGTCAGCCTTTAATTCAGTTATGTCACCGTATGGAACCAATCCAAGTTTAATAAGTGACTGGAAACCGTTACAAATACCGAGCATAAGTCCGTCTCTGTTAAAGAGCAAATCACGTACTGCATCAGTTACATACTGATTACGGAATGCTGCAGCAAAGAATTTACCTGAACCCTCAGGCTCATCACCGGCTGAGAATCCGCCAGGAAGCATGATAATATTGCTGTTATTTATACGCTTAGCCAATTCGTTAAGCGACTCAGTAATATCATTCTGATTCTTATTTCTGATAACAAATATGTCAGCCTCACCGCCGGCACGCTCAAATGCACGTGCAGAATCAATCTCACAGTTAGTACCAGGGAAAACAGGAATTATTACACGCGGCTTAGCACCCGACAAAACATTAGCAGCTTTAAATGACTTATCAGTATTAAATACTTCTACCTTTACAGGCATTGTACCATCAACTGCTTTAGTAGCAAAAATCGGTTCAAGCTTACCTTCATATGCTTCAAGTGCATCAGAAACATCAATCTCCTGAGTACCGTAAGTAAACTTACCGCTGTCATCAGTCTTACCTAAATAGAATCCGCCTGCCATCTCAATTTTATCTATAGCATTAGCATCATTATCTACTGCCACAATAATTGTACCGAGACATCTGTTAAATAACTGACTCATATCAATCTTAGTATCAAACTCAAAACCAAGATTATTACCGAAGCACATCTGTGCAACACGAGCAGCAATACCTGCAGACTTAACAACTGCAGCATTCTTGAGCTGACCTCTTGCAATTATTTCCTTAACTGCTTTAATTACACGAAGTGCATGCTCTTTCTTGTAATAACCATTCTCATTACGAGCAACTTTAATTGCATATAACTTCTGATTTTTACCGGTAAGAGTAGCTGTAATAATCTTATCAGACTTAGACATACCTACAGCAAAGCTTACAAGCGTCGGCGGAACATGAATATCATTAAATGTACCGCTCATTGAGTCCTTACCACCGATAGATGCAGTTCCGAAATCAAGCTGAGCCTTATATGCACCGAGAAGTGCTGAAAGCGGTTTGCCCCATGCCTCGTCAGAACTCATTCTCTCAAAATATTCTTGGAAAGTAAGTCTTGCAGTCAAAGGATCAACGCCCATACACAAAAGTTTAAGTAAACTCTCAACTACTGAATGATAAGCACCGGCATAAGGATTCCATTCGGTAAAATATGGATCAAAGCCGTATGTCATAACTGAACAATCTGCTGTATATCCCTTATCAAGCGGTATCTTGGCAGCCATACCTTCCTCAGGTGATAACTGATACTCACCACCGAAAGGCATAATTACACTTGCTGCACCGATTGTTGAATCGAATCTCTGTATGAGACCTCTCTGACAACAGCCCTGAAGTGTATTAAGAACGCCCTTCATAGATGAAGCAAAATCTCCGTTCTTATAACCGTCATTATCAGAATCTATATACTTATTGTCCAAGTCTGAAGGCTTAACAACAACCTTAGTAAACTGACTTGCACCATTAGTATCAATGAAGCTTCTAGGCAAATCTACAATAACATTGCCATTCCATACCATCTTCATCTGTGGTTCTTCAGTAACCTCTGCAACTACAATTGCTTCAAGATTCTCTTTGTCAGCAAAAGCAAGGAACTTATCCTTATCTTCCTTATGAATTACACAAGCCATTCTTTCCTGAGACTCTGATATAGCAATCTCAGTACCGTCAAGACCTTCATATTTCTTAGGAACCAAATCAAGATTAATCTCAAGACCGTCAGCAAGTTCTCCGATTGCTACAGACACACCGCCTGCACCAAAGTCATTACATCTTACAATGAGCTTTGTAACATCAGGATTTCTAAATAATCTTTTAATCTTACGCTCTGTCGGAGGATTACCCTTCTGAACCTCAGCGCCGCATGTAAGAACTGACTTCTCATCATGAGCCTTTGATGAACCTGTTGCACCACCGATGCCGTCACGACCTGTTCTGCCGCCGAGCAACACTACGATGTCACCCGGAATAGGACGTTCACGAACAATATTACCTGCAGGAGCAGCACCGATTACAGCACCAATCTCCATACGCTTAGCTACATAGCCCGGATGATAAACCTCTTCTACCTGACCTGTAGCAAGACCAATCTGATTACCGTAAGAACTGTAACCTGCAGCTGCAGTTCTGACAATCTTCTTCTGCGAAAGCTTACCCTTAAGTGTCATTGATACAGGAACTGTAGGATCGCCGGCACCTGTTACACGCATAGCCTGATATACATATGATCTTCCGGAGAGCGGATCTCTGATAGCTCCGCCAAGACATGTAGCAGCGCCACCGAACGGCTCAATTTCGGTAGGATGGTTATGAGTCTCATTCTTAAACATAAGAATATAATCCTCATCCTTACCGTCAACCTGAATCTTTATCTTAATAGAACAAGCATTTATTTCTTCTGATTCATCAAGGTCTGCCAACTTTCCATCCTTTTTAAGCTTACGCATAGCCATAGTAGCTACATCCATAAGGCAGATATGTTTCTTGGAAATACGCTCACCGTATACATCTTCTCTGGTCTCTTTATAATTATCATAAGTAGCCTTAATCTCCTTTGATAATTCATCATCGCCCTCAAATACTACGTCTGTAAGTTCAGTAAGGAATGTTGTATGACGACAATGATCTGACCAATATGTATCAAGAACTCTGATTTCTGTAATAGTCGGATCACGCTTAATTGATTGGAAGAATTCCTGAGTAAACTTCACATCAGCGTCACTCATAGCAAGACCCATATCTGAACGCAAAGCAATAAGATCTGAATCATTCATTGAGGTGAATCCGTCTATTGTCTTTACTTCTGTCGGAATAACATAATTGTCTTCAAGTGTTTCAGGCTTATCGGAAGAAGCTTCTCTGCAATCAACAGGATTAATGAGATAATTCTTTATTCTGACTTTATCATCTTCGGTAACACTGCCGTAAAATACAACAAGCTTAGCAGTTTTACAAATCGGTCTTTCTTTTTGTGTAAGAAACTGAACACACTGTGCAGCGGAATCAGCACGCTGATCATACTGTCCCGGCAAAGCTTCAATTCCAAGAACAAAACAGCTGTCACTCAAATCAACAGTCTCATCATACACCTCATCAACAGGCGGCTCTGAGAATACAACATTTCTGGCTTCACTATATTCTTCATCCGTCAAACCTGAAACATCGTAACGATTAATTACTCTGACTTTAGTAATAGTATTAATTCCCAAATCAGACTTAACATCCTTAAGAATTCCACGTGCTTCTACTGCGTATGGCTCTTTCTTCTCGGACAAAATTCTTCTTACACCTTCAGACATTAGAAAATCCTCCAACAGAAATACATTTAATATAAAAATTCAACCTTTAGAATTTTAACATATATTGTCAGCACTTTGTGCCAAAAGCTTTGAATTATATTCCAAAAATCTTGTTAATCCTTCACTATCAAGTGAACCATGTGCAAGTCTTGCCTGGTCAAATACATGCAAAGCAAGTCTGTCACACTCTTCTTTCTTAGTTCCCATTGAGTTCAAAGCAGATAACTTAGAAATCAGCGGATTATCTGTATTAACGACCAAATCCTGTTTAACCGGGAACATAGAATCCAAATCCTTATATGGGTCATCTTCCTTGCCGGTACTCATCTTGGCAAATTGCTCACGCATTTCCTTCATTCTGCGAGCCTCTTCAGTCTCTCTTATGAAGGCCGGCATATTGTCTGCACCCATAGCCATGGCACTGACTTCAAGCTTGTCATCACCGAGAGCACTTCTGAAGAACTCCTGCATTGACTTTGTAGTCTCTTCGTTCTGTGTCTCACCGGACAATTCAGAATCAACACGCTTAAAATGAACTTCACTCATATTGTATTCGAGGAATGAAATAAAATTGTTATCTATCTCTTCATCAAGGATGACTACATCGAAGCCGTCCTTCTTAGCCATATCAACATAAGCTGCCTGTGCCTTGGCATCACTTGTATACTTAACCGTATCCTTTCCGTCAGTAAGTTCCTTTACGGTCATATACTTACCGTCAACGGTCTTAAAGAGACAGATATCCTTACATTTCTCGTTAAACTTCGGTTCACGCATCATGCCATACTTAACAAATACTGAAATGTCACTCCAGTATTTCTCAAAGGACTCTCTTTCCTTCTTAAACAAATCGTTAAGCTTATCAGACACCTTACGAATAATATGGCCTGATAATTTCTTTACATACTCATCCTGCTGCAAAGCCGATCTTGATACATTAAGCGGCAAGTCCGAGCAATCAAGACAACCTCTCAACAAGAATAAGAATTCAGGAATAATCTCTTCAATATTGTCAGCAACAAACACCTGATGATTATAGATTTTAATTCTTCCTTCAAGTGTTTGATATATATTATCTGTCTTAGGAAAATACAAAATACCCTGAAGTGTAAACGGATAATCCATATTGAGATGAATCCAGAATAAAGGATCTCTCATGTCATTAAACACACTGTGATAAAACTCAATGTAGTCCTCATCCTTACAATCCTTAGGCATCTTTGTCCAAAGCGGTTCCTTATTATTTATAGGCTTCTCCTCTTTTACCTCTTTGGTCTCTTCACCATTATCGTCACTCTTTATCTCTGCCTCTTCATCAGCATTCTTGTAGTACAAATCTACAGGAATAAAAGAGCAGTACTTCGCAAGAATCGAACGAATCTCACTATCGGTAAACATAGCCTGTGCGTCTTCTGAAAGTTTAAGAGTAATCTCCGTACCCTGTGTTTCCTTTACTCCGTCTGACACCTCATATTCCATTCCGTCTTCTGATTTCCATAAAACAGCCGGTTCGTCTTTAACAAAGCTTTTCGAAAGGATAGATACTTCATCGGCGACCATAAAAGCAGAATAAAAGCCAAGTCCGAAATGTCCGATAATCCCACTCTTATCCGTAGACTGCTCCTGATACTTCGTTACGAAGTCAATGGCACCCGAGAAAGCAATCTGATTGATATATTTATCAATTTCTTCAGCACTCATACCGATACCGTTATCGATAAACTTGATTGTTTTCTCCTTATCATCAAAAATAACATCAATACGATAATCACCCTCAATAGCTTCTGCCTTACCTATCTCAACAAGTCTTTTGTGCTTACAAACTGCATCTGAGCAGTTAGATACAAGTTCTCTTACAAAAATATCCTTGTCAGAATAAAGCCACTGTCTGATTACCGGGAAAATATTCTCGGTTGTAACCGATACCTTTCCGCTGTGTTTTTCCATTTATATGTACCTCCAAAAATTATTTATTCATATAATTACTTACAGCCTCATCATAGGCCTTTGATATCTTCTGCAAATTAATATTTGATGCAGAATCAATAACAGTATCATCAATACTGTAAACAGGCAGAATATCAAAAGGAGTAGATGATACAAATACTGCTGCACTATTATGCTTTATCTCCTCAAGTGTAAAGGTTTTATACTCAAACTTAAGGCCTGAATTATTAAGAGCTTCTAATACACGCTTTCTGGTAATGCCGATAAGAATTTTATCGTCAGTTTCAGAATAAACCGTATCTCCGACTATAACAAAAAGGTTTGACTTACTTCCTTCATACAGTTTGTTTGAGTTATTTGTAAGAAGAACTTCATAGGGTGTACCAAAAGAAGTATTCATAGCAAAAGTCTCAGCTACCTTTTGCTTATAGTCTCCTCTGAAAACTTTAATATTCGGAGCTACTCTCTCCCAGTTAAGAATTCGTGTTACAATACCTGACTTCTTTTGTTCTTCCGAAGGAATATTGGCCTCACAAATATGGATAATAAGATTATCTTTAGTAAGTACTATTCTTAAATTAGCATTTGTTATATCTATACTCTTCTCTTTAATTGCATCAAGAAAAGCCACTGCTTCTTTACAAATATATTCTGTATTAACGTCAAAAGCCTCTTCACCTTTTACGGATGCATTGAGTCGTGCCAGATGATCTTCAACAAACAGAAGTTTTCCATTCAGAATTCTTACTGTCTCATAATATGTAACAGAATCAGTAGGATTAAATACCCATGAAATATCTGAATCTATTGTGCTGTATATTTTACCGTTAACATAACAAAGCTCATAAAGGCAATTCTCGACAAGCGGATAAGCCATATAAATCATCTCCAAAATAAAAACTAACAGTTTATTATAATCCAAAATAACGAAAATGGAAAACCTAATTATATAGCTTACCGTATGAATTTCTCCAAGCAATTAAAGGCATACAGAATTCTCCTTTAAGGACTCTGGGATAAGCCGCAAAATTCGGAGATCCCGGCTGATTGATGGTAAAAATACTATGCTCTGATTCAGGCATAAGTTTATCAAGATAGAAATTCATATAATCAGATATTTCTGCATTGACTAATGCTTCAACATTAGTTATCTCATTCGTATTACAATCTATGCAATAACCATATCCGTTCTCATCTCTTATCATTAATATTTTCTGAGAATAAGAATTACTCCAATCCATCATAGTCTGAATAATTCTATACATATCGAATGCATTCCCTTGTCGATTAAAAGGAAATACAATAACTGATATCATACCCGTTTGCTTGTCTTCAAACGGAAGATAATTAAGACCAAGGGAATTAATATCTTTCTCAAGGTGTTTGTATAATTCATGGTTTTTACCTGAGTTATAAACAGAATTGGATATTATTAAGAAACTTCGGTTGTAATAATCTTTAAGCAAACATTTAATTCCGGCCTCAGTAAGCGGAAAACAAACGTCGTATTTTGACGCTGCTCGCCTTCTGTTTAAATCTTCTTTCAGCATACTTACCTTCTTTCTCCATATAAGTATGCTTCTTAGAAAAACCATCATTCAAGCATTGGCACCTTACTAAATAAAGCAGGTTGCCGTATGATCACCGGGCTTGTCCCTCACATACTCTATATGGTCGTATTTATTTGTAATTAAACAATATCACACAGCATGGGTAAAAAAACGTACAAAAAAGCACTTTGGAATAAAAAAAAACAAAAGCACCACCAGCTTAGCTGGTGGTTTCTATGTTTCGGGCATAGCCCTCATGT
>JAKSRF010000036.1 GCA_024403755.1 Clostridia bacterium
ATTATATAGGTAAATCCACGTTGCTACAAAACGGAGGTCATTACATATTGTCTAGGTTGAGCCTGCATGCTTTCTCTATCTCCCGGGAGGAATAGATGTGCTGCGAATACGCATATGCCATTATCTTAAACAGAGTCTTCGGTGAAACTGCAGGATTTCGTCCTTCAGACGAGTAGGTCAGGTACAATTCTCTATAATCTATCTCCTCTAAGACCTGATCTATGAGTCTCACTGAATCGTCCACGGGAATTAAACATTCGGTTTGAATTGGAAGTGACAGTTGAATATAGCCCCCGTTTTTGCTATAGTCAGACTGTAATGTTAGATGTTTCTGCACAAAAATATTCTAACAATAAATGGGCCCTTCGGGACCCATTTTCTTTTGTAATAGATAGGGGCTATCTCATTTTGTTTTGAGACAGCTCCCAATAAAGAAAATCGTAATTAATAAGATTAAATTTTTGTAACCCAACCGAATGTATCTTCAACCTTACCTGACTGAATGCCTGTGATAGTATCATATACCTTCTGAGTGAGTTTACCAATTTCACCGTTGTTAATCTTGATGATGTTATCCTCATACTTGAGTTCGCCGACAGGTGATACAACTGCAGCGGTACCTGTACCAAAGCACTCGTCAAGCTTTCCTGCTTTACCTGCCTCGATAATCTCATCAATGGATACACGTCTCTCTTCAACCTCATAACCGAGTGACTTTGCAATCTCGATACATGAACGACGTGTAATACCAGGGAGAATTGAACCGTTAAGCATAGGAGTAACGAGTTTTCCGTCGATTACGAACATAATGTTCATAGCGCCTACTTCCTCGATATACTTCTGCTCAACACCGTCAAGCCAGAGAACCTGCTCATAACCGAGATCATGTGCGGTGGTCTGTGCAATCAATGAACAAGCATAGTTACCTGAACACTTTGTAAAGCCTGTACCGCCTCTTACTGCACGTACATACTTATCCTCAACATAAATCTTAACAGGCTGAATGCCGTGAGCATAGTAAGCACCTGAAGGTGAGAGGAGAATAAAGAACGTATATGTATCTGAAGCACGTACACCGAGGAATGGATCTGTAGCAATTACGAAAGGTCTGATATAAAGTGATTCGCCCTTACCGGAAGGAATCCAATCCTTATCCAAATCTACGAGCATCTTTGTAGCATGTACACAGAAGTCAACATCAACCTGAGGTATAACAAGACGATCGTTTGAATCGTTCATTCTCTCATAGTTGCAGTTTGGACGGAAAAGGTTGATTGAACCATCATCACACTTATAAGCCTTAAGTCCTTCAAATACAGCCTGACCATAGTGGAATACCATTGCAGCAGGCTCAATTGAGATTGGAGCATAAGGAACGATACGTGGGTTAATCCAGCCCTGTCCTCTTACATAATCCATTACAAACATGTGGTCTGTAAAGTTTCTACCAAATGGAAGCGGCTGTCCGACTTCCGGCTTTTTACGAGGTGAAGTTGTTTTTGTAATTGAAATTTCTGGAAACATTTTAACACACTCCTGTTATTATTTTTTATTAAACATAGTCTCTATTATAATGCTTTTTTCCTATTAGTTAACCTCTATTTGTTAGTTTTTATTACTCTTTTTGAACTTTCAGCACAATAATACAAAGTTATTTGGTATAATCCTTTTGGTGTTTACTCGACTGAAGACAAACAGTCGGAATAATTGTATTGTGGGCAAATAGTAATGGATGACATAAAAAACAGAATAGTTAATATTTTCGAGAATAAAAATATAGAAGAAGGGTTTAGGCTGGAACTGCATATGCATACGTCGGAAGCAAGTAAATGTGCTTCTATGGACGGAAGAACGGCTGTAAGAATGTACAAAGAGTTAGGTTATGACGGCATAGTTGTTACCAACCATTTCATCAACGGCAACACTTCAGTAGATCGTGAACTTCCTTGGGAAGAGCAGATGGATAATTTTTTTAAGGGATACGATGTTGCATATGACGAGGGACAGAAGGTCGGACTTAAGGTCTTTTGTTCGTTTGAGTTTAACTATAATTCAACGGAATTTATAGTTCTTGGTATTTCCAAGCAATGGCTTAAGGAACATGAAGAAGTAATGCAGATGACACCTGAAGAGTTTATTCCGTATTTTCAGAATAACGGCGGATATGTTATTCAGGTACATCCGTACAGATATGCTTGGTATATTGATATTGCAAGACCGTATGCATATTTGGTAGATGCGGTTGAGGTTATTAATGTCGGAAATAAGATTCCGGAAAGTGACGCTTGGGCTTCGAGAATTGCGGAGATATATAATAAGCCGATTGTAGCAGGGTCTGATTGTCATCATTACGGAAGCGGTTACGGTGCAGGAGTAGTTCTTAAGGAAATACCGCAGGATGAGAATGATTTAATTAGGATATTACGTAAAAATGAGCATTCGGTCTTCGGAAGAGAGGCTTAACTGATTTGAGCAGATATGATATTCAGAGTAATATAAAAATCAAAGGCGGAAATGTTTTTGACGGTGAGAATTTGGCAGTGAGAGACCTGTGTATTGAGCACGGTATATTTGTTGAGGAAGCAACTCTTGATGACTCTGAATATTTTTGTATTAATGCTGAAGGTAAAACGGTTACACCGGGATTTATCGATACGCATATTCACGGCTCTTTCGGATATGATACAAGCGATGCGGATGCCGACGGAATCCTTGCGATTGCGCAGAGACTTCCCGAATACGGAGTTGTTGCATTTTGTCCGACAACAATGTCACTTCAAAAGAGCCAATTAACAAAAGTCTTAAATTCGGTAGATGTTGCAATAAAGAATTCTTCATCAGACAGCAATTGTGCTGAAATTCTGGGTGTTCATATGGAAGGACCGATGCTTAATAAAGATAAGGCTGCAGCTCAGGATGTAAATTCATTTTTGGATTTAAGAAGCGGTGACGTTCTTCTAAAGGAACTTGAAGCAGATTTTCCGGGTTTGATTAAGATTGTTAGTTTTGCACCTGAAGCAGAAGGTCGCGAAGAGTTTATAAAGAACAACTGTCACAAGTATTCATTGTCACTTGCTCATACAGAGGCAGATTACAGCTGTGCTTCAAAAGCATTTGATGAAGGTGCAAATTCGGTTACGCATTTGCTTAATGCGATGCGTGAAGTCAGTAAGAGAGCTCCGGGAGTACCTGCAGCAGCCTTTGACAAAAAGGCATTTGTTGAAATAATATGTGACGGTAAGCATATAGAGGAGCCGGTACTCAGGATGTTATTTAATACATTTGATGAGAATCGGATTATAACAGTATCGGATTCGATGCGCGGAACGGGTATGCCTGACGGAAACTATTTACTGGCAGTAATCAATGTAGAGGTGAAGGGTGGTCGAACATATTTCGGACCTAACGGAGATCTTGCAGGTTCTGTAAGTAATCTGGCGGAAGAATATAAGGTTTTACTTGATGCGGGAATTGATAAAGTTAAGGTAATAAAGTCTCTAACGATAAATCCTTTGCTCAGATTGAGAATTAATCCTGAGGAAATAAAGTTGGGACGCATTTTGCCGGGATATCGCGCAAGCTTTAACATATTTGATTCCGATAATTGCCTTGATGTATGTGCTGTTAACGGTAATATGGTGAGTAGGGCAGGAAAGTAAGGTATATAGTGGAACAGTCAATAAAAATGAATGACAGATGTCGCAAAAATTATCTTTTTACATCGGCCTTGTTTGAAGGGACCGATGTTCGGGAAATGGAAAAACTTTCACTTAATGCCAGATTAAAGCAATATGCAAAGGGTGAGATAATTGCTCATGAAGGTAATAAGTGTACGTCGATAGGTGTCCTTTTAAAAGGCAGTGTTTCTATGCAGAAAATCTCATCAGGAGGCGAATTTGCTACAATTGCTCTTTTGAATGAAGGTGATTTCTTCGGAGAAGAGATAATCTACAGCTCTCAAAATACATATTCTGCTACTCTTGAAGCAAATACAGGTGCTCTTATAGCATCAATCAGTAAGGATTATATTAACGTACTGATGAATGAGAATCCTGTAATAAAAGATAATTTTCTTAGGGTTCTTTCAGATCGTATTCGTAATCAGAACAGAAGAATTGAGCTTCTTTCTCAGAAAACTTTAAGAGAGAAAATTGCTTACTATCTTATAGATTTATACAATCAACAGAGAAATGAGAATGAAGAGGAAATAACGGATAAAGGTATTTGCTGTGAGTCTTGCGAGAAGAACTGTAATCACAGAAATATGGTAATCAGAAAGAAGGTTTTGCTTCCTGTATCGAAAGAGGTGGTTGCAAAATATTTGGCAATGCCAAGACCTTCATTTTCCCGTGAACTTATTGCAATGGAGAAGGATAATCTCATTAAAGTTGAAGGCAGAGAGATTTTTTTGTGTGATGTTGCCAGACTGGAACGAGAAATTGTAGAGGGACTAGGGTGATTTGTGATATAATAAATTACTGTAGATTGCTTGAGACATTTAGCATATTGGAGGATATTGATGGGTAATTCCGGTTCTATTGCCGAGAAGGTAGTTGATTTTATTGATGAGCTTATACGAAGTATGCGTGACGGTAATTTGTTTTTCGGAAGCAGTGCCGACATTGTTCGTTATGTAGTCGATATTCTTCTTGTTGCTTTTTTGTTTTATTGTTTTCTTGTTTTTTTGAAGCATACAAGGGCCTGGCAGTTGATTAAAGGTATAACTTTGATATTTTTATTTGTAGTTGTCTGCAGTTTCTTTGGCTTGGAAATGGTCGGTTTTTTGTTCAATAAATTGTTGTATGTATTTGCTTTTGCCGTTATAGTTTTGTTTCAGCCTGAATTGCGTCGAGTTCTTGAGACTGTAGGTATTTTATCTTTCGGAAGGATTAAATCAACTTTCGGTAATTCGGGTGCTTCATCTGAGTCTGCTACATTGATTAATGAGATTTGCTCTGCATGTAAAGAAATGTCCAAAACATATACCGGAGCACTTATTCTTCTTGAGAGAACAACCAGTCTTGATGATTTGCTTACTCAGGAGAATGTTGTAAGAATGGATTCTTCGGTATCCAGTTCCGTACTTCAGTCAATTTTTTATAAAGGTGCCCCGATGCATGACGGAGCCGTTCTTATTCGTAATAACAGAATTGTTGCCACAAGATGTCACGTTCCTCTTTCAGTTACGATGCAACAGCTTGAGAGAAGCGGAACACGCCACAGAGCTGCAGTCGGAGCCAGTGAGATTGGTGACACAATAGCTGTTGTAGTCTCTGAAGAGCGAGGAAAGACATCTATTGCAGTTAACGGCCGTCTTTTTGAGATGAAGGACAGCAAGGAGTTGGAAGATAATCTTGCTTATCTGCTCGGATTATCAGACGATAAGGTTGAGAAGAGTTCTTTGACTTCTTTTGTAAAAGGTATATTCGGAAAACAGAATATAACAAAGAAGGTTTCATCAAATGAAAAAGAAGTAATTCATTCTGAGAATAAAAAATCCAAGAAGAATAAGAAGAGTATACAGGTTGCAGTTGCATCTGCCGTTGAAGATAAAAAATCCGTGTCAACGACTGCCGGTTCTTCCGGTACATCTCCTGTTATTAAAAAGTTCGATGAGCGTCAACGTGCAAACAAAATCAGTATGCGACAGCAGCTTTTATATATAGCGGTTTCATTGATTTTTTCAGTGGGCTTATGGGTATTTATTCAGATTAATAATAATCCGATTGTAGAGAAGAAGATTACTATTCCGATTTCGTTTCCTCAGGATGTTGATTTGGATGTATCGTATAATGTCTCTACTGTTGATATTACCGTTGTAGGAAGACAAAAAACTATTAATGTAATTGACAGTACCAAAATAACGGCTACCTATGATTTTTCACAGGTAAAAGAAACCGGACCGGTTGATTTGCCTATTATTATAGTATCAAACGATCCGAGTATGTATTTCCGTGTTATCAGAGAGAATCCGGATAAAGGAATGGTAAATGTCTACAGCCTCAGTGATGACTGATAATAATACCGATTGCCTTTTACTTTTTGTCTCCGTAATACTTTGAGTAGAACTCTGTTCTGAAGTCTCCGAGACAGTCGTTGCGTATAGCTTCACGTACATTTTCCATAAGATTAAGAAGAAAAGCGATATTATGCCATGAACAAAGTCTCTGACCGAACATTTCTTTAGCTTTAAGAAGGTGACGTATATATGCGGCAGAGTAATTCTGACACGCATAGCAGTTACATTCGGGATCAATAGGTTCAAAGCATTCTGTATATTTCGAATCACGAGCAATAACTCTGCCGTGTGAAGTCATCATAGTGCCATGTCTTCCGAGTCTTGTCGGAATAACACAATCGAACATATCAATTCCTCTTATTGCTCCTTCTATAAGGTAATCAGGAGTACCTACTCCCATAAGATAACGTGGTTTATCTTCCGGCATAAGCGGAACTGTACAATCAAGCATTTGATACATGAGTTCACCCGGTTCACCGACTGAAAGACCGCCGATAGCATAACCAGGTAAATCAAATGAAGTAATTTGTTCAGCACTCTTTTTACGTAAATCTTCATACATAGAACCCTGAATAATACCGAAAAGAGCCTGCTTGTCAGTATTTTTATGCGAATTAACACAACGTTCAAGCCATCTGGTTGTTCTTTCGAGTGAGCGTTCGGCATACGGCTTGGTTGAAGGGTAAGCACAACATTCATCGAATGCCATTATGATGTCTGAACCCAAATCGTTTTGAACCTGCATGGAAATCTCAGGAGTAAGAAAATGTCTTGAACCATCGATATGTGATTGAAATTTAACACCCTCTTCAATTATGTCCTTAGGCTTTGCAAGTGAAAAAACCTGAAATCCGCCGCTGTCAGTAAGAATGGCACCGTTCCAGTTCATAAATTTATGAAGACCGCCGGCCTTTTTAATTATCTCGCTTCCCGGTCTCATCCAAAGATGGTAGGTGTTGGAAAGAATAATATTGGCTCCCATTGAAGCAACTTCATCAGGGCTCATACCCTTAATAGTAGCCTGCGTTCCTACCGGCATAAAAGCAGGTGTCTCAAAAGAACCGTGCGGTGTGTGTACTATTCCTAGTCTGGCACCGGTCTGTTTGCAGGTGTGAATATGCTCATACCATACAGGATATTTGTTCATACTATTTTTCCTTTCGATATATGTATACTTACTTATTAAGTGAAGTGATAAACATCGCATCACCGAAACTGAAGAATCTGTATTTCATATTAACTGCTTCCTCATATGTCGCAAGAATTATGTCCTTTGTCGAAAGAGCACTTACCAGCATGATGAGTGTGGATTCAGGTAAATGAAAATTGGTAATCAGCGAATTAACACATTTGAATTCGTAGCCCGGATAAATAAAGATATTTGTATATCCTGAACAAGGCTTCATTTCAGGGTCATTGGAAGCAACTGTTTCCAATACACGAGTAGAAGTAGTACCGACGGATATTATGCGACGTCCCTCGCGCCTTGCTCTATTGATAGCCTCAGAAGCTTTATCATTAAACTCATACCACTCTGAATGCATCTCGTGTTCCGTAACATCTTCAACCTTGACAGGTCTGAAGGTTCCCAAGCCTACATGTAAAGTAACTTCAACAATTTCTACACCCATGTCGGATATCTGTTTTAAAAGCTCCTTGGTGAAGTGGAGACCTGCAGTCGGTGCGGCAGCAGAACCAGGGTCTTTACTGTATACGGTCTGATATCGCTCCTTATCTTGAAGTTTCTCATGTATATAAGGAGGAAGCGGCATTATTCCGGCTTCGTCGAGAACTTCTTCCCATATTCCTTCATAGTCAAAACGAATTATTCTGTTTCCGTTATCCAAAACTTGTTCGCATTCGGCTTCAAGCTTTCCGGGAATGAATGTGAAGCGACGTCCCTCTTTGACTTTCTTTCCCGGTCTTGCCAGTGTTTCCCAATGATTATCGTCAATTCTCTTCAGAAGAAGAAGTTCAACAGGAGATTCGGTATCGCTTCTGACACCGAGAAGTCTTGCCGGAATAACTCGGGTATTATTGATGACGAGCACATCACCCTTATTCAGATATGAAGGTAAATCATTAAAATGTTTGTGCTGTCTTTCTCCTGTGTCTTTGTCCAAAACAAGAAGTCTGGAAGAAGCTCTGTCTTCCAGCGGATGCTGTGCAATTAATTCTTCAGGAAGATAATAACTAAAATCACTTGTTTTCATAAAAATACCTTTTATATATTTTGTAACTAAAGTTTCTATGTTATTATACACAAAACCTATTAATATGCAATTTGACTACTTGCTTTATAAAATGATAAAATTACTCTATTGTCTTTGTGAAAGATGATTTATAATGTATAAATATTTTAGTAGGAGGGCGACGTATATGAGTAAGCCTGTGTTTGAAGGATCTGCAGTTGCTATAGTAACACCATTTAATGAGAAGGGTGTTGATTTTGTCAAGCTTGAGAAAATGGTAGAATTCCATATAAAAAATAAGACTGATGCAATTGTAGTATGCGGTTCAACCGGTGAAGCTTCTACAATGCCTGACGAAGAGCATCTTGCTACGATAAAGTGTGTTATTGATGCGGTTAATCACAGAATACCGGTTATAGCAGGTACAGGTTCAAATGATACCAGACACGGAGTTGAACTGACTAAGGCGGCAGCAAAGATGGGAGCAGATGCAGTTCTTCTTGTTACACCTTATTACAATAAGTGTACACCGGAAGGTTTGGTAAGACATTATGCCGAGCATGCTGCAAATTGTGATTGTCCGATAATTTTGTATAATGTACCTTCAAGAACCAACGTTAACATTTCTGCAAAGGTTTTGGAAAGACTTGCCGATTATGATAATATTGTCGGAATTAAAGAATGTAATTTTGGTCAGGTACCGGACATTTTGAGTGTTTGCGGCGACAGATATTCTTTGTATTCAGGTGAAGATGCATTGGCAGTACCGCTGGCTTCATTAGGCGGTAAGGGTGTTATTTCCGTAGCAGCCAATATTTTGCCTGAGTTTGTATCGACAATGATGCATGCAGCATTAAACGGTGATTTTAAAACTGCAAGTAAGATGCAGGTGGAGCTTGTTCCTCTCATTAATTCTATGTTTTTTGAGGTAAATCCTATTCCTGTTAAGACTGCTTTGAATATTCTCGGACTTGATGTAGGTCCTTGTCGTTTGCCGTTATGTGAGATGACTCCGGCTTTGGCTGAGAAAATGACCGATATTATAAACACTTATGATATAAGTGCCATTAAGAATTATTTTGCATAATTTTTATCGCGGAGGATTGAGTTATGGTTAATATACTAATGCATGGTTGCAACGGAAGAATGGGCAAAAGCATCAGTCAGATGTGTAAGGGAAGTGATAAGTACAGAATTGTAGCCGGTGTTGATATGTTCAGTGCCGATAACGGTTTTGGTTATCCTATTTTTGAGTCTCTTGCCGAGGTTGATGTTGATTTTGATGTTATAATTGATTTCTCTAATGCCAATATAGTTCCGACTGTTGCGCAGTATGCTATGCAGAATAAAAAACCACTGATATGCTGTACTACCGGCTTATCGGATGATACTTGTGCAATGTTGTTGGAGGCTTCAAAGATTGTTCCTGTATTTAAGAGCGCTAATATGAGCCTTGGTATGAATGTTTTGTTTGAGCTTGTCAGAAGTGCTACAAAAGTTCTTTATCCTGATTATGAGATGGAGATTGTTGAGGCTCATCATAACAAAAAACTTGATGCACCTTCAGGAACGGCTTATATGATTGCCGATGTTATTTCGGAAGAGACCAATAATGAGGTTGAGTATGTTTTTGACAGACATGATGTCCGTAAGGCAAGAGACCATAAGGAACTTGGTATTTCTTCTATAAGAGGCGGCAATATTGTCGGTAATCATGATGTTATGTTTATCGGTGATGAGGAGATATTGACAATCAGTCATCAGGCGCAGGATCGTTCTGTTTTCGGAAGAGGAGCGCTCAGAGCGGCTGAGTTTGTTGTAGGCAAAGAGCCAGGTATGTATACGATGCAGGATATTACTGCACAGATACTTGCAGATAAATAAATTTTAAGGAGTTTTTATGATGGTTTGTTTTAGAATGATTCTCGAGGCTGAGGCAGTTCCTGAGCAGCAAGTTACTTTTGCTCCTCTCATTGTTTTTGCGGTTCTTATGGTAGCTATGTATGCTATCCTTGTATTGCCGCAACGTAAGAAGGAGAAGGAACTTAAGAAGCAGGTTGAGGAACTCAGCGTAGGTGATAAGGTTATCACTATCGGCGGACTTGTTGGATTTGTAGCAAATATCAAGGATAATGAGGTTACAATTTCAACTTCAGTAGCTAATACACTTGTTACTTTTCAGAAAGCTGCAATCAGTACTATTATTAAGAGAGAGGACTTGAATAAGACAGCTGAGGATAAGTAATAGTCAGTTTTTCTGGTTTCAAGCATTAGTTAACAGACAGTTACAGGCTGTATCTTCTTTGTGAAGTTGCAGCCTTCTGTTTCATATCAGAATCAGTAGGGAGATTGTTCTTTAATGGCACAGGGCGGAGGATATATTCCGGAGAACATAATTGAAGAAGTTAAAAGTAAAGCTGATATTGAATCAGTTGTCGGCAGTTATGTGTCTTTTACCAAACGAACCGGACAGAATCTTTTTGGATTGTGTCCTTTTCATTCTGAGAAAACACCTTCTTTCTCCGTATCGCTTGTAAGAGGAACGTTTCATTGCTTCGGTTGCGGTAAGGGCGGAGATGCCATTACATTTATCCAGGAAATTGAGCATAAAACTTATCCTGAAGCTGTAAGATTTTTGGGAAAGCAATATGGAGTAGATGTTCCTGAGAGAGGCGGACACGGTGACTCAAAGGAGACTAATGATAAGAAGGAAAGAATAAGGTCAATTTTAAAGGAAGCTGCGAGATATTATTATTCGTGTCTGATTGATACCAAAATCGGAAAACCTGCGAGAGATTATATTCTGAAGAGAGGTCTGTCTCCGGCAACAAGTAAGCATTTCGGATTGGGTTATGCACCGAGCGGCTTTTCCAATCTTTATTCAGTTTTGATAAAAAAAGGCTTTACAGAGGAAGAGCTTCTTAATTCAGGTCTTTTTGTCAGATCTTCAAAGAACAATAAGATATATGATTTGTTTCATGATCGATTGATGTTTCCGATATTTGATTCTATGGGTAAACTCATTGCTTTCGGCGGCAGAACTTTGATTGATGATTCATCTAAATATGTAAATTCACCTGATTCTCTTGTTTATAACAAGAAAGAGCATTTTTACGGGTTGAATTTTGCAAAGGAAAACAGACCGTCACAATTGATAATTGTTGAGGGTTATATGGATACTATTGCAATGCATCAGGCCGGTGTAACCAATGCAGTTGCATCGCTGGGTACTGCTTTTACGGAACAACAGTTACGTCTTGCCTCAAAGTATGCGAATGAAATAGTGTTCTTTTTCGATGCTGATAATGCGGGACAAAAAGCGGCTATTAGAGCGATAGATATGATTCTGTCTTATATGAGAAGAATTAAGTCTCTGAATGTAAGAGTAAAAATAGCGAAGGTTCCTAATGCGAAGGACCCTGACGAATTTATTAGAGAATTCGGAAAAGAAGAGTTCAAAAAAGTGGTTGATGATGCTGTTGATATAGATAAGTATCTTCTTAACAAAGCATATGAAGACAATTTGAATGACGGCGTTCTTGATGATTTTAATTATCAAAAGGACATAATCAGATATGGTTCAATGGTTACAGACGAAGTAAAAAGAGACAGAATGGCTTCTATTGCTTCTACTTATCTTAATGCAAATCCGTCAATTATTGTTGAGAGAATGAAGGACGCCGAGCTTGAACTCAGAGATAAGGATTTAAGACAGGAACAGTTGAGTGAAAGACGCAGAGAGCGCGAACAGCAAGAGACATTCTTGGATTTAGATAACGAAGCGTGTATACCGGACGAAGTTAATGATGACGATGACTGCAGGGTTCGTTCGAATTCTTTGTCTGAGTTTGCTGTTCAGAACAGGGTTCCTAAGGATATAGCGTATAAAGAAGAAATTGATTTGCTGGCATTGGCATTGCTTCTCGGTAAGGATTTGGCATCGGATGAGCTGATACAACATAATTGGATACTTACTCAGGATGATTTTGCCGGTGAGTATATGAAGAATACAATCTGGTATATTCTTAATAATTTTGATGATGATACAGGATTGGATATGGATCAGTTTCAAGCATTTTTAATGCGTTTCACATTTAACGGAAGAAATGCTCGTGATGTTATTATGGAAGCCTACAGAATGCTGAAAGCAAGCTGTTCCGAGTATAATGTTATACATGACATGTATTTGAAATCTCTTTTTATGAGAAGAGTCGCTTCCTTGAGAAATGCTTTGTATAATGATATGGTTCTTTTGAGTAATACTCCGCCTAATATGCGTGAGACCATTAACAGCAGAATTAAAGTAATACAGAGTAATATTGAAGTATATGAGCAAAAAATCAGAGAATTGGATGGAATTAAATGATAGTTTTACCGCCGCGTTTGGAAGCAGTTTATTCGGAACTAGATAAAGCTAAGACGACAAACGGAAGAATTATTGATGTCGGATCGGATCATGCATTGTTTTCAATAGCTTGTCTTCAAAATCAGATTACCGGATTTGCAATAGCAACCGATATAAATAAGGCTCCTGCCGAGAGAAGCAAACAGGCATTGATGAATGCAGGCTTCGAGAAACAATCGGCAGTATATAATACTGACGGAATAACCGGAATAACAATATGTATTAACGATACTGTTACCATTGCCGGTATGGGCGGAAACAATATAATCGACATTATGAGCTTTGCTATGAATAATGTAGAGAGGTCTGTTCTTGAGACTGTGGATTTTGTTATTCAGCCTCAAAAATCACTCGACAGAGTAAGAGAATTCCTGTCTTCGACAGGCTTTAAGATTATCAGTGAGAAAGTAGCGGTAGACAATGATAATTTTTATGTGATAATAAAGACGATATTTACAGGTGAATCATATACTCTTACTGATGAAGATTTATATTACGGACCGATGCTTCTTACAAAGAATGATGAGTTAACAAAAGCTTATCACAGCCATTTGGACGATGTGTTCACTTTAAGAAGTCGTGGTGACATTAAGCTGCGTAAAGTAATGGAAAGCCGCGGCAGAATATAGGAGGAAGGCATGACAAGGGTAAAAGAGATTAATTCGTTATTGGAAGAGAAATTTCCGCTTGAGACGGCGTTGGATTATGATAATCCCGGTTTTATTGTCGGTTCTTCATTAAAGGAAGTCAGGAAAATATATATTGCTCTGGATGTAACTCGGCGTGTAATCAGTAATTGCGTGAAGGGCGAGTATGATATGTTGATTACTCACCATCCGCTGATTTTCGGGGGAATCAATAATGTTCGTGATGACAATCCGTGTGGTTCTTCTGTTATTGAATTAATTAAGAATGACATTGCATACAGTGCTCATCATACTAATCTTGATTATAACGATAAATATTCTAATTTGCTTTTGGCACGTGCGATTTGGGGTGAGAATGCCCAATATTCGCTTTTGCCTAAGGATAAGGTGTTTTGCGGTGTCTGTGCAGAGTTTGGAAAAACTTCGCTTAATGAGACTATGAAGTTGGTGGGACGTGGCCTTAATGCCTCGGGAGTAATATCCTTTTGTAATCAGGAGAAATTTGTCAGCAAGGCTTTTATACAAGGAGGATCATTTGATGAGGATTCTCTTTCGTATGTGCTTGATAACGGTTTTAATCTTGTTATATCGGGAGAGATAAAGCATCATGTTTGTGTCCTTCTCGAAAATAATAATATCTCAACGATTATCGCCGGACATAACGCTACTGAACGTATATATTTACCGGCTTTAAAGAAAATAATCAACGATAAATATCCTGATATTGAAATATTTGTAGATTTTGGCAATGAAAGTTTTGCATGAAGCATTATGTATTTGAGAGGTTTTAGTTTATAATGTTATTGTTTCTGAGCAGGTTGAGACAATCGCGGGTACCATAAGGCTTAACGGCGGTACATGAGGAAAGTCCGGGCTCCATAGGACAGGGTGCCGGCTAACGGCCGGTGAAGGTAACTTTAAGGAAAGTGCAACAGAAAAGAAAACCGCCATACTCAGTATGGTAAGGATGAAAAGGCGAGGTAAGAGCTCACCGGCGTTATGGAGACATGACGGCCTTGTAAACCCCACCCGGAGCAACATCGTGGAGAGGTGTAATCGTTGTCCGCGGACCTCGAGGAGATGGCGTAAGCTCGGCAGCAATGTCGAGATTAGATAGATGATTGTCATATACAGAACCCGGCTTACCGGCCTGCTTGGATTTTATAAGATATTAATTTAATTTTGTTACATAGGAGGATTATTTATGTCTGCAGAGTCTTATTTGAGTAGAGGTGTATCACCTACAAAAGATGATGTTAAGAAAGCGGTAAAGAATCAATCAAAGGGAGTAGTTCCGGGCGCTTTTTGTAAAATGATTGAGGATATTGCAGGAGATGATAATTACTGTGTAGCTATTCATGCAGACGGTGCAGGAACTAAGTCATCTGTAGCTTATCTTATGTATAAGGAAACAGGGAATTATGATTGGTTTAAGGGCCTCGCTCAGGATTCTCTTGTAATGAATACAGATGATCTTGCTTGTGTAGGTTGTTATGAGAATCTTGTTCTCAGCAATACAATCGGTCGTAATGCACATCGTGTTGACGGAAAGGCTATTGCAAAAGTAATCGAGGGTTATGATGAAGTTATTGCAAAATTAGCCGATAACGGAATTAATATTAAGATGTGCGGCGGTGAGACAGCCGATGTAGGTGATTTGGTAAATACTCTTATCGTTGATTCAACAATCGTTGCCCGTGTTAAGAGAGAGGATGTTGTAAATGCAGCTAATATCAAGCCGGGACATGTCATTGTAGGACTTGCTTCTTCAGGTCAGGCAACTTATGAGGATTCCTATAATTCAGGTATTTCTTCAAATGGTTTGACAGCAGCAAGACATATGCTTCTTTCAAAGTATTATTATGAGAATTTCAAGGAGTCGTTCTCTGCTACTCTTACAGAGGATAAAGCTTATTGCGGTAAGTTCCGTTTGACAGATAAGCTTCCGGGTGCTGACGTAACAGTAGGTGAAGCAATTCTTGCACCTACGAGAACATTCCTTCCTGTTATTATTCCTGTTCTTAAGAAGTATAAGGATTCTATTTCCGGTATCATTCATTGTACAGGCGGCGGACAGGCTAAGTGCCGTGATTTCGGTAAGAATATCAGATATGTTAAGGATAATCTCTTTGAGCTTCCTCCTATCTTTAAGGCAATTTATGAGTCAGGTGAGATTCCTATGAAAGAGATGTTCCAGGTATTTAACTGCGGACACAGAATTGAGTTCTACTGTGATGCTTCAGTAGCAGACGGCATTATTGAGATAGCTAAATCCTTTAATATCGATGCACAGGTAATAGGTCATGTTGAGGCTTTGCCTGAGGGAAGTGAGAATGAAGTAGTTATCAAGTATAACGGAGAAGAATATCTCTATAATTGATTTGTTTACTTGGACTTTTTTAAGACCGTCTTTGATTAAGGCGGTCTTTTTTGTATATTTTGTATTATTTTCGGCATTTTAAGTACTTTTTAAAAAGTGGAATTATATACCTCAATCATTTCGAAGAAAATCCGATGCCTGACAGTGAGGTTTCTTTTGTTTTCAACAACCAGTGGAGAGGATCGAATGCCACCAATATAAAAGAAAACGGTATTGGACTTTATAGGACCTGAATATTAATGGCTTATGCTCTTTTATGTCGAAAATATATAAAAATAGCAAAATTTTTGATAAAAAGTGAGCATTTTCGTATGCTATCATTAATTATAAGAATTTTGAAAGGATGACAGCTTGATGGAAACACGCATCTTTAAGGGCCTTGATAAACCTGTTTCGTTATTAGGTTTTGGCTGTATGCGTTTCCCGGTTACATCTGAAGGCAAAATTGACGAGAAGCTTGCTGAGAGCATGATTGTTAAAGCTTATGAGGCAGGTGTGAATTATTTTGATACTGCATATCCGTATCATGATAAAGCATCAGAGGTTTTTGTCGGCAAAGTTCTTGATAAGTTTGACAGAGATTCATATTTTCTGACAACAAAGCTTCCTGTTTGGGAGATTAACAGCAGAGAAGAAGCAGAGACGATGTTTTTTAATCAGTTGAAGAGACTGAATAAGACATATGTTGATAATTATCTTCTTCATGCGATGGATGAAAGCCGTTTCACTAAGATGAGTGAATTAGGCGTTTTTGATTTGCTTTTCGAGCTTAAGGAAAAGGGCTACATTCGTAATGTAGGATTTTCTTTTCATGACAGCTTTGAAGTTTTTGAAAAATGGATTAAGGCAGCTCCATGGGATGTTTGCCAGGTTCAATTCAACTATATGGATGTTGAAAATCAGGCCGGAGTTAAAGGGGTAAAGCTTGCGGAAGAGTTGGGGATTCCAGTCATTGTAATGGAGCCGATCAGAGGTGGTTCACTTGCAATGATTCCCGACGATCTGATGCCTGAACTGAACACTTTTGACAGTGAGGCCTCGAAGGCTTCGTGGGCTTTGAGATTTGTCGCTTCTTTTGATGCTGTAAAGGTTATTTTGAGCGGTATGTCGGACATGAATCAGGTAGAGGATAATATAAAGACTTTCTCTGATTATAAGAAGCTTACTGAAGGTGAAGCTGAAGCAATTGCAAATCTCCGTGCAGGCTTGAATGCGCGTGTGTTTAATAAGTGTACCGGTTGCAGATATTGTATGCCTTGTCCGGGCGGTGTCAATATTCCGAGAAGCTTCCTTATGTGGAATGAATACGGAAAGTATGGAAATAAAGGCCAGGCAAATTGGGAGTGGGGTGCTACTCCGGAGAGTGAGAAGCCATCCAATTGTTTGCAGTGCGGTCAGTGTGAGGCAGTATGTCCTCAGAAGATATCTATCAGAGAAGATCTGATAAAAGTTAATGAGCTATTCGAATCACTGAGGTGATTTTTATAGAGGGGCAAATGAAAAGGCGTCACACATGTGGCGCTTTTTTAATTGTGTATTAACAGTCAGAATCTACATATTGGGCAAGAGTTTCAGATTCACTTCGGTAATTGTTGCTTGATGAGAAAGAGTGTTTTTACTTCAGTAAAAAAAACGGCTCTTCACGTTTTCTTGGGGAGAACTAAAAATTTAGTAGGCAAAGAAATATAG
>JAKSRF010000037.1 GCA_024403755.1 Clostridia bacterium
TTACAACATTATTACTTCTGATTATCGTTATCGCGGATTACATTACGTCTGATCTTACCGCTTATAGTCTTAGGAAGCTCTTCAACGAACTCAACTACACGAGGGTACTTATAAGGAGCGGTCTTTTCCTTAACGTATTTCTGAACTTCCTTCTTAAGTTCATCGGAAGGCTCAGCTTTACCCTTTACGAGTACGATTGTTGCCTTAACTACCTGACCTCTTACACCTTCAGGATCAGGAGTAGCTGTAACACAGCACTCGAGAACATAAGGAAGCTCCATAATTACGCTTTCGATCTCGAATGGTCCGATACGATAGCCAGAAGATTTAATAACGTCATCAACACGACCGACATACCAGAAGTAACCGTCCTCATCGCGCCAAGCAGTATCACCTGTGTGATAGTAGCCGTCATGCCAAGCATCCTTTGTCTTCTCTTCGTCACGATAGTAACCGAGGAACAAACCGCAAGGAACGTTATCAGATGTTTTTATACAAATCTCACCGGTTTCACCTGCCTTGCAGTCATTACCGTCCTCATCAAGAATATGAACATCATAAAGAGGATTAGCCTTTCCCATTGAACCGAGACGGATGGAAGAACCTACAAGGTTACCGATTGCGAGAGTAATCTCTGTCTGACCGAAGCCCTCCATAAGACGAATACCGGTAGCACGCATAAACTGATTGAATACTTCAGGATTAAGTGCTTCGCCTGCAACAGCGGCATATTTAAGTGAAGACAAATCGAATCTTGATAAGTCATCCTTTACCAGCATACGATACATTGTCGGCGGAGCACAGAATGTAGAAATCTTGTATTTCGCAAACATAGGAAGAATCTCGTCGGCATGGAAACGATCGAAGTCGAATGTAAAGATAGGTGCTTCACAGAGCCACTGTCCGTAGAGCTTACCCCAAAGAGCCTTAGCCCAACCGGTCTCGGAAATAGTGAAATGATAACCGTTAGGATCAACATTATGCCAGTTCTTGGCAGTAGTGATATGTCCGAGCGGGTATTTATGTGAATGCATTGCAATCTTCGGATAACCTGATGTACCTGATGTGAAGAACATACAAAGCGGATCGTTGCCGCAAGCACTGTCCTCGCGACGCGGGAAATTACCTGAAGCAGCCTCTACGCCCTTATCGAAGTCAATCCAGCCCTTATGACATCCGTTTACCATAATGAGCTGCTTAACCTCTTCACAGTTTGCTGCAGCCTTCTCAATCTCTTCGGCTACTGTTCCGTCAGGTGTACATACAACTGCTGTTACGCCGGCAGCCTTAAATCTGTAATCGAGATCGTGCTCCTTGAGAAGATTGGTTGCAGGAATTGCTATAGCGCCGAGCTTATGAAGACCGAGCATAGCGAACCAGAACTGATAGTGTCTCTTGAGTATGAGCATTACGCGGTCGCCCTTCTTAATACCGACACTTTCGAAGAAATTAGCAGCCTTGCTTGAGTATCTGCTCATATCAGCGAAAGTAAATCTTCTCTCAGTTACGGTATCCTTAGCAACCCACATCATAGCTGTCTTATCAGGATCCTTCTTTGCGAGCTCATCAACGCAGTCAAAAGCAAAGTTAAACTTATCAACCTTAGCCTGATCGAAAACGATTTTCTTAAGAAGTCCGTTCTCATCCACCTCTTCGGTGCAGAATCTCTTATAAATAGGATCTGTAAGACAAGCAAGATCGGTATTTGTTGTACTGTCAGTTTTTATCTCTGATTTCTTTGTAGCCTGGTAAGTGGCATTTGAAGTCCATGCTTCAGGATTAAGAATGATTGCATAGAATTCACAATCCTCACCGCCGATTGCGAATTCGTTGTGAGGTGTTGTCGAACTGAAGAAAATACTGTCGCCCTCATGCAATATCTCGTAGGTATCACCGATCATAACTTTAAGTGTACCCTTTTTAACGATATTCAACTCCTGTCCTGCATGTGTTACGAGCTTATACGGAGGATTAAGAGCTTCCTCTGAATAAGGAGCTACAACCAGGAAAGGCTCACAAAGCTTGTTTCTGAAGCGTGAACCGAGTCTGTTATATTTGAAGCCTGCTCTTCTTGTAATCGGACGGCCTTCACCCTTACGTGTAACCGAATACTCCGTAAGTGAAGCAGAAGTACCTTCCATAAGGTCGTTTATTTCTATATTGGCAAGATTTGCAAACTTATATACGAAAGTAAAGCTGAAATCCTCAATTCCGTTCTCATAACGTGTATATTCTTCTTCCGACATTTCCAATTTCGCTGCGATTTCAGCCGGAGTCATGTCCATATCAAGACGCAAGCCCTTGATTCTGTCTGCGATTTCCTGAATTTTAGCATCCAGATTCTGATTTACGTTGTTTTTCTCATTAGCTTCCATTTTGTCGGCCTCCTTTTTTGTATAAAAAAAATCCCAAGCAACTTTCTCTTCTCGAAAAGTTCAACTTGAGACGAATAAATATCCGCGGTACCACTCAAATTGCAGAAACAAGTCCTGCCACTCACAGGTTCAAACAAACCCCTCGCCTTAACGCGGCTCGTCTACGGATACTGTCTACTTAGCACAAGATGCTGTTCGGGGTATCAGCTCGGAAGCGATAGTACTCAAGGTGTCCGTCATCAATTCTCAGCAACATTGACTCTCTGTAAACGGCTTAGCCTCTGACCTTCTTCGTCACAGCCTTTTAATATAACAACATAGATAATAATTACCGAAGGGCGAATTGTCAAGAAGTTTTAGACTAAAAAGTCACTTTTTCGAGAAGTAAAGGCAAAAAATGCCGATTTTGTGCCAATATTAACACTTCGGTAACACATATTATGCTTTTGTGTTGCATTATACACACAAAAAAACATAAATTCATTTTTTGATATTGTAAAATCATAGCAATTATACAAATGTACAAAGGAGGTACCGATATGTATAAGCAGTATTTAATAACAGGAGCTACCACACAGTTAGGTAAGCATATAGTTCAGTTACTACTCGAGAACGGCGAGAATGTTCGTGTATTGGTTAATCCTGATGACACAACTGAGTTCGATGAAAGAGTAGATATTTTCAGAGGCGAGACATTTAATAAGGATTCTATGAAGGAATTTTTTGATGTTGAGGAACCAAGACAGTGCGCACTTATTCATGCGGATGAGTTAGTTGAGATAAGCGATAAGATTAATCTCACAATGAGACGTGTAAATGTATCCGGTGCAGTTAATGTTACTGATTGCTGCATAAAGAATAAGATAGGACGCATGGTCTATGTAGGAACCGCTTATTCGTTGGATCCTACTCAGGAGCAAACTTCAGGTTCACTGCATTTTGATCGTAACCGCGTAGCAGGTGAGTATGCAAGAACGAAGGCCGAGGCTGCTTCATACATTATGGAGAAAGTATCGATGAATAAATTTAATGCAGTTATGGTTCTTCCTACGTTCATTATCGGACCTGATACATCACCTGATTCCGATGTAAGCCGAGCACTGGATGCATATATTAATCATGATGTTCCAATGGTACAGGGTGCTCATTCCTTTGTAGACGTACGAGATGTTGCGATGTCAACGTTGGCAATTGCCAAGCAGGGTGAATCCGGATGCGGATACTTCATCACAGGTGATCACAAAAATTCTTTTGAGTTCTTCCGTGAAGCCTGCGAAGTAACAGGTGTAGATAAGGAAGTTAAGCCAATGGCTCGATGGGCTCAGTCAGCAAAGATGTCACGCGTGGTTGATACCTTCTATAAAATCTCTAAGAAAGATAATCCTAAAGAAGTATATTCACTTTTCCGCAACATGCCTGATGCAGATTATCAGAATACCGCTTATGAACTAATGCCGAATGCTGATGTTACCGATTTGAGAGATACACTGAAGGAGACAGTGACCGCTCTCGGTTTATCACAGGAGAAGCTTGAGTGCTGATGATTTAGATAATGCTTAGTTATTAACAGCTTATGACACAAGAGTTAATGGGAATATAATATAAGTAGTAATAATGTACAGTTAAATTTGTATAAGTAAAGCAACGTGCTTTGTTTATAGCGTACCTCCTCTCTGGAACCGCTCAAATTGAGCGGTTCTGCTATGTTCGGAAAAAGTGACTGAAATCCTGATGGTTTGTGACTCAGATTCACGGTAAAACCCGATTTTAGTCGCGGTAAAAGTGAAAAAAACGAATTATGCAGGTTTTAAATTTACACGCAAATATGGACTTGACTACTGAAACGGCCTCTCACAGTGAATCAGGCCGCAAAACCGACAGTATTCACAATATCCACCCAAAACAATGCCGCGCAAAAACCATCAGTAGTTTTTGCGCGACCGGCATCGTTTTATTTATTCGTTTGAAGTAATTACTCTCTCGGCAATGTTGAACCGCCGTAAGGCATAAGAAGAACAGACGCGTCTTCGCCTTTGACTTTTATGGCTTCGTCAATTGCTGTCTGAATATCCGAATATGGTTCAAGGAAAACAGATTTAACAAAATCCGGTTCCAATGAAGATACAAGGAAGATTCTGGCATTCTCAAGGACCATGGCGATGGCTGCGGCCTTGTGTCCGCCGAGTATAAAATCTTCTTTTATGTGGGTAATCATGTCGGAGGATTTCTCATGTCCTGTCATCCAATCACTGAAATGTGATTCACCGAGTCCTTCGGAGCAGGCGGCAATCCATACAATGATTCCGTCCTTCTTTACGGCATGCTTTGCGTTGTCCAGTGCTTTCTGAGCCTGGTACATATTTATATCCTTAGGGAAGCCGCCGGCACTTACAACAACAACATCTGCTCTTGAAGGAATTTTGATTGCATAGAAGGAATCAAGGAATTTGCATCCCTCTCTGTGAGCTTTGATTTTGTCACCGCAGAAGCATTTAATGATTTCTTTTTTCTCATTGAGAACAACATTTACGATAAAATCGATTCCGAGGATTGCACCTGATTCTTCGATGTCCTCTCTTACAGGATTGCCATCGAGTCTGCCTGCACATGCTTCAGGCTGAACCATGGCGCTGTGGTTATTTTGAATAGCGTTTCGGGTAGATACACCCGGCATGATTGCTTTGGCACCTCCTGAATATCCTGCAAAATAGTGATACTCGATATTTCCAAGACATATCTTTCTGTCTGCTTCTGCAACAGGAGTAAATATGTCTACAGGAGTTCCTCTTGAAGTTACACCGAGATGCTTGGTGTCATTCATATCGGAATCTATACATTTAACGCGGTCGTATACCTTATCTCCTACAATCTGACGTTTTCTTTCTTCGGTGTGACCGCCGTGGCTTCCCAAAGCGAAAACAACAGTAATGTCTTCGTCCGGAATACCTGCTTCATTAAGTTCGTCCAATACGTGAGGAATGACTTTGTAGCTCGGCATCGGTCTTGTGATGTCTGATGTGATGATAGCAATCTTCTCTCCCTTTTTGACGATGTCCTTAAGACGCGGACTTCCGATAGGATTTTGAAGAGCTCTCACTACTTCGGCTTCACCGGTAAGATCAAGTTCAACCTTGTTCGGAACAAGTGTTGTAAGATAGTTTTTGTCCGGAACGGTTACTGTAATTTTATCCTTATTAAATCCAAATTCAGCTTGCATAATGCCATCCTCCGCTTTTTTATATTTCTCGAAAAGCTTAATTTTTGTACCGATAGATTATAGCACATTCATTATTAGTAGAATGCACTACAAAATTGTTCGTCGGTTGTGCATTTTCGCTATAGACGAAAGAAAAAATACAAATTATTTTGTGTATTTAGTAGAAATCCTGACATCAAAATATTATAATGTTTTTATAATGTTTTAAGGAGGAAGAATTAATGCAAGATTATTCCGCAGATAAGATTCGTAATATCGCCCTGTTAGGTCATGTCGGTTCCGGTAAGACAACGCTGGCAGAGGCGATGCTTTTATGTACGGGCACCATTGAGAGAATGGGAAAGATTCCTGACGGTAATACGGTTTTGGATTTTGATGCTGAAGAGATTAAGAGACAGATGTCAATTAATACTGCAGTTGCAACATGTGAGTATAAGAATTCCAAAATCAACATTATTGATACTCCGGGTGATTTTGATTTTCTCGGTGAGGAGATGTCAGGTATCAGAGTAGCTGACAGTGGTATAGTTCTTATTTCGGCCAAGGGCGGTACTTCAGTAGGTACCGATAAGGTGATAAGACTTCTTCGTAAGAAGAATGTTCCGTTCCTTTTCTTTGTAAACAGAATGGATGAACCTAATGCAGATTTTGATCACGTTGTTGCACGTATGCAGGAACGTGTAGGCGAAGGAGTTATTCCTTTGTCTCTTCCTATTATGTCAGACGGTAATATGGTAGGTATTGTTGATGTAATGAATCGTAAGGCTTTCTCCATAGACAGTAAGAGCGGTTCTTTGTCAGAGATTCCGGTACCTGAAGAATTTAATGACAGAATTGATGAATTGCAGGACAACGTTAACGAGGTGGTTGCCGTTGCCGATGATAAGCTTCTTGAGAAGTATTTTGCAGGAGAACCGTTTACGGAGGATGAATTCCGTCACGGAGTACATGCAGGATTCAGAGAAGGTAAGCTCCACCCGATTTATTGCGGTTCTGCTTATAAGAATTGGGGCGTTGACTTCCTGTTGAATTGTATTTCTAAGGATACACCGCCTGCAGGACGTAAACCGGTGCTTATGGGAAGACTTCCTGACGGCAGTGAGATTGAGGTTGCATGTAACAGAGAGGATCCGCTTGCTGCATTTGTATTTAAGACAATAGCTGATCCGTTTGTCGGAAAGATATCGATTATGAAGATTAACAGCGGTGTTCTTAAGGCAAACAGTACGGTTTACAATGCTACAACCGGTAATGAAGAAAGAATCGGTTCACTGTTCTTTATGGTAGGCAAGAAGCAGGTTGCCACAGACGCAGCATATGCAGGTGATATTTGTTGTACTGCTAAGCTTGTCGGAACTTCTACAAATGATACGCTTTGTGATCGTAAACGTGTTCTTGAGATGCCTAAGATTAATTTCCCGACACCTTGCCTGTCAATGGGTATCAAACCGATTGCCAAAGGCGATGAAGATAAGATTATGGCAGGACTTCTTAAGCTTAAGGATGAGGACAGATGCTTTACAGTGACTACAAATGCAGAAACCAAGCAAATGGTTATTGCAGGTCTTGGTGAATCACAGATTAAGGTTCTTGTAAGTAAGCTTAAAGCAAAATATAACGTAGATGCTAATCTTACCGAACCGAAGGTTCCTTACAGAGAGGCAATTCGTAAGAAGGTTAAGGTTCAGGGTAAGCATAAGAAGCAGTCCGGCGGACATGGTCAGTACGGTGATGTATGGATTGAATTTGAGCCGTCAGACAGTGAAGAACTCATTTTCGAGGAGAATGTATTCGGCGGAGCTGTTCCTAAGAACTTCTTCCCGGCTGTAGAGAAGGGACTTCAAGATTCGATTAAGTCCGGTATTCTTGCAGGATACCCTGTAGTAAATCTTAAGGCTACTTTGGTGGATGGTTCTTATCATGATGTAGATTCATCGGAAATGGCATTTAAGATTGCTGCCAATTTGGCATTTAAGGCCGGTATGGAACAAGGTAATCCTATGATTCTTGAACCGTACAGTACAGTTGGTGTTCATATTCCTGAAGATAAGCAGGGTGACATCATGGGCGATATGAGTAAGCGCCGCGGACGTATCATGGGCTACGGTACTGACGAGGACGGAGCTACCGTAGTATCCTGTGAGGTACCGACTGCAGAGATGGCCTCGTACGCAACCGATCTTAAGTCAATGACACAGGGTCGAGGATGGTTTACTATCGAACATGTCAGATATGAGATGGCACCTCCTGAAGTGGCACAGAAGGTTATTGATGCTGCCAAGGCTGAACAAGAATAAACGATGTGGTACAAAAGCAGGGGAAGTACTATAACAATCGAAAATAGTCATAGAGATACTTACGAGCGTTGGAGAAATCTGACGCTCTTTTTTTGCATATATGCTGTATTATTTGCAAAACATGTTATAATTCAAACGATATTTATATTTTGGGAGCAGATTATGCATAAGCAAATAAAAAGTGTTTTAACTTTGATTACAGCAACAACATTAATGTTTTCTTCCTGTTCAACGAAGAAAACTGCAGAAGAGACGGAAGCTCCGACCACGACTTCCGAAGTTGATGTTGAGACAACGGAAGTGTCTGAAGAAGTAATTGAATCTGAGACATCAGAGACAACAATAGCATTTGATATTAACGATTATACTTTTGATACAATTCACGGTTCACAATTAAATTGCTATCTTAATCATCAGTATTATTTTGCGAAACAGGCTATTCCGGTGACAGAATCCAACTATTATTTTATAAAAGCATTTTTGCAGCTTTCAGAGGATGCGTTGAAGTATGATTATTATCCGGTTACTTCTGAAGGATATATTGATTTGGCAGCTGAGATTCCGGCAGGTGATAATGGTGAAGCACCATTGTATAAGACATATGGTGATATGTTCAAATCATATGCCGAGACATCTTTATACAGTACATATATTATTTTGGACAACGCTAAAGCAATCGGTATTACTCTGGGTAATGAGGATTTGCAAAAGATTGAAGACACGATTAGTTCCATAGAGACAGAAGAGGCACTTGCGGCCGGAATGACTTTGGAGGATTATTTAAAGGTTTATTACGGACCTGATTGTACGGTTGATGCTTTCAGACAAGTGCTTACAAATTTCTACATTAATGATGCTTTTACTAAGTACTATCTCGAGAATTTTGACTACGGTGATATGCCGACCATTATGAGTCCGATAATCAAATTTGCATCTTTCGTGTTATCTGATTATGGTGCAGTTATGACGGATGCCTCTGAAGAAGTATCCGGAGAGGGAAACGAGGAGGCAAAACTTAAGGCACAGGCTGCAGCGCAGGCGATGTACGATCAGTGTAACGGAAGTATAGACGCTTTTGGAGAAATCGGTTCGGAAGCTTATGCAAACGACGAGTGCTCATTATATGGCGAGGTTGCTTTGATTCAGGGACAGGTGCAAATCGCTGATGTAGTTGATGAGTGGTGCTTAAGTCCTGAGAGAATTCCGGGTGATATGGAAATAATTTACGTTGAAGCTTACGGTTATGTATTGGTTGGCTTTGTAAATATAGTTGAGAATCAGGATGCTATGGAGCAGATAGCCGTTGAGAATCTGACCAAACAGGTAAATGCCAACATAGTAAATAATACGTATGCTTTCCATACCAATGATGATTTTTTACCACCGCCGACAATTGCTCCTGAATCTGAACAGGTAACGGTTGAAGAGAATGCTCAGCCTGAAGAGGTAATTACAGGTGAAGAAACAGGCGTTACGGAAGAGATTACTGAAAATACTGTGGTTGAGACCGAAGATGAAGTTCAGGATCCTGAAGAAGCTTCATCAAATCATGATGTTGTTTTGATTATCGGTTTAGTTTTATGTCTGATGATTCTCGTTCTTCTTATAATTCTTTTTGTCAGAGTATCTTCAAATAAAAAGAAAACAGTCGAAAATGAAGAAGAAATTGAAGAAGAAATTGAAGAAGAATCATGATATAATTTTACCGATATTTTGCTAACGGAGACAGACAAATGAAAAAGTGTATTATAAATTCAGTTACTACGGTGCTTGCAATTGCTTTGATGACTTCATGTACATCAAAGACTGCAGTAGATTCAACAACTGCAGCAGAGCAAACAACAGTTTCTACAGATGTCGAGAGTGATGCGGTTAACGCGATTGAATCAACAGAGACTTCTGCTGTGGATGATTTTAATATCAAAGACTATACTTTCGAGAATGTTTATGGTTCACAGGTAATCAATTACCTGAATCATCAGTATTACTTTGACGGTGAACCGATTCCGATAGTGGAGTCTAATTATTATTTTGTAAACGCATTCCTTGAATTATCACAGTATGCCAATGCATATGGTTATTACCCTGTTACCTCAGAGGGCTTCATGGATTTAAGTGCTGAGGTTCCGCTTGACAGTGAAGGTAATGCACCGAAGTATAAAACATATGGTGATTTTTTCAGAGATTATTCAGAGACAATGCTTCATAGCTCATATATTGTACTTAAGTATGCAAATGAGCAGAACATTGTTCTTGATGATGAGACTGTTCAGGAGATTCAAGATTTACTTCAGGGTATAGAGACTAACAATGCCTCAAAAGAGGGGATGACTCTCGACGAATATCTGGCACTTTATTATGGTCCGGAGTGTAACTCGGAGACCTTCTCAAAGGTATTGTATAATTATTATCTTAATGATGTTTATACACAAAACTATACAGAAAACTTCGATATGGGTGATGAAGAAGTGCCGATGATTCCTTCAGTCAGATATATACTATATTGGGCACCGGCTGCCGAATCCGATGAAGCAGCTCTTGAGGAAGCAAGAGCTAAAGCAGATGCTTTGCTTGATGCCTGTGGCGGTGATCCTGATACTTTGGCCCAATTGGGTGCCGAAGCACAGGCAAACGGTGAGTGTAAAGAGTACGGCGCTGAGTTCAGTGTGAAAGAGGGGCAGACAGTACCTGCTTTTGATGCGTGGTGCTTTGATGAAAGCAGACAAAAAGGTGATATCGAAGTTATATATTCCGAAGAATACGGATATTTTGTAGTTTGCTATTTAGACTTGACTATAGATGAGGCAGCATTACAGGATGCAGCGGCAAGACAGTTGAGCTCTGAAATCAGCAGTGCAATTGATGAGAATACTTATGATTTCCATACGGATGATGAGTTTATTGCTCCTACAGCAGTAGAAGGTAATCAGGTGATTTCCGCTGGTGAGAGCGAACCTAATGTTCAGCTTGTTCCTGAGCTTGTTCCGGAAGAGACTTCAGTTCAAGAAAGTGTTGGTCAGAACAACAATAATGTGTTGATAGTAGTGTTAATTATTACGGCAAGTTTATTAATAATTGCAATTGTAGTAATGATTGTTATGAGCACAAAGAATAATAAGCGCGTCACAAAAGAAAGCGAACCTTCTTCAAGTGATGACGATGACAAAAACAGTGATGGCAGTACTGATGCTGAATAATGAAGCTGAGTGCATATAAATTATTTTGATTTGACAATCCCTTCTGGCCTCGATAAAATCGACTTGTCAGGAGGGATTTGATTATGAAGCTGAATTTGAAACGAACAATATTTATCGGACTTGCTTTTTTTGCTGTTACGGCTTTCTGGCAGATGTATGATAATGTAATACCGTTGATTCTTAAGAATACGTTTCATCTCGGTGATACGCTTCAAGGCGTAATTATGGCAATGGATAATGTGTTGGCCTTGTTTCTGCTGCCTTTGTTCGGTTCTCTTTCTGACAAGACACACAGCAGAATCGGAAAGAGAATGCCGTATATAATAATCGGAACGGCTCTTGCTTCCGTATTCTCGATTGCAATTCCTTTAATAGATAATTCTTATTTTGCTTCGCCCGATACCGGAAAGTATGTTGCATTTGTAATAGTACTCGGAGCCTTATTGTTTTCGATGGGAATATTTCGTTCGCCTGCTGTAGCACTTATGCCGGATTTGACACCGAGACCGCTCAGAAGTCAGGGAAATGCCATTATTAATCTTATGGGTGCTGTCGGCGCGATAATGATTTTGCTGGTATCGCAAGTTCTTTTTTCGGATGATAAAGTAAAGAATCTCGCTCATGTTGATTATCTGCCGATATTCGTCATAGTTGTAGGTCTTATGATTTTATCCGTTATTATTTTGTTTTTTACAATAAACGAAAATAAGATAGCAGCAACTTTGCCGGTTGAAGAAGACGACGATGAAGAGAACAAAAAATCAGACAAACGCACAATTGAGGTTCTTAAATCAATGCCTCGTGCCGTGCGCATAAGTTTACTTCTTATTCTTTTGTCTGTTGCTTTTTGGTATATGGGGTATAATGCCGTAACAACTTCTTTTACCAAATTCGCACAGCAGGAGTGGGGCATGGAATTGGGATCTGCTTCGCGTTGTCTTACAATAGCTACCGGAGTTGCCGTTGTATCTTATATTCCTGTCGGAGCGATTTCTTCGAAAATCGGACGTAAAAAGTCCATTATTATCGGAGTAATAATGCTCGGTTCTGCTTTTACGGCTTTTGCGGTTTGTTCTTTTACAGCAGAGTCGTTCAGCGGAATAATGTATGTTTTTCTTGCAGTTCTCGGCTTTGCATGGGCGGCAATTAATGTAAATTCACTTCCTATGGTGGTTGAATTGGCAACGGGTGATGAGATTGGTCGATTCACCGGATATTATTATTCATTTTCGATGGCCGCACAGATTTTAACACCTGTCCTTTCGGGATTTTTCCTTGAGTTTGTAGGTTATAAGACATTGTTTATATATGCCGCTTTCTTTGTATTTTTGTCATTAATGACTATGTTGGGAGTAAAGCATGGTGATAACAGACCGAGTAATTAATTTTCCTTGCAAATGAAACCCCGTCCGGTTATAGGGAAAGTACCGAACGGGGAAAAGAAATGGAGTATATAAGAAAGAAACAATCTTATGGAGCAATTACCGAGAAACTATAATTTGCGATAGCTTCATGGTTCTCGTATACATTCTTTTGAAGATTAATGGCTGTCTCAAGTACAGTAGTATAAGGTGAAGGTACACCTTTAAGAGCTGATGTGTTGGCAGCGTATGTAATAGCCTGTGCCTCATCATCAGATAACAACATATACTGTGAAACGAGGAAGAGACTTCTTACACCTACTTCCATCGGAACAAGATTTGAATTAACAGTAAATGTAGGAGTAGCTACAGGTGCTGTTGTTCTGTTGAGTGATAAACCTAAAGCTGAAGTAACCTGTGGCTTCTCTTCAAGGATAAACAAAGGCTTTCCTTCGATACCTACTTTACCTACATCGTGGAACAAACCGATAATTATTGCTGACTCATCATCGAGCTGCGGCATCAATGTATCTTTAATTCTTAATAACTGTTTTGCAACACCTACGCTTCTGATAAGAAGACCTTTCTCAATTGCCATAGGACCTTCCTTCTCAGCAGGTGCAGACAACCATGCAGTTCTGTTCTCGAGAAAATCAATAAAGTGATTAAACTCTGTACTGCGTTTGCTGATCTGACTCTTAAGATCTGCATAGAACGAATCAACATTGGCAGCTGTTACCTCTGCCATAGGAAGAATACCTGTAGCAACACCTGTTGCAGGAGCAGCAACTGTAGCAACTGTACCGCTTGCAACTGCTGTAGGAGTAGATGTACTCTCACCAAAATCAAATTTACACTTAGGGCATCTAATGGCCTGATTAGCAATGACCATACCACAATCCGGACATTTCTTCATATAATACCTCCTCACCATGACCAACTTTGGTCAAAACCTTTTTTGTTTTTCATAAAAGCATTTTACAACTTAAAATCGAACTATTCAACCATTGGCAGGCTTTGTTATTACTTGTTCTAAAAAAGTTTACAAATTGAAAAAAACAAAATCTGATACTTCTTAAACAAAACTTAATAACTTAATATATTGGCTATTAATAAATATAGTGCTAGATTATATTCGTAAAAATGAATATGGATATGTTACAGTAGGATTTTATGGGCAAAACAGACACAATTAAGAAACCTGATATCAACAAAAAAAAGAAGAAAATGCATCTTAAGAGAAAGTTTACAGACTGGTCTACTTTTTTGGTATATCTTTTTCCGAGTTTGGCCGGAGTAACGGTATTTTTCTTTTGGCCGTTGGTTAAGCTTTTGATTACTTCTTTTCGAAAATCTGCAACCAACACGCAGTTTGTCGGATTGAATAACTATACGAAGGTACTGAATAATGATGCTTTTAAATCAGCATCGGTTAATACGCTTACGTTTGCTCTCCTGGCAGTTCCTCTTGCTGTATTACTGTCACTTTTGCTTGCCATTCTTTTGAATTCAGGTCTTCCGGGAAAGAGCGTTTTCAGAAGCATCCTTTTGAATCCGATGATGGTTCCGGTTGCATCTGTTGTTCTTATTTGGCAGGTACTGTTCAGCTACAATGGTGTAATTAACGGTTGGACAGCTCAGCTTTTCGGGATGGATAAGATAGATTGGTTAAAATCCGATTATGCTCAAATAGTAATTCTCATCTTATTCTTGTGGAAAAATCTCGGTTATAACATGGTTCTTTTTCTTGCGGCACTCGGTAATATTCCGGAAGAAATCATCGAGTCTTCAATGCTTGACGGAGCGGGAGCTTTTAAGAGATTCTTTGCGATTAAAATGCATTACCTGAATTCTACATTATTCTTTGTCGGAATAATGTCGCTCATAAATTCATTTAAGATATTCAGAGAGATATATCTTCTTACCGGAGATTATCCGTTTGATAGTTTGTACATGTTACAGCATTTTATGAATAACGCGTTTACTCATCTTGATTATTCTAAGCTTTCGGCAGGTGCTATTGTAATGTGTATCGGAATGATATTGATTGTCGGCGGTTTGTTCTATTTCGAGACAAAGTTTGATGCCGATGTGGAAGATTAAGGAGGGAATATGGATAAAGACAATTTAACTCCTTCTTCTGAAAAGATGAGTGAAGCACTTAATAAATTGAAGTCTCTGTCAGGTCAGGGTACGGAAACCGTATCAAACACGGTCGCTGAGCCGACCGCACCTTCTGCAGAAGAACAAATGAAAGTATTTATAGCAGAATCGAGTGATAACAGTACTTCGACAAGTAAAGTTCAAGAGTCGCGTACTCCGGAAGAGATTAAGGCTGAACGTCGTTTGGCTGCGCGTAATGCGAGAAGACATGTTTTTATTGAGACACCGAAGTATGTAAGCAGATTTGATCTCATGACGGAAGAGGAAAAACTTGCTTTCTGTACAAAAGAACGTAAAAGAACTGCCGGCGTATTGAAACGCCGTAAGGCTTTCAAGAATTTCTTTATGACTTTGGGTGTAATTGTAGCTGTTTGCGCTGCAATCTTGGCGATTTTCCCGATATTCTTTACGTTCCTGAATTCATTTATGACTTCTGCGGAAATTACGGATAATTACGGAAAGATTTTCCAAAGTCTCTCAGGACACGCAAAGAACGGAGCAACATATTTGTCTGAAGCTCCTAAACTGAAATTCGTTCCGCAGCTTGTCACGATACAACAGTACAAAACTCTTTTGTTTATGAGTCCTGCTTATCTTTTGAAGTTTTGGAATTCGATTATCCTTGTTGTACCTATTGTATTCGGTCAGCTTCTTGTATCACTGATGGCTTCGTACAGCTTTGCACGATACAGAAGGAGAAGAAGAGAGATTTTGTTCTTCTCATATGTAATACTTATGCTTATGCCGTTCCAGGTAACTCTTGTTCCGAATTACCTTATAGCAGACAGCCTCGGTATTCTTGATACTAATTGGTCAATTATTCTTCCGGGTATTTTCTCTACTTTCAGTACATTCCTTCTTACTAAGTATATGAGACAAATACCGTCTGCCTATATTGAAGCAGCACTTCTTGACGGTGCTAATGAGTGGCAGATTTTTACGCATATAGCTCTTCCTTCTTGTAAAAGTGCCGTATATGCATTGATGATATTGTTGTTCATAGATTATTGGAACATGGTTGAACAACCGCTTATCTTGCTGAAGGATGAAGGAAAGCAACCGCTGTCTGTCTTTTTGTCGCAGATAAATGAGGCGGAGATAGGTATAGCATTTGCGGCATCAACTCTCTATATGATACCTGCTTTGCTTATATTCCTTTTAGGTGAGGAATATCTTGTTGAAGGAATATCACGTTCCGGAGTTAAATAATTTTATTCGATATATAAAGAAGTGTTGAAAGGAAGACTAAAATGGCAACTGGTTCTAAAAAACGCAAATGGGTGGTAAAAGCGATAATTTCTTTTGTGGCTGTATTGGCAGTTCTGACTTTTTTCTCAAATACAATAATGAATGCTACAATACCTAAGATTGATGCAAAGAAGGTAACTCGAGGTAATCTTGCATTTACAAACAGCGATTCTGCTGTGACAAAACCTTCTGAAGTAACAAAGGTAACGACACCTAAGGGATTGGAAACCAGAGTCGTTGATGAAGTTATGGTCCTTCAATATGAGAATGTATATGAAGGACAGGTGCTTTTTACTTTGAAGGATTGTGAAGAAAGTGAAGAGTTGGAAGCTCTTGAGGATCAGCTTGAGGAGAAAATTCGTAACAAAAATTATGAGGATATGTCTCCGTCTTCGGATCACGATTATTCAGGCCTTCAGGATTCTATTGATGTTGCCGAATCTACTCTGAAGCAAGCAGAAGCACAGCTTACTAAAGTACAGAATGCTGAATCAACCGCAGATGAAGCTAATGCAATCATAGCTGAGAATTCTCCTTTGGTTAATCAGTATCAGTCAGAAAGTGATTCTATATCCTCAACCATAGAGAGTATTAACAGAGATATTGATTCTCTGAACCAGCAGTTGGAAAGAGTAAATGATAACATTGAGGATTTGGAAGCGATGGGTACTCCTACACCTATTCCTACTCCTATCCCGGGTTCAACTGAATATTCAATAGGAAGAAGAGATTGTGTTTTGAATGATGAGACCGGCGATCCTGACGGCGGAGAGAATCCGACACCTGAAGTTACTCCTACAGAAGAGCCGACTCCTGAAGTTACACCTACTGCGGAGCC